>CAJKEB010000001.1 GCA_905198865.1 uncultured Eubacteriales bacterium
TTACCCGCCCGGGTCTGGCGGGCGGAACTGGGCTAGGCTTTATTAAGTCAAACTACAATTTAATTCAGCAGCTCTATTATTTTTAACTGTTTTACAAATTTGTCCTTGACAAATTGTATTATCCCTGATATAATATTACACAAATATTACAGAAATCTTTGGAATTTGTTACAAAAGATTAATTGTGTGTAACACAAGAAGTGTGATTAAGGAGTGTCGCAGATGAGTTTGCTCGAAGCAAATGCCCGTATGTGTAATAATTTGTTTGTATTTGGAGATATTAATGATATAAAAAAAGAATCAGATGAAATTCGCAATGGCACATTAAATAAGATTAATGAGTTAGAGCGCGATATCGCTTTGATTATTGCTGAATATGATGACAGTATAGCTGAGTCTGCAAACATTGATAAGACCAAGTATGTTAAGGGCAGCCGCGATGAATCAAGACTTAGTGACAGCGTTCGGATGATTAAGATTAGAAATATGTAGATAAGATTTGGTTTTTATTATTTTTTATATAAACACGGTTTGACTGTGCCTTTGATGCCGGTTGAGCCGTGCTTTTTTATTATGAAATACAAAGAAAAAGCAGCAAACCGATAATGGTTTGCTGCTTAAATTCTTATGTTGTTACCGTAAAAGAAAACCTAAATGACAGATAAAACTATTTAGATGTCTTGGTTGTCTTTTTAGCTGTAGTAGTCTTAGCAACAGTCTTAGTTGCAGTCTTTACAGCAGGTTTTTCAGCGGTTTTAGCTGTTTCAGCTGCTTTTTCTGTTTTTGCAGGAGCTGTCTTTTTAGGAGCATCCTTCTTAACGGCAGCTTTCTTAACAGCAGGTTTCTTAGCGCTTCCGGCAATACTGTTCAAAGCGTCTGCGTTGCCTGAAATTGAAATAAGCTCTTTGCTTACAGCGTTCGCAACACTCATTGTGCCTTTAAGAATTTTTGTAAGGTCACCGTACATAATGTCGATGGCAACATCGTTATCCTTATAGTCATATCCTGCGATGTCAAGTTCTCCGCCGCGGCAAGCTATGTACATTATACCATCACAATCTTTATTAGTGAAATGAATCTGTACTGCAACATCTCCGATTTCGGCGGGTTTTGCCTCTTTCATAATGTCTTGAACTTTAGCTACTGCCTGTTCAAAAGTCATTTTTATCACCTATCCTTTAATAGAATAATTATTTTCTTAAAGTATAACCTAAGGAATTAAACCTGTCAATAATTTAAAATAAAATTTTATACATTTTACTAAATTTGAGTTAGTATTTGTTTGAAGTAGTGACTATTCTTACCATAAATCGGCATGCTTTTTAAGCTATGCCAAAGAATATAAATAGCATCTTTGTAATTATACATAGTATCCCGCCGATTGAACAAGGCAGTATTATGGATAGCAAAACTTTTTTTATGCTGTGTGTTTCGTTGTAGATTGTCATCAGTGTTGTTATACAGGGTGAGTGATAAAGTGTAAGCAGCATCATGTTTATTGCAGTAAGAAGTGTCCAGTTGTTATTTTCAAAAATAGTTTTGAGAGTAGTTATGTCATTTATATCGCTCATATATCCACTTGATAAGTAACCCATTATTAAAATCGGCAGTGTGATTTCATTTGCCGGAAGAGCGAGTATAAATGCAAATATTATAAATCCGTCAACTCCCAAAAAATTCCCAATAGGATTCAGCGATTGAGATATAGCGGTTAGCATTGATACGTCTCCGGCACTAATATTTGCCAAAATCCAAATAAATGCACCCATAGGGGCTGAACAGAGTAATGCTCTGCCTGTTATCATAAGTGTACGGTGTACAAGTGAAATGGTTAAGGTTTTTAATATTTCCGGTCGTCTGTACTCGGGAAGTTCGAGTGAGAATATTACATTTTCTTCTTTATACAAGGTCTTTGACAGTATATAAGAAACTAACCAGGTGATGATTACCGACAGTATTATCAGACAAAGTACAGTAAGCATTGATACAATACCAGATTTTGTCCCGGGCAAAAGTCCGCCGATAAATATTGCGGATATTGTAATAAGCAGAGCAAAACGACCGTTGCATGGCATAAAACTGTTTGTCAGAATTGATATGGTGCGCTGACTTTCGGTCGGCATAATTCTTGCGCCTGTTACACCAACTGCGTTACAGCCAAGCCCCATACATTGGGTCAAGCATTGCTTGCCGCTCATATTTGCACATGCGTAACATCTATCTAGGTTAAATGCGATTCTCGGCAGAAATCCCGAGTCCTCCAGTATCGTGAAAAGCGGGAAGAATATTGCCATAGGCGGCAGCATAACTGATATAATCCAGGTTACGGTAACGTATATACCGTCGCATATTATTCCTATCGCGAATTCCGGCAGTCTTGCATTTGTCAGCAGCTGCAGCAGAAGCGGCTTAAAGTATGCGAATAGCTTGGATAGAAGCTCGGATGGATAGTTTGCGCCTTTTATTGTAATCCAAAGTATTAGGGCGAGACATAATATCATTATCGGTATGCCTATTTTCTTTGATGTAATTACTTTATCAAACTTATGCCCCGGACTGTTTAATACATTGTATGATTGCCTGACACATTTTTGGTATAGCTCTTCAGCGGTTTCGTTTATTGAATTTATCAAGGATTTGCATAGCTTATATTGGCATTCACAGTCGTATGTATCAGTATCCATGCTGTTTTGAAATTTATCTGTCGATTTTTCAATCGTTTGCTTAAATCTAAGCATATCTTTTTTGTTGCGTGCTGATATTGTAATAACCGGTATGCCGAGTAGCTTTTCTAGTAAATCTCTGTTGATTTCAATGCCTCTTTTTTGAGCTATGTCGTATAGATTAATGCACAGTATTGCTGATTTGTTCAACTTGTATCTTGGATGATTAAGGTATTCAAGCGCAAGTATAATTCCTCGTTTCATAGCTGTTGCATCTGCTATGATTACTGTTGTCGAATTCATATATGTATTGGCGGATTCAGTCATCTCGGAGGTAGTTACACATTCTTCTGCAAAGCATGCACTGACCGAATGTGTTCCGGGCAGGTCTATAACCTCGTATTCTTTGCCGTTATAAGTGTATTCTCCGAAGCATACGTCAACAGTTTTACCGGACCAGTTACCTGTATGCTGTTTCAGACCGGTCAGAGAGTTGAATATTGTGCTTTTTCCTACATTTGGATTGCCGAGCAAAAAAAGTTTATGTTTTTCGGTATTATTTTTGTGTATAGTTTTTTTATTATATGAGAAAATCTTCATTTCGGAGATACTCCTTTTATTTTACTAATAAATATTCCGCTTCTTTATTACGCAGTGCAACCTGTGCCCCGCAGCCTAATATATATGCCGTCGGGTCTCCGAAAGGCGAAGTGAAAGCAGGAGTAACTGTCTCACCCGGATAAAACCCGAGCAGTATCAAAAGTTCTCTCGATGTATCGTTGCAAAAGGTGTTAAAACCGCAGATTTCATACGTTTTACCTATGGCACAGGAAGCAAGAGTGGCTGACTTTGACATATTATCACCCTTTCTTAAAAATATTTTATGTTCGGACATACTATATTGTCACAAATTTTTATCGTAAAATGCTTGAAATAATCTCTGAAGTCTGGTAAAATAGAAAAAATGTTGTTTTATATGCAAATTGAGGGTGATTGTTTTGAAGATAGACATAGCAAATAATATAAAAACAGTTGAGCTTCTTAAAGTTGAGCTATTACAGAAGATAACCGATTTTTACGGCGATATTTCTGCCGAACCTGATTGTGAGACTATGTCACATCTGACTGAGGACGCTGCGAGTCTGATTAATATTGCATATATTATGTCATTGCGTCTCGGACTTGAATTTGATGACATAAATGAGATGATGATAAAGCAGCTTAATACTGAAATTGAGAATGATCATCTTATTGAGAAAAGATACGGTGACCTGTCAAAGCTTAAAAAGTCATTGAGTTCTCATGAAATATGATAGTATGACAGGTGAATATATTCTGCTGAATTATACACGGTATTTAAAGAAGGTATTAATATGAAAAGTTTTAGTGCGAAAACAGTTTGCGAAGGCGCCGTTGTTTCAGCTCTTACCGTAATCCTTGTTATGCTTGGAACATACGTTCCGGTAATAAGCTTGTTTGCGGTTTTTATCTGTGGATTGCCTGTAGCATATCTGGTTATCAGACATGGAATGAAAACAGCATTAACTTCGTTTGCTGTTTCGATAATTCTGCTGTTGATTATTACGGGGAATATTATCACTGTTGTGCTTACTGCCTGTGTTGTTTTGCTGCCAGGGCTTACGGCGGGCTGCTTAATAAGTAAGAATAACCGGTATTACAGCACGCTTTTTGCGGTTTGTGCGTCGGTGCTTTTCGGTGTTCTTGTCAACATTATGATGATTGATGTGTTTACCGGCGGTGAAAACGGAGTTGTAGGTATGGTAGATGAAGCGATAAACAGTACCAAAAACATACTTATGCCGGTTATTGAAGAAGCACAGAACAACGGTATTACCGGAATGACTGAAATGGTTGACAGCTTATTGTCTCAGACAAAGACAGCCTTTTTGTCATATTTTCCGACTATTTTGATTATATACTCATTAGCAGTCGGATATCTGGTTTTGGCGTCGGTGATATTCTTTATGAAGCGTCTCAGAGTCAAAAATTATGAATATATCAGATTCAGTATGATTAAGGCGCCGAAGAGTATGAGTTTTGTGCTTGTAATCCTTATGCTTGTATCATTCTTTTCGAATGACACAACTATATACACGCTTGTACTGAAAAACGTTGTAGCTGTTTTATCATTTATTCTTGCGGTTAATGGGCTTTCGATAATAGACTTTAGCCTGAAGAAGAGCGTGAAAAGCGGTTATGCCCGCTTTGGAATATATATGGCATTCATAGTAGTAGGTTATATCATTTTGTCTGTTATATTCTATCTTTTGATGCTCGTTGGAATGATAGATTCAACTCGTGATATAAGAAGGCTTAAAAGGGTAGGTGGAGACCGTGAAAACTAAGAAGTCAAAGGATTTTACCAATTATGAAATATTTTCCGGATTTAAAAACACAATTATAAGCGCCTTGTTTTTGTTTGTTTGCGGTATTCTTGCAATCGTATCAAATAAAAACAGAAGTTTTGATTTTTCGTTTTTTGGGTTTATTTTGGTCATCGGCGCGGTTGTTTTGGCGGTCTATGGTATTGTAACGCTGAAGATTAGACGTAAGCGGTTTTATATGTATATGCAAAGCTATTCGTTTTGCGTCGAACAAGTAACAAAAACTGCGGTTCAGTCTTTTGTTCATCCTATCGTTGTTATTTCAACCGATGGTGAAATCAGATGGTGTAATGATATTTTTCTTGATATGATAGGACGGGATACCGGTTACGGCGAATACATACAGGATATATTCAATGACTTCTCAATCGGAAAGTATGTTGAAAGCGAAGTCAATGTCATTGATAATTATAAGTTTGATGGCAGAGAATATCAAATCAACGGCAGAGCGGTGCACTCTGATACAGGTGCGAGCGGTGAAACTCTTGTCGGTTTGTATTTTGTGGATATTACCGAAATTAAGGAACTTATGAAGCTTTGCGAAGACAAAGAGGTTGTTGAATGTCTTGTTGTGATTGATAACTATGATGAAGTTTTAAAAGAAACACCGAATTCAAATCACGGCGCTTTGCTCGGAGAAATTGAAAAACGCGTCAATGCCTGGGTAGCTCTTGGCAAAGGTGTTTCGAGAAGATACGAGAGAGAAAAGTTTATTGTTTTATTTCATAATAAGGAATATATTGAGCTGATTGAGAAAGAAAAATACAGTGTCTTAAATGATATAAGGGAGATCAATCTTGAGAATAAGATACCGGTCACATTGAGTATAGGTACCGGCAGAGGCGGTGAGACGTTAGAAGAGAATAACCGAATGGCAACTCTTGCGCTTGAAATGGCTCTCGGCCGCGGCGGAGATCAGGTTGTTGTCAAATCACCCGGCGCGTATAAGTTCTATGGCGCAAAATCGCGTGAGGTTGAGAAGAGTACAAAGGTTAAGGCGAGGGTTATGGCTCACGCTTTAAGAGAAGCGATAGACCAATCATCAAACGTTATGATTATGGGTCATAAAAATGGCGATATGGACTCTGTAGGCGCCGCAATAGGTCTGTTTCAGGCGGTAAAAAGCAGAGGTGTTGATACTTATATCGTACTCAAGAAAAACGTGTCAAATGCAAAACTTTTGCTGAGTAACTTTACCAATGACCCAAAATATTCCGGCAATATAATATCCGGAGAAAAGGCTATGTCTCTTATAGATAAGCAAACTCTTCTTATTGTCGTTGATACTCACAGAAGAAGCATGGTTGAGTATTCTGAAGTATTGTCGGCTGCTAAATCCGTTGTTCTTATTGACCATCACAGGCGTGCCGAAGATTTTATTGATAATGCTGTTCTGACATATCATGAACCGTATGCGTCGTCTGCGTGCGAGATGGTCACTGAAATTCTTCAGTATATTCAGGATAATCCGAAGATTTCGCTTCGTGAAGCCGAAGCGCTATATGCCGGTATTTTTCTGGATACCAAGGGCTTTACGTTTAAGACCGGCGTACGTACTTTTGAGGCAGCCGCATATTTGAGGCGAATGGGCGTTGATCCGGTAAATGTCAGACGCTTGTTCAAGAGTGATCTTGAGGATAGTATCAGGCTTTCCAAGATTATAAGCAGCGCAAAATTATACAGAGATAATATTGCAATTGTTGTATGTGATGAAACCGGAAAGGATATTCAGGTTCTCGTTGCAAAGGCAGCGGATGAGCTTTTGAATATCGCCGGAGTTGAGGCGTCGTTTGTCATAGCGAGACTTGGACACAAAATCATTATCAGCGGCCGTTCTCTTGAAATGATTAATGTTCAGCTTATACTTGAACAGCTTGGCGGCGGTGGACACATAACTATTGCCGGCGCTCAGCTAAGCGACGTTAATCTGGATTTTGCTCTGCAAAGACTGCATGAAGCCATTGATGCGGTTTTGCTTGATAATTAGTTATAGTTTTGATTTGAATTAAGGAGGATATACAAATGAAAGTAATTTTGACACAGGATGTAAAATCTCAGGGTAAAAAGGGTGATCTGATTAACGTCAGTGACGGTTATGCAAATAACTTTTTACTCAAAAAGGGCTTGGCAAAGCTCGCTACAAAGCAAGCGATAAACGAGCTTGAAGGCAAAAAGGGCGCAGAGCAGTACAGACGCAATCAGGAGGAGCTTAAGGCAAAGAACATTGCCGAGAGAATGAAGGAGATTACCGTAAAGCTGACAGCAAAGGCTGGCAAGGAAGGAAAACTGTTCGGTTCAGTCACTTCAAAAGATGTTGCCGCAGCGCTTAAGGAGCAGTATAATATAGATGTAGATAAGAGAAAAATTGATTTGCCTGACGGTATTAAGAGCTGCGGAATACGTGACGTTAACGTATCGCTTTACCAGGGAGTAACGGGAACCTTCAAGGTTCAGGTTACAGAGGCGTAAGTATTGTATATCAATCACGGGGGAGGCGTGCGTCACTATGGATGAAACCGAGCTTTACAAAAATACAGATAATTCATTATATTCCGAGGGCAGTGATGTTTCGTCTTTGACACTGCGGACGATGCCTTTTAGCGATGAGGCAGAACAGTCTGTTCTCGGTGCGGTTATTATATCAAGAGACAGAATTCCGGACGTAATCGGCATAATAAATTCAAGTGATTTCTATATCGAGCGTCACAAGGAACTGTTTGAAACTGTAATCAGCCTGTTTAATACGGGTCAGCCTATTGACTATGTTACTATCAAGCAGCAGCTTGAACTGCGCGGCAGTATCGATAAAGTGGGCGGACTTGACTTTGTATTTAAGCTTATAGACATGGTTCCGTCAACCGACAGCACCAGTGTTAAGCATTATGCGGAAATTGTTCGCGAAAAGGCTGAGCTCCGCAAAATGATTAATCTGACCGAGGACATCACAAAACGCTGCTATGCTGCTGATGAGGAAGTCGATGATATTATCGGGGTCGCTGAGCAGGGAATTATTAACATTACTCAGAACAGAAATATTTCAGGACTTAATCACATTTCAAGGTATCTTGATGAGAGTATAGATACGATTGAAAAGCTTTCGGATGCAAACGAGAGTGTGACAGGCATAACAACGGGATTTGTCGATTTAGACAGAAGAACCGCAGGACTTCATCCGGCTGAATTCATTTTGATTGCGGCAAGACCCGGTATGGGTAAGTCAGCGCTTGCTTTAAATATTGCCCAAAATGCAGCGATTATTGACGGTGCCTCTGTTGCTATCTTCAGCCTTGAAATGCCCGGCATACAGATTGCCAATCGTATGCTTTCGGCTCAGGCAAAAGTCAGCGCTGAGCGTATTAAACGAGGCAACTTAAAAGACGATGACTGGCCGAAGCTCGGTGAGGCGGTTGCGGCGCTTTCTGATACCAAGATTTATATTGACGACAACTCAAGCATTACCGCTACTGAAATCGGAGCGAAATGCAGAAAATTAAAAATTGAGCATGGGCTTGATTTAGTGATTATTGATTACCTTCAGCTCATGAGCTCCGGAAGAAGCGGAGTAAATAGGCAGCAGGAAGTCTCGGATATTTCAAGAACACTAAAGGTCATGGCAAATGATTTGGGAATTCCGGTTATTGCATTGTCGCAGCTCAACCGAAGCGTTGAACACCGTGAGAGTAAAGAACCTGTACTGAGTGACCTCAGAGAGTCCGGTTCAATAGAGCAGGATGCTGATATGGTTATATTTCTTTATCGTGAAGGTTATTATAATGAGGATTCTGAGGAACCCAACAAAACAAAGATAAAATTTGATAAGCACAGAAACGGTGAAGTTGGCTATGAATATCTTTCATGGCTCGGTGAGTTCACAAAATTTGCTAACTGGAGTGGATTGCGTGATGAGTAAAAATATCAGCTATATCGAACTTGTTATCGAAAAGGTTCAAAATACAATTAATCAGCAAGGTCTGGCGGAAAATGGAAGCTCTGTTCTGGTAGCTGTTTCTGGCGGCGCAGATTCCGTCTGTCTTTTACATGTGCTCAGCAGCATAAAAAATAGCTTTAATTATAATATCTCCGCGGCGCATCTTAATCACTCAATAAGGGGAGCTGAAGCAGACAGAGACGAGGATTATGTTATTGGGCTGTGTAAGAAACTGAAGATAAAGTGCTATACCGAAAAGACGGACGTGCCGAAGCTTGCGCAGGAAAAGGGACTGACGGAGGAAGAAGCGGGCAGACGGGCAAGATATGAATTTTTCGAGCGGGTATTAAGCGAGAATAATATTGATTATGTTGCTACTGCGCACAACAAAAACGATCAGGCCGAAACTGTTCTGATGCGTATTATCCGCGGAAGCGGTCTTACCGGTCTCAGGGGCATAAAGTATAAGCGTGAGGATTGCGTTATACGTCCGCTGCTTGATGTTTCACGTGAAGAAATAGAAAATTATTGCCGTGAGGCGGAAATTGATTTTAAAACGGACAGCACAAATAAAGACGATAATTATACGCGTAATAAAATAAGACATCAGCTGCTTCCGTTAGCGTCTGAAATAAATCCGTCTGTCGTTGACGCTCTGGCAAATCTTTCAAAGACAATCGGTGATGACGCGGACTTTATAGATGACTATTCAAAAAGACTGTACGAACGATTGAACCCGCCTGTATTAAAGGGAAGTTATAAGGCGATTGATATAGAGTCGTTAAAGCTGATTGATAATCGCTCGATTATATCGAGATTAATCCTTTTGTGCGCCCGTGACGCAATGGGCAGCGGTTATTCTCTTGAAAAAAAGCATATTGACAGTATTTGCTCTTTCTTTGAGTCAGAAGGCAACGGTTCAATTAACCTGCCGAAAGGCCTGGTTGTACAAAAGAGTTACGGCTGGCTTGAATTTAAGATAGGCCCAAAGTTGAGAGAAAATAATAAAGAAAATGATGAGAAAAATATCGATTTTGAGGAAAAAGATTTAAATTTGTATAACAATAAGGATTTTTGTATTGAAGTTCAGCCGAATAAGTTATATAATATAAAATATGCAGATTATGGATATAAAGTCAATCTTGATATTGTTCCGAAGGATAAAGTAAAGCTGAAAAGCGGCGATACAGCACTTGACTGGGATATGATTTCGGGCGGCAGTAATGCGAAAAAGCTGATTATCAGAAACAGACGCAGCGGCGACAGAATTGCAGTATATAAAAACGGAATGAGCCGTAAGCTTAAAAGCCTGTTGATAGACTTAAAGATACGCCGTGAAGAACGGGACGCCATACCGCTGTTATGTGATGACATTGACAATATTCTTGCTGTCGTCGGAATAAGAGCAAACGAAGAATACAAAATGACAAAAGATACTGATAATGTACTGGTGGTTCACTATGAAAAATATGAGAATTAAAGAAGTTCTTTTCTCAGAGGATGATATTGCGAATATTGTTAGGATAACAGCAGAGCGAATAAGCAGTGATTATAAAGAACAGAATATTGATTCTCTGACACTTGTCTGCGTTCTTAAGGGTGCGGTAATGTTCACGGCTGACTTAATGAGAAAGATTGAGCTGCCAAGCATAAGACTTGAGTTTATAAAAGCGTCGAGCTACGGCAGCTCTGATACCAGCTCCGGAGAGGTTGAATTGAATATAGCGGATGATTTGCTTGTTTCAGGAAAGAATATTCTTATAGTTGAAGATATAATCGATACGGGATATACCTTGAAGAGAATTGTTGAGAAATTCAAATTGCTCAAGCCTAATACAATTAAAGTCTGTACTTTGTTTGATAAACCGGACAGGCGAATAGTGGATTTCAAGCCTGATTATGTAGGCAGTGTGATTCCGGATGAGTTTATCGTCGGTTACGGACTTGATTATGCCGAAATGTATAGAAACCTGCCGTATGTTGCGGTTCTTGGAGAATAAATTATTTATAATTTTAGGAGGCATTCTATTATGAAAAAGTTTAATGAATACGCAGATGCTGTGATGGAATTTGCTGAACCATATGCAAAAAAAACGAGCCAATTTTTCAGCGATACCAAAGATGCGGTTGAAGATAAATATTATCGTCAGAAGAAGAAGTATATCAGAAAACGCAGAATAAATAAAATTAAAAAAGCACTTGAGGGAACGCTTGGTATAATTCTCGTCATGCTCACGCTGTTTGTCGGTATCCTTGCGGTTGCTCAGGGGGTGCGTAAGTTTTTAAGCTCAGACAGATTGCATAAGGCACATCAGAATAACGAAAATGAAAACAGAAATAAGAAAGTTGTTTCAAAGCCTAAGGCAAAAAAGAAGAATGATGACAATACAGGATATATTACGCTTTAATGTAAATTCAGCTGTGTTATAGTTTTAAAAACACAATCAGATAAAAGAATACAATCAGAAAAGAGGCAGAAAACATGGATATGAGAGAAAAGTTTTCAGATAAAGTTAAGGACCTTGAGGCTTCGGCAATCAGGGAGATTTTTAAGCTGCTCGGTAAGCCCGGTATAATATCGTTTGCGGGAGGAGCTCCCGACCCAAATCTGTTCCCGAAAAAAGAGCTTGCGGAAATATCTGCGGATATTTTAAAGAATCAGGGAGAAATTGCACTTCAATACGGTGTAACGGAAGGTTATGCGCCGCTTGTTGAGTGGGTCAGAAAGCGTCTTATTTCTCAGGGAATAATTTCTGAGAATGACGGAAACGGAACAATTGTTGTCAGCGGCGGTCAGCAGGGAATCGACTTAGCTTCAAAATCATTGCTCAATCCCGGTGACGCAGTCGTATGTGAGCAGCCAAGCTTTGTAGGCGGTCTTAACTGCTTCCGGTCTTACAATGCTGAGATTTATGGCGTTAAAGCTGAAAGTGACGGACTTGATATGAACGCTCTTGAGGATTTGCTCAAGGAACATTCTAATGTTAAAGTTGTTTACACAATCGCTACATTCCAGAATCCGTCCGGTATCACTATGTCTCTTGAAAAGAGAAAGAAACTTCTTGAGCTTGCCTCGAAGTATGATTTTATAATTTTTGAGGATAATCCGTACGGTGAGCTTAGATTTGCCGGTGAAGATGTGCCGACCATGAAATCTATGGACACAGAGGGAAGGGTTGTGTATCTCGGTTCATTCTCAAAGATTTTGTCACCTGGTCTGAGACTTGGCTTTGTTGCATGTGATGTTGACCTTCTTGAAAGAATGGTTATATGTAAGCAGGTTCAGGATGTACATACAAATGTTTTGTCACAGATGATAGCGTATGAATTCGTAACGCGTTATTCGATTGATGAGCATATAGCAAAGCTCAGAAAGACATACGGCGAAAAGTGCAAGCTGATGTGTGAATGTATGGACAAGTATTTTCCGAGCTGCGTTACGCACACAACACCCGAGGGCGGCTTGTTCCTGTTCTGTGAAATGCCTGAAAAGTATGATACAAAGGAAATTATGGCAATGGCGGTTGAAAGAGGCGTTGCTTTTGTTCCCGGCTCAACAACCATGATTGATGATAACGCGAAGTACAGTACATTCCGTATGAACTATTCTACTGCTTCATTTGAGCAGATAGAACAGGGAATTAAAACTCTCGGCGATTTGCTGAAGGAAGTAGTAGGTGAATAATTTGAGCGAGGCGAATACAAATCAAACAAAAAAGAGAATTTTAAGCGGTATACAGCCCTCAGGTGCGCTGACTCTCGGAAACTATGTCGGTGCGCTTAAAAACTGGGTTGAGCTTGCTGAAACTGAGGAATATGAGTGTTATTTTATGCTTGCGGACATGCACACAATAACCGTAAGACAGGATCCGAAAACTTTCAGAAAGAATGCCATGGATTTGCTTGCACTGTTTATTGCAGCAGGTCTTGACCCTGAGAAAAATCCGATTTTCTTCCAGTCTCATGTTCCGGCGCATGCAATGCTTGGATGGGTTATGATGTGCTACACATATATGGGTGAACTTTCAAGAATGACGCAGTACAAGGATAAGTCAAAGAAGCATGCCGAAAACCTGAACGCCGGTCTCTTTACATATCCGTCGCTTATGGCTGCTGATATTCTTCTCTATCAGGCAGATTTGGTTCCTGTCGGACATGACCAGATGCAGCATCTTGAGCTTACAAGAGACTTGGCAAACCGCTTTAATAATGCGTACAGTCCTACATTCAAGGTGCCTGAGCCTTATATACCGAAGGTAGGAGCGAGAATAATGAGCCTTCAGGATCCTACGCAAAAGATGTCTAAATCAGACACCAATGAGAACGGTTATATCCTTCTGCTTGATCCGATTGATAAAACGGTAAAGAAGATTAAGAGGGCGGTTACCGATTCGGGCAGCGAGATTAAGCGCGGCGAGGGAAAAGAAGGCATTGAAAACCTTATGAGCATTTATTCTGCCACAACCGGAAGGACGATGGACGAGATTGAAATTGAGTTCAGCAGCAAGGGCTACGGTGATTTCAAAAACGCCGTTGCGGAAGCGGTTGCCGAGACAATCAGACCAATACAGGATAAATATAACGACCTTATGAAGAATAAGGACTATTTAGTTCAAATATACAAAAGCGGCGCTGAAAAGGCAAACAAAACGGCTATGAAAACTGTTTCTAAAGTCTACAGAAAGATAGGATTTATTCAGCCGTAGCTGCGGGAGGATTAAAATGATTTTTGATAATAATTTATTTGTGCTTTTGGCTCTGGTTGTTGCATTTTTGATTTCATTTTCTGCAACGCCTATGGTTATTTCTCTTGCACATAAAGTCAATGCAATAGATATACCTAAGGACGCGAGACGAGTACACAAAAAACCCACTCCGCTGATGGGCGGACTTGCTATATTCTATGGTTTTGTTGTGAGTGTGATTTGTTTTGCTACGATTGACCAAGAGGTTATGGGTATACTAATCGGCTGTGCAATAATTGTTGCAACAGGTGTTATTGATGATATTTCCGAAATGAAACCGATAGTCAAGCTGATTTGTCAAATCCTTGCCGCCGCGGTGGTTATTTACAGCGGAGTCAGAATTGAACATTTTGCAAATCCGTTTGTTAATTGGTTTGGCTGTCCGTATATTGTAATGAATTATTGGGTTTCATGTGCTGTGACCATGGTCTGGATAGTAGGTATTTGCAATGCCGTTAATCTCATCGACGGACTTGACGGTCTGGCGGTTGGAGTATCTTCCATTGCGTCAATCGCGCTTTTGGCTTTGACTATAATAAGCGATAATTTAAACATTGCAATTATCACTGCTGCGGTTGCAGGTGCAGGTTTTGGCTTTTTGCCGTACAACTATAACCCAGCTAAGATTTTTATGGGTGATACGGGTGCATTGTTCCTTGGGTTTATCCTGTCGTGCATTTCCATACAGGGTATGCTTAAGATGTCGGCGGTTATTACCTTTGCCGTACCGATTCTGATATTGGGATTGCCTATATTTGACACTGTGTTCGCTATTTTGAGACGTGTATTTACAGGTCATTCGCCTATGCAGGCGGACAGGGGTCATTTGCACCACCGCTTGCTTGATATGGGATTTTCTCAGAGGCGTGTTGTGACAATTCTGTATACACTCACTGCGGTTCTGTGTATGACAGCGGTTGTTATTTCAATAAAGGGCTATGGACGCGGTCTGATTTTGATTTGTTCGGTTTTGCTTATTATACTTGTTTCAATCAAAGTTATGGGCGAGCTCAGAGATCCGGGTGAATATGCAAATTATAACGCTGACGAGCAGTTAATGGAGGAGGAAAATTATGACGAATAAGATAAAGGTTATGACTATATTCGGAACAAGACCTGAGGCGATAAAAATGGCTCCGCTTGTTAAGGAATTGGAAAAAAACAGCGATAAGATAGAGTCAATTGTCTGCGTAACAGCTCAGCACCGTGAAATGCTTGACCAGGTTCTGAAAATATTTGACATAACTCCGGATTATGATTTGAATATTATGCACGAACGCCAAACGCTTGTAAATATTGTTACAAGAGCGCTTGAGGGTCTTGACGACATAATGAAGCAGGTTAAGCCGGATATTGTTCTGGTTCACGGCGATACATCAACCACCTTTGTCGGCAGCCTTGCGGCATATTATAACCAGATTATGCTCGGACATGTTGAGGCAGGGTTGCGTACATTCGACAAGTACTTCCCGTTCCCGGAGGAAATTAACAGAAGAATTACCGGCGTTATTGCGGATATGCACTTTGCCCCCACAAAGAGAAATCAGGAGAATTTGCTGCGTGAGAATACGCCGCCCGAAAATATTTATATCACAGGTAACACGGTAATTGACGCGCTTAATACTACTGTTCGTGATGATTATGTATTCAGTGATGATGGACTTAAGTGCCTTGACTGGGATAACAAAAAAGTTATTGTTATGACTGCTCACAGACGTGAAAACCTTGGCGAGCCGCTTAAGAATATTTGCCGTGCTGTTCGCAGAATTGTAGATGATAATCCCGATGTTCAGGTTGTATATCCCGTTCATTTAAATCCGGCCGTCAGAGAAGTCGCCTTTGATATTCTTGGAGGTCATGAAAGGATTAAACTCATTGACCCTGTTAATGCAGATGAGCTTCATAATGCAATCAAAAGGGGATATTTGGTTCTTACGGATTCCGGCGGTCTACAGGAGGAAGCTCCGTCACTCGGCAAGCCGGTGCTTGTACTCAGAAACGAAACCGAACGCCCTGAGGCTGTTGATGCCGGAACAGTTAAAATCGCAGGTGTTGATGAGGTCACTATTTATAACATGACTAAAGAGCTTATAGTAAACAGCGATGAGTATAACAAAATGGCACACGCTGTAAATCCTTACGGCGACGGTCACGCATCTGAAAGAATTGTTAAGGCGATTATTGAAAGGTTTAATAAATAATTTAAAAAGGCAATTATTTCCCGCGAAATAATTGCCTTTAACAGTTTGTGATTAAGTATGGGATATAGTGAATTAAATATTTAACTTATCAGTTTCCGCTGATAAGCATATAGAATATCCGCATTGTTCCCGGACAGACAAAACCTTGTATCAACGCCGATATAACAAATATGACAAACAGCATCACTGCTGACGCTGTACATCTCAATAAAAATCGCAAATAATTCTGCTTTGAGACAGAATTATTAAATTTGCTTTTTTTGCTCTGCCTGAAAACCTTTATGCTTTCAGCAGTGTTATACACAGCAAATAACACAATTGCAGGAATAACGATTACATTGCATATGAAAACGCTTAATGCTGAAAATATTATACCTTTTATCATGTAGCGCGTCAAAAAGAATGTTGCTGTCAGTCCTATTCCAAATCCCTTTGAAAATAAACGTATAAAGGAGAGTGGACAGAGGAACACACTCAGACTTGATATAAATAATACAAGAGTAAGTTTAAGATTTTCGATTAAAATTGATTTGAATATTTCCGGGAAAGAAACACCGACCAAAACACTGCCTGTAAAGTAGTTTTGCATATAAGAGAATATTTTGTTAACACTGTCTTTGTCAGAGATAAAGTATGTAACACATCCGGCGGTAATTCCCAGAATAACAGAAAGCACATACAAAAAGAACAAAAGTCTGTTTTGCGCAATGAGATTTGAAACTGCTGACTTAATTGAATTTAAGTATCTTTTAATATAATTTTGTTTTTGTAATATGTTCTCTGACATATAGCTTATCTCTCCTTGTATTTGGCTTAATTAAATATATGTAAGATGCGGAAAATTATTTATAATTTTAGGCTGAAAATATAATAAAATTTTCAGATAAATTTGTAATCATCAAAATGTTATGGTATAATAAAACAAAAGGAGATGTGCAAATGGATACAAACTCATTACTGAAAGCGCTGACCTCCAAAACCGGGATCAGCGGATATGAGAATAATATTGCAGATTTTGCGTTAAGCAAATTAAGCGAATACTGCGATAACTGTAAGATAGATAAAATGGGAAGCGTGCACGGATTTATAAAGGGCTGCGGCGGCGAAAACAGAAAAAAGATTATGCTTGAAGCTCATATGGATCAGGTAGGATTTTTGGTTACAAAAATAGATGATGACGGCTGCATATTATTTACTGCTGTCGGAGGTATTGACGCAAGAATTCTGCCGTGTTTGCGCGTTAAAATACTTGGAGACAAGAAAACGGTTGACGGTGTGGTTATTGCGCCTAATGATGAAAGTGTAGCACAGAAGAATGCGGAAATTAAATCTTTGAAAATATATACCGGATATACATCTGATGAGCTTAAAAAACTGATTTCGCCCGGAGATGCGATTGTCTTTGATATAGATTATATGGAGCTTCTCGGTGATTTGCGCTGCTGCGGTTCAATGGATAACAGAAGCGGAATGACCGCTGTCTTTAAGGCTCTTGAATATATAAAGCAAAACCCTGTTGAGGCTGATATATATGTAGTATTTTCCACACAGGAGGAAATTGGCTTAAGAGGGGCGTACACAAGTACCTATCACATTAACCCGGATATGGCAATAGCTGTTGATGTTACTCACGGAACAACAGTTGATTCACTCAATGATGCAGGAGTGTTTGACTTGGGCAGCGGAGCAATTATTCTTCGCGGTCCCAATGTGGATTATAAGATGACAAAAGAACTGATAGACCTTGCTGAGAGGTTCAATATAAAGCACAAAATTGAAGTTGCCGGAGGTGCGTCGGGAACAACAGCATGGGCAATACAAACGGTAAGATGTGGAGTTCCGGTTATGCTTATTTCCATTCCCTTGCGGTATATGCACACAAACGTTGAGGTGTTGGACACCGATGATATTGAACAGGCAGGAAAACTGATGGGTCTTGCTGCCGAATATTTCGGTAAGGAGGCAAAATGATGAATAATACAAAGCTAAATAATACTCAGCATGATTTCGCAGTTGACACGGAATTGATTAAAGAACTGACCGAGGCTTTCGGTGTGTCAGGCTGTGAGTTTGAGGTAAGAGAGCTGATACTGTCGCAAATCAGTGATTGTTGCGACAGAATTTGTACAGATAAAATCGGTAATTTAATTGCTGTAAAAAAATCAAAAGAACCAGATTCAAAATCTGTTATGTTAGTTGCCAATATGGACGAACCGGGTTTTATCATAAGCCGTTTTAAGGAAGGCGGCGGTGCATTTCTTGACTTCTCAGCTGTCGGAAAAATTCGCCCGCACACCGTTATTTCTGAGGCTGTTTCGGTCGGTGAAGAAAAGTTGAACGGCATTATTTCGCTCAAAGCAGTGCATCTGACAACAAAAGAGGAACGTGATAAGCCTGTTAAGCTCAGCGACTTGTTTATTGATATAGGCGCGGCTGATAAGGATAGTGCTGAAAGCCGGGTCAAGCCGGGTGATTATGCGGCTTTCAGAAGCAATTTTGTATCTCTCGGCACAAACGCATTGTGCAATAAGGCAGCGGCAAGTCGGGCGTGCTGTGCTGTCTTAATCGAATTATTAAAACGGGAGCATGATTGTAACCTTGTATGTGTATTCAGTGTGCAGAAAGAGGTCGGTATGCGCGGATCAAAAATTGATATTTCTGAATACACCGATATAAAGCCTGATACCTGCGTTGTGCTTGATGCAGCTGAAAATGATGAATTAAAGCTCGGCGATGGAATTGTTACGCCGAACATAATAAACGAAACCATAGCTGACAAAAGAATATTTGATATTTTGAAGTCTTCATGTATTTATCGTACAAATCAGTGTGCTGCGAAGACAGTGGACAGCGATATCAGGAGTGTAAGCAGCTCGTATGGGGGAACTCTTTGTGCGGAGATTGATATTCCGGCTAAGAATTTAGGTACATCAGCCGTAACAGTCGATAGGCGTGATATAAATGACGCCGGTGCAGCTATTCAAAATTTTATCAACCAGTTTTCTCATATCAAAGTATAAAAAATTGATTAAACTATGCGGCGCAGGTAATCCTGTGCCGCTCTTTTCTGCGCATACTGAGGGTATATAACATTTTGTTGAAAATTGCATAATAAAATATTAATTTTTACATTTTTTTCTTGCGTTATTTATAACATAATGGTATACTTAAATTATTCAAATATATTTTAAGAGGAGTTAGAAAATGGAATTATGGATTAATGTTGGTATACTGGTATTGTATATTGGGTTAATGGTTGCTATGGGAGTATATAGCATACGCCACACAAAGACAATAGACGGCTTTTTGCTCGGAGGCAGAGGGCTTGGACCTTGGCTTTCGGCGTTTGCTTACGGAACGTCGTTCTTTTCAGCGGTTATATTTATTGGATATGCCGGTAAAAACGGCTGGAATTTAGGCATATCTTCTGTTTGGATTGGTATAGGCAACGCTGTTATCGGATGTCTGCTGTCATGGCTTGTTCTTGCCAATAAAACAAGAGTTATGACGCATAAGCTTCAAAGCCGTACCATGCCTGAATTCTTCGGCTCAAGATATAATGACGGCGGAATGAAAATTTTCTGTGCAATCATTATATTCATTTTTCTTACGCCGTATGCGGCTTCGGTTTATATGGGCTTGAGCTATTTGTTCGCAGCGGTATTTCCTGCTGTACCATACATATGGTGGATGATTATTATGGCAGTTCTTACTGCTCTGTACCTGTCGCTGGGCGGTTATATCGCAACTGTCCTGACCGATTTTATTCAAGGAATTATTATGATAATAGGTATCGTTTTTGTAATATACTTTGTTTTGCATAACGAGGTTGTGGGCGGACTTATGAACGGTCTGAAGCAGCTTGCGGAAATTCCGGAAGTCGGCAGCGACCTTACCGCTCCGTTTGCGGGCAAAAACTGGTTTAACTTGTTATCGCTTATAGTTCTTACAAGTCTTGGTACCTGGGGACTTCCGCAGATGGTACATAAGTTTTACACTATTAAGGACGGAAGATCAGTAAAGCAGGCTGCAATTATTTCAACATTCTTTGCTCTTTTGATTGGCGGCGGAGCATACTTCATCGGCGGTTTTTCGCGTTTGTTCATGAACAATCAGGTTCCTGCCGGAGGTTATGACGCAGTAATGCCGGCAATGCTTAACAAAGCACTTCCGCCTGTAATGATGGGCATTTTGCTTGTGCTTATTCTTTCAGCGTCTATGTCCACTTTATCGTCTGTCGTAATGACATCAAGCAGCTCGATTGCCATCGACCTTGTAAAGGGTAAGTTTGCTCCAAGCATGAGCGATAAGGACACTGTCGGTCTGATGAGAATTCTTTGTGTCATTTTCGTTGGCTTATCATTTGCTATTGCAGCATTTAAGCCAAAGGAAATCATAACGCTTATGTCTTTCTCTTGGGGAACGCTTGCCGGCACATTCTTAGGTCCTTACGTCTGGGGACTGTATTCTAAGAATACAACCCGCATCGGTGCGTGGGCAGGTATGATATGCGGATTTTTAACATCTATAGTACCTGCAATAGTTTCCGGATTTAATCAGATGTATGCGCCTACTTTCGGTATGATAGCAATGATTGTTACGTTAATTGTTACACCGCTCGTCAGCCGCTGTACGCCGAAATATGATTCAGAATTTATAAAGGGGATTTTTGATTAATGATTAAAATATGGAATAAAGAAATTGAGTGCTGTAAAGACCATAAAAAAATAGAAGATATTCAGCTTGAAAGACTTAAACATTCGGTTACAAAGGCTTATAATAATGTTCCGTTTTATAAGAAAAGCCTTGATAATGCAGGAATCAAGCCGGAAATGATTAAGTCACTCGATGATCTTAAGAACATTCCGTTTACAACCAAGGATGATATGAGAGAAAATTATCCGTTTGGTTTGTTTGCGGAGCCTATGAAAAATATTGTGCGTGTTCATGCGTCGTCCGGTACAACCGGTAAGCCTGTTGTTGCCGGATATACCAAAAAGGATTTGGAGGTGTGGTCTGAAGCTATCGCAAGAATTGTTATGGCAGGCGGTCTTGATGAGAGTGATATTGTCCAGATTGCGTTCGGCTACGGATTGTTTACCGGTGGATTTGGATTGCACTATGGCGTTGAAAAGGTGGGTTCAACTATAATCCCTATGTCAAGCGGCAATACCCAAAAACAGCTTATGCTGATGCAGGATTTTGGTACTACTGCTCTTGTTGCAACTCCATCGTATGCTCTGTATCTTGCAGAGGTAATAAACGAGATGCAAATTCCTAAGGAAAATTTGAAGCTTAAATACGGATTCTTTGGCTCTGAAGGTATGAGCGAAGAGATGCGCAGCAAGCTTGAGAGAGATCTCAATATTCTGGTTACATCTAACTATGGTTTGACCGAGGTAATGGGTCCGGGTGTTTCGGGAGAATGTGTCTTAAAGTGCGGTCAGCATATTAACGAGGATATGTTTATCGTTGAAATTATTGACCCGGTAACCGGTGAAGTCTTGCCATACGGAGAAAAAGGAGAGGTTGTTATAACAACTCTTGTAAAAGAGGCTATGCCGATTCTTAGATACAGAACCCGTGATATTTCGTACTTGATACCTGAGCCTTGTGAGTGCGGCAGAACGTCCTACAGACTTGCCCCGATACAGGGCAGAACTGACGATATGATGATTATCAAAGGCGTTAATTTGTTTCCTTCACAGATTGAGAGCGTTGTGCTTGAGTTCCCTCAGGTAAGTCCGAATTATCAGCTTATTTTAAGACGGGAGAATATGCTTGATAATCTTGAGGTAGTCGTTGAATTGGTTGACGGCAGTTTGCTTGATAAGTATTCAGAAGTCAAGGAGCTTGAAAATAAAATCAAAGCGCGTCTTCACAGCGTTCTCGGTCTTAAGTGTAAGCTGAGACTGGCTGAACCAAAATCAATTGAAAGAACAACCGGCAAGGCAAAAAGGATTGTAGACCTTCGCGGTGATAATTAATCCTGTTGTATTGTCAGAATATATATTTTAGGAGGCACACATAAATGGAAAAGAAACTTATGCTGGGAAACGAAGCGGTTGCACGCGGCCTTTATGAGAACTGCGTCCGTGTTTCTTCAGCTTATCCGGGAACTCCAAGTACAGAGATTTCGGAGTATGCAGCAAAGTATGACGAAATATATGCTGAATGGGCACCGAATGAGAAGGTCGCTCTTGAAGTTGCAATGGGCGCGTCGGTCGGCGGCGCAAGAGCCTTTTGTGCAATGAAGCATGTCGGACTTAATGTTGCCGCAGACCCGCTGTTCACTGCGTCATATACCGGCGTAAACGGCGGTCTGGTTATTGGAGTAGCTGATGATCCGAGTATGCATTCCTCTCAGAATGAGCAGGACAGCAGAAACTATGCTAAGGCGTCTAAGGTTCCTATGCTTGAACCGGCGGACAGCAGCGAATGTAAAGAGTTTATAAGAGCGGCGTATGAAATGAGTGAAGAATTTGATACTCCCGTTATTTTCAGACTTTCAACCAGAGTTGCTCATTCACAAAGTATAGTTGAACTTGGTGAAAGAGAAGAAATTCCGGTAAGACCGTATACTGCGGATATTCAGAAGTATGTTATGATGCCCGGAAACGCAATTAAGAAGCATCCTATTGTTGAAAAGAGAATTCAAAGCTTAACTGAATATGCCGAAAATACACCGCTCAATCGCGTTGAATACGGTGATAAGAAAATTGGTATTATAACAAGCGGAATGTGTTATAATTATGTAAAAGAGGCGTTTGGAAGCAGTGTTTCAGTTTTGAAGCTCGGAATGGCGTATCCAATGCCGGTTAAGCTGATTCAGGATTTCGCAGAGAATGTTGAGACTCTTTATGTTATTGAAGAACTTGACCCGTTTATCGAAGAACACTGTAATAATATCGGCGTTAAGATTATCGGCAAGGAACTGTTCCCAATGTGCTATGAGTTTTCGACAAGGCTTATTAAAGAAACCATTACCGGTGAAAAGGGCGCAGAATATGATGAGGTAGACGAGGAAGTCCCGGTCAGACCACCGGTGCTTTGTCCCGGCTGCCCGCACAGAGGAATATTCTATGTCTTAAAGAAAATGGGCGTTAATGTCTGCGGTGATATAGGATGTTATACACTTGGCGCGGTTGCGCCGCTGCAGTCGATACATTCGGTTGTTTGTATGGGTGCAAGTATAGGTATGTCGTTTGGTATGTCTTTAGCCCGCGGAAAAGATTTTGCAAAAAATACCGTTGCCGTTCTCGGCGATTCGACATTTATACACAGCGGCATTACGGGGTTAATTGAAATTGTTTATAATAAAGGCATCAACACCGTACTTGTGCTTGATAACTCTATTACAGGCATGACCGGCCACCAGGACAATCCGACAACAGGAAAAACACTTAAAGGTGAAGCAACAAAACAGGTTGACCTTGAACTTCTTGGCAGAGCTGTGGGAATTGACAGAATAACTGTTATAGATCCTTTCGATCTGAGAAAGTGTGAGCAGGTACTCAAGGAAGAGCTTGCTGCTGAGGAGCCGTCTTTGGTTGTGGTTCAGCGTCCGTGCGCCTTGTTGAAGTCAGTGAAGTTTCCGGGGCCGATTAGTATAAACAGTGAGAAGTGCAAAAAGTGTAAAATGTGCATGAAGCTCGGCTGTCCGGCAATTGTTGATCGCGGTGAATATATCGAGATTGACGAGACACTTTGCGTTGGCTGCGGCTTATGTCAGAATGTTTGTCCGTTTGATGCTATCGGCGGCGGAGAATAGAGGAGGTTGACTATGATTAGTAATAATAGTTTGTCTATCATGATTGTCGGTGTCGGCGGACAGGGAACTCTTCTTGCGAGCCGTATACTGGGAAATTTGTTCATCAATCAGGGGTATGATGTAAAGGTATCTGAGGTACACGGTATGTCGCAAAGAGGCGGAAGTGTTGTTACATATGTTAAATTCGGAGGCAAGGTTCAGTCTCCTATCATAGATAAAGGTGAAGCGGATATAATTCTCGCTTTTGAAGAACTTGAAGCTTACAGGTATCTGCCTTATCTTAAAAAAGGAGGAACAATAGTCTGTAACTCGCAGAATATTGATCCTATGCCGGTTATTATCGGCGCTAAGAAATATCCCGAAGATATTATAAATAAAATAAAAGAGAAGAATATTGAAATTATTTCGGTCAATGCGGATGAGCTTGCAATGCAGGCCGGAAATATTAAAACGGTAAACGTAGTTTTACTCGGCATTCTTTCAAAGCTGACTGAAATTGACGAGAGCCTTTGGATTGAGTCGGTTAAAAGCACTGTACCCGCTAAAGTTGTTGATGTCAATGTAAGCGCTTTTAAAATAGGAAGAAATGTATAGTATGTTTACGAAGTATGTTTTAAAAACTTATTTATAAGGAGGACACAAAAATGTTAGTAAAACAAATTTCTGTATTTATGGAAAACCGCCCGGGAAGATTGGCGGAAATAACAAAAGTTTTATCTGATAATGATGTTGATATCAGGGCAATCAATATTGCTGACACTACAGATTTTGGTATTTTGAGAATGATTGTAAACGATGAGGTTAAGGCAGAAAAGGTTCTGCGTGACAACCAGATGACTGCTAATACTTCCGAAGTTATCGCAATTTCAATCCCTGATTCAGTTGGTGCATTCAGCAGCGTTATCCAGCTGCTCAAAGATAAGGATATAAGTATCGAATATATTTATTCTTTTATCGGAGAAAAGTCTACAAAGGCCGTTATTGTTTTAAAGACGAGTGATTTAGAGGCTTCTGCCGCTATATTAAAGGAGAACGGCGTAACCGTTCTTACAAAAGAGGATGTGAATAACCTGGATTATGCAAAATAGTTTTGATTCATCAAATGCTTCGCTTGATTATTTAAAAGATTGGTTTGGAATAAGCGACAAAGCCATTGAACTGTATAGAATAGCAGAAGAGGAGCTTAGTGAAAGATTTAAGGAAATCGAAGCAATAGCTTCTTATAATCAGCTTAAAGTATTGAAAGCTTTTCAGAATAACCGCATTTCATATGCTCATTTCGGAGAAACAACCGGTTACGGATATGATGATATGGGCAGAGATGCGCTTGATAAGGTATATGCTGAAATTCTCGGTGCAGAGGATGCAATGGTCAGACATAATATTGTTTCCGGAACACAGGCTATATCTGCATGTCTTTTTGGTATATTGAGACCGGGCGATATCCTTGCTTCGGTTGTCGGCGGTCCTTATGATACAATGGAGGAGGTAATCGGAATTCGAAACGGTGAGTTCCCGAATTCCGGTTCTCTCAGAGATTTCGGCATTAAATATCGTCAGGTCGATTTGATTGACGGTACTTTTGTTGATTATAAAGGTATTGAAAAGTTAGTAACCGAAAATAAGATAAAGGCAGTGCTTATTCAGCGGTCGAGAGGTTATGATTGGCGTGATTCATTAACTGTGGGAGAAATTGGCGGAATTGTTGAAACAGTTAAATCAATCAGTCCCGATACGATTTGTATTGTCGATAACTGTTACGGTATCTTTGTTGAAAAGCAGGAACCTACAGAATTAGGTGCTGATTTAATAGTCGGTTCACTTATAAAAAATGCAGGGGGAAGCCTTGCATTAAGCGGCGGATACATTGCCGGAACGGAAGAGTGCGTCAGAAAGGTTGCATATCGTCTCACAGCTCCGGGACTCGGAAAGCATGTAGGTGCCAGTCTTGGTATGAACAGAAATATGTATCAGGGCTTGTTTATGGCTCCGCATGTTGTTGCAGAAAGCATTAAGACAGCTGTGCTGTGCGCTTCGATGTTCAGCAAGCTTGGATTTGATGTGTGTCCTGATGTTGATTCAAGCCGAAGCGATATTATACAGGCAGTAAAACTTGAGACTGCTGAAAATGTAATTAAATTCTGTCAGGCAATACAAAAGGGTTCGCCTATCGATAGCTATGTGACACCTGAGCCGTGGGATATGCCCGGATATGAAGCTCAGGTAATCATGGCAGCCGGTGCGTTTGTTCAGGGGGCATCGATTGAGCTTTCGGCTGACGCTCCTATTGAACCCCCGTATATAGCGTATATGCAGGGCGGAGTTATATATGACAGTGCAAAAATCGGAATAATTAAGGCTGCCGATGAGTTTATTGATTGATGATTTTGAGGTGATTTGTTTTGGCTAAAGAATGTGTCTTGTACGACAGAATATGCAATGGCTGCGGTGAGTGCGATTATTGTGATTTAAATCCGGTAAAGCTGTGCGACAACTGCGGTAAGTGCATTGATTCCGGAAAAGAATATGAAGAAATTAAAATTGACGGAATAATTACGCCCGGTACTTCTAATGCAAAATATACGCATAATCATCCCCATGATCACGAGCATAATTATACTCACGATTCGCATGACTGTGACTGCGGCTGTGACCACAATCATTGATTGCATATGTATTGACCGTGTGATAGTACTATATAACACGAGGCAGTCAGATACCGTGTTTATGATAGAATAAAGAGGAAGCATACTGCTTCCCCTTTATTATTTATTAGCATTAGCTTAATGCAGAATTATTAGCCCTGCTGCTGATTTGCAGCATCCTGCTCGTACTTCTGTATCATTTTCTTTACCATCTGTCCGCCGATACTACCGGCCTGTCTTGATGTGAGGTCACCGTTGTAACCCTTGTTAAGTGTAACACCTACTTCTGAAGCAGCCTCCATCTTAAACTGATCCATAGCTGCCTTAGCCTGCGGTACTACCAGCTTGTTGCTTCCGCTATTTGAATTTGCCATTTTATTTCACTCCTTAATTTTTTGTGTTGCAAGTCTATTTTGTGACTTTATTGTGATGTTTATTCAAGCAATTTTTGGTTTTTCGACTTTTGAAAATTTATAATCAATAATTTTTGCATTTTAGTCTTTTATCCCGAAAAATTTGTTTAAAAAACATCTCAATAATAATGATGCCCAAAAATTTTTAAAATATTTTGCATGATAGCTATTGCACAAAATTTACTCTTGTGGTAAAATAATTACCAGTGAAAATTAATAAAATTTTATATAAAAAAGGAGAAAATACCTATGTCAAAGAATGTAACTTTTAATTATCAAAGAGCATTGGACTTTTTTGCTCAGGACGAAATTGATAACATGCAGGCTCAGATTGAAGCAGTTGACAAAGTTCTTATGGAAAAGACCGGAGCCGGAAACGATTATTTAGGCTGGATTGATTTGCCGGTTAACTATGATAAGGACGAGTTTGCGAGAATCAAAGCCGCTGCCGAGAAGATCAGAAATGACAGTGATGTTTTGATTGTTGTAGGTATAGGCGGTTCATATCTCGGTGCAAAGGCGGCTGTAGACTTCATCAACGGTCAGTTCTATAACTACAATGCTAAGCCGCAGATTATTTTTGCGGGAAATAACATCAGTCCTAACTACTTAAATGATGTTTTAAAGACAATCGAAGGCAAGGAAGTTTCTGTAAATATTATTTCAAAGTCGGGCACAACGACAGAGCCGGCTATCGCTTTCAGAATTTTTAAGAATTATCTTGAAGAAAAGTACGGCAAGGAAGGTGCAAAAGACAGAATTTATGCTACAACCGACAAAGCAAAGGGCGCTCTCAAAAATCTCGCCGATACTGAAGGATATCAGACGTTTGTAGTTCCGGACGATGTTGGCGGAAGATTTTCTGTTTTGACAGCAGTAGGTCTGCTTCCGATTGCTGTTTCAGGCGCTGATATTGACGCTATGATGCAGGGCGCTGCTGATGCAAGAGAATTGTACAGCAAGCCATGCCTTAAGGAAAACGAGTGCTATCAGTATGCCGCAATCAGAAATATTCTTCATCAGAAGGGCAAGAATATTGAAATGCTCGTAAACTATGAGCCTGAACTTCAGTATTTCATCGAGTGGTGGAAACAGCTTTACGGCGAGAGTGAGGGCAAGGACAAGAAGGGAATTTTCCCGGCAGGCGCTTGCTTCTCAACAGACCTTCATTCAATGGGGCAGTATATTCAGGATGGTATGAGACAGCTGTTTGAGACCGTGCTTTATGTTAAGAATTCTAAGTCAGACATTGCTATGACAGAGGATAAGGACAATGTTGACGGACTTAACTTCCTGACTGGCAAGACAATGGATTTTGTTAATAAGAAAGCGTTTGAAGGTACGCTTTTGGCACACAACGACGGCGGTGTTCCGAACCTCATTATTGAGCTTGAAAAGCTTGACGAGTATACATTCGGTCAGCTTGTATACTTCTTTGAAAAGGCCTGCGGTATCAGCGGTTATTTGCTCGGCGTAAATCCGTTCAATCAGCCGGGTGTTGAAAGCTACAAGAAGAATATGTTTGCTCTTCTCGGAAAGCCCGGATATGAAGCTGATAAGGAAGCGCTTGAGGCAAGACTGAAATAATTGATGTAATATTTATGAATTTACTTTAAGTATTTTGTAAATATTTATTATATTTTTCAAAAAAGGCTTGTGTAATTTAATATATTGTGATATAATATCAGTAATTAAAACGATGGAATTGTATTTGGTATTGAGTTGTTATATTTTGAATAAGCGCAATACCTGTTATGCTACATCAAGGAAAGGCGGTAGACTAAAATGATAAAAATACATATCGGTTTAAAGGGCAGCGGTAAGACAAAAAAGCTGATTGAGGCTGTAAATGCTGCTGTAAATGTTGAAAATGGTAATGTTGTCTGCATCACTGACGGCAATCGTCTTATGCACGATCTGGACAGAAAAGTCAGAATGATTAATACAGAAGATTTCAGCGTCAAGAATTTTGATATGTTTGAAGGTATGATTTGCGGCTTGATTGCTCAGGATTATGATATTACCCATGTATTTATCGACAGTGTGTTCAAGAGCGTTCCGAGCGGTGATATGACATCTATTGAAGGATTCATTGCTGATTTGGAAAAACTCGAAGATAAATTTAACGTTTCATTCACAATGATGGTTAGCGCAGAGGCTTCGACAGCCGGTCCTAATGTTGAAAAATACATTGATTAATTTTGGCTTTTAAGATATATGCGGCAAATTTTAATTGCCTCAAATGTTGACAGAATTAATATTTTGTGTTATTTTATAGAGGCTGTGAGTTTCACAGCCTCTATTTGTTTATTATTTTATGATAGTTCTTGTTTGAGAATTTGAATTGAAAGGTATGATAGTATGAAGTATATCAGTACAAGAGATAAGAGTTTGAAATTGAGTTCTGCCGAAGCTATTAAAAGAGGTTTATCGGAGGACGGCGGTTTGTTTGTTCCGGAGGAGTTTCCGAAGATTACAAAAGCGGAAATAAATTCTTTGGTTGATAAGTCTTATATAGAGAGAGCAAATTACATACTTGCGAAGTATTTAACGGATTTTACCAAAGAAGAAATCGCAATGTGTACAAACGGTGCATATGGCGGTGGAAAGTTTAGCAGTGAAAAAGTTGCTCCTGTTATAAAAATTAATGACAGCGAGTATATTCTTGAGCTGTGGCATGGCCCTACATGCGCGTTTAAGGACATGGCTCTTCAAATTCTTCCGCACTTTATGACAACTTCTATGAAGAAAACAGGCGAGGATAAGACAATTGTGATCTTGGTTGCAACCTCAGGTGACACAGGTAAGGCTGCTCTTGAAGGCTTTAAAGATGTTGATGGCACAAAGATTATAGTATTCTATCCCAGCGAAGGTGTCAGCGATATTCAGAAGCTTCAAATGGTTACGCAAAGCGGTAATAACGTTTGTGTTGAAGGTATTAACGGTAATTTTGACGATGCGCAAAACGGTGTTAAGAAGATTTTCACTGACGCTGATCTTGGGGCTGAGCTTGAAAAGAACGGATACGCTTTCTCATCGGCTAATTCAATAAACTGGGGTCGTCTTGTGCCTCAGATAGTTTACTATATTTCGGCATACTGTGATATGATTGAAGGCGGCGAAATTAAAAATGGCGATAAGATCAATGTTTGCGTACCTACCGGTAATTTCGGTAATATTCTTGCTGCTTATTATGCAAAGAAGATGGGACTGCCGATTAATAAACTGATTTGTGCGTCGAATAAGAATGATGTTCTCACCGACTTCATCAGAACCGGTGAATATAATAAAAACAGAGATTTCTATCAGACAGTTTCTCCGTCAATGGATATTCTTATTTCAAGCAATCTCGAAAGACTATTGTTTGATATTTCCGGAAACGATGACAAGAAAATCAGCAAGATGATGTCAGACCTTTCCAAGAAGGGTCAGTATAAACTTACCAAGACGCTGCATAATAAAATCACTAATCTGTTCTGGGGTGGATGCTGTGATGATTACTTCACTAAAGAACAGATTTGGAAAACATTCGCTGAAGATGATTATACTCTTGACACTCATACAGCGGTTGCTGTCGATGTATACAAGCAATATATTTCCGAGACGGGCGATATGACAAAGACAATTATCGCATCAACCGCAAGTCCGTTTAAGTTCAACAGCTCGGTTCTTTCCGCTTTAGGCGTTGAGACAAACGGTAAGTCTGAGTTTGAGCTTTTGGAATATTTAAAAGAAAAGAGCGATATGGATATTCCTAAGTCTTTGGCAGAACTTAAGAATAAAAAAATCAGATTTGACGAAGTTATCGATACCGATGAAATGGTAAGTTCAATAAAAGAGACATTAAAGATTAAATAATATTGGACTTGGAGAATTTCAAACGGCTGTCTCATAAATGGGAGACAGCCGTTTAGAATGGTTTTTGTAATCTAATCGGAATTTGATGATTAAATTACTTGTTTGGCTTAAAGGTTACACATTCAGTGTCGCATGAACTGCAGCAGCTGCTTGTGCCGCCTACCTCGATTTTTGTAGCAGTACAAATATCTGCCGGAGCATGGTATTCGCAATCTTTAACCCTGCAAACTATTTCTGTGCTTCTGTTATCCATAATGAAATTCCTCCTTTCGTTCTCGAAAATAGTATAACCGATTGTTAAACTAATATTCAGCTTATATAATTGGAAATATTTTCTATATTTCATTTTATGTGTTAGTATTTAAAGAATTCTTTAAATAAATTTGTGAGGTGCGGCCATGGCAATATTTGCTATTTCAGATTTGCATTTACCTTTAAGTGTAAACAAACCGATGAATGTATTCAGCCCAAAGTGGGACAATTATGTCGAAAGACTTAAAGAAAACTGGCAGAAAATTGTCGGTCCCGATGACATAGTTATTATGCCGGGTGATATTTCATGGGCAACTTATCTTGAAGATTCTGCTGCGGATTTTGAACATATAAACAATCTAAACGGCAGAAAAGTAATACTAAAGGGTAATCACGACTATTGGTGGACAACCATGAACAAGCTCAATAAATTTATGTCTGAGCATGGTTTTAACAGTATTGAATTTGTCCATAATACTGCGGTGATGTATGGCAGCACGGCGATTTGCGGAACACGCGGCTGGAATATAGCTCATGAAGATTCAAGCGACGATGACAAGAAAATATTTATGCGTGAAAAACAGAGAATGATTCTCTCGCTCGAAGAGGCAAAGCGTAAGAAAGCAAAAGAGATTATTGTGGCTATGCACTATCCGCCGGTTGAAAAGGGCGGTTTAAATTTCGATTTTATTGAGATAATGAAACAGTACGGAGTAAAAAAATGTATATACGGTCACTTGCATGCCGCTGCACAGAGCTATGCGTGCCAGGGTGATGTACACGGTGTTAATCTTTCGTTGGTTTCGTGCGATTATCTCAATTTTATTCCGAAATTAATTTAGATTTTTGTTAAAAGTTACATGGAATTTTTTCTGAAAACGCTTGTTTATCAGGGTTAGTTATGGTATAATTTTAAAATATGTTAAGATAAAATAAACATAGTGAGGTAAATTGAAATGGGTAATGTAGAGAAATTGGAAAATAACACAGTAAGCTTTGAGTTCTCAGTTTCGCCTGAGAAGTTTGAAGAAGCAGTTCAGAAGTCCTACAAAAAGAATGTTAAGAAGATTAATATTCCGGGCTTCAGAAAGGGAAAGGCTCCGAGAATTCTTATTGAAAAGACTTACGGCAAGGAAATCTTTTATGAGGATGCTATTAACTTTGTTCTTCCCGATGCATATGATAAAGCAGTAGAGGAAAACGGCATCAGTCCTGTCGCTCAGCCGGAGATTGACCTTAAGAGCGAGCAGATAGATCCTGAAAAGGATATTGTTTTCACAGCGAAGGTTGTAGTTAAGCCTGAATTTGAACTTGGCGAATATAAAGGCGTCAAGGTTGAAAAGCCTGTATTCACCACATCAGACGCAGATGTTGATGAAGAAATTGACAAGATCAGAGAGAGAAATTCAAGACTTGTTCCTGTCGAAGACAGACCGGTTCAGGCTGATGATATTGCAAATATTGATTTTGAAGGTTTTGTTGACGGCGTTGCCTTTGAAGGCGGCAAGGGTGAAGCCTTTGATTTGACAATCGGTTCAGGTCAGTTTATTCCCGGATTTGAAGACCAGCTCCTCGGTAAGAATGCCGGTGATGATGTTGATGTAAACGTTACTTTCCCTGAAGAGTATCATGCTGAAAATCTTGCGGGCAAAGACGCTGTTTTCAAAGTAAAGATTAACTCGATTAAGGTAAAAGAGCTTCCGGAAGCCGATGATGATTTTGCAATGGACGTCAGCGAATTTGACACATTTGCTGAATATAAAGCTGATGTTAAGGCAAAGCTTGATGAAGCAAATGAAGAAAAGACCAAGAATGAGACAGAAAAGACTGTTGTTGACGCTGTATGTGACAATACTGAGATTGATATTCCTCATGAGATGATTGACGCACAGGTTGACACAATGGTCAGAGACATGGATATGCAGATGCGTTATCAGGGAATTGATCTTAATACTTATATGCAGTATACAGGTCAGACTCTTGATGCTATAAAAGTGCAGTATAAGCCTGAAGCTGAAAAACGTGTTAAGACAACTTTGGTTCTTGAAAAGGTTGCAGAGGTTGAAAGCCTTCAGGTAACTGATGATGAAATCGAAGCTGAGTATAAGAGCATAAGCGATGACAACGGAATGAAGGTTGAAGATATCAAAAAGTACATTCCGATTGATGATGTAAAGGAACGCATCAAGGCTCAGAAAGCAATTCAATTCCTTGTTGATAATGCTGACTTTGAGTAATATTTGAAATATTGTGACATATTGTGACGTTAAGGTTGATTTGTCTTTCAAATCAACCTTATATGTCATTTTAGAGATAACATAATTTTTGAATTGGAGGTAATTATATGAGTAGTGAAATTATTAAAAACAGCAGTTTGGTTCCTTATGTTATTGAACAGACCGGACATGGCGAGCGTTCATATGACATCTTTTCGAGACTTTTAAAAGACAGAATTATTTTCTTGTCTGATGAGGTAAACGACGCTACTGCAAGTTTGGTAGTTGCGCAGCTTCTGTTTCTTGACAGTGAAGATCCGGATAAGGATATAAATCTTTATATCAACAGTCCCGGCGGTTCTGTAACGGCAGGTATGGCGATTTATGATACAATGCAGTACACAAAGGCTGACGTATCTACCATCTGCGTTGGTATGGCTGCGTCAATGGGAGCATTTTTGCTGTCATCGGGTGCAAAGGGCAAGAGATTTGCTCTGCCTAACAGTGAAATTATGATTCACCAGCCTCTCGGCGGCGTTCAGGGTCAGGCGACCGATATGAAAATTCATGTTGAAAGAATGCTTAAAATAAAAGAAAACCTCAACAAAATTTTGAGCGAGAATACCGGTCAGCCCCTTGATATTATCAAGCGTGATACTGAAAGAGATAATTTCATGGATGCTCAGGAAGCTATGAAGTACGGATTGATTGATAACATAGTAACCAAGCGTTAAAATTTAAGTATATTTTGGAGGATTATTATGCCCGAAAATACACAAAACAGGAATATTCATTGTTCGTTCTGCGGCAAAACGCGGGAGCAAGTCCGCAGAATTATTGAAGGTCCGTCTAATATTTTCATCTGCAACGAATGTGTGGAATTATGCAACGACCTTTTAAGCGACGAATTTGATTTGGAGTCAAAAGATATAGAAAGTTTTGACGAGCTTCCAAAGCCGAAGGAGCTTCATAAGTTCCTTGATGAATATATCATTGGTCAGGACGCTGCCAAAAAGGCGCTGTCTGTTGCGATTTACAATCACTATAAAAGAATTGAGACGGCGGCTGATAATGATAATACGGACGATGTTGAACTTCAGAAAAGTAATATTCTTATGATTGGGCCTACCGGTTCCGGCAAGACATTTTTGGCGCAGACAATGGCAAAGCGTTTGAAAGTTCCGTTTGTTATTGCTGACGCAACCTCTCTTACAGAAGCCGGATATGTGGGTGAAGATGTTGAAAATATTCTGCTGAAGCTTATACAGGAGGCTGATTATGATATTGAGCTGGCTGAAAAGGGAATTATATATATAGATGAGGTAGATAAGATTTCAAGGAAATCTGAAAATCCATCTATAACTCGTGACGTAAGCGGTGAGGGTGTACAGCAGACATTACTTAAGATCCTCGAAGGTACAGTTGCCAATGTTCCGCCGAACGGTGGAAGAAAGCATCCGCATCAGGATTTTATTCAGATAGATACCAAAAACATCTTATTTATTTGCGGCGGTGCATTTGAAGGTCTTGATAAGATAATCGAATCACGTATGACTGCCAAAACTGTTGGCTTCGGCGCAAAGATTGAAAGCAAAAAGGACCGCAACTGCGGCGATACGCTCAAAAACGTTATCCCGGAGGATCTAATTAAGTTTGGTATGATTCCTGAGCTCGTGGGTCGTCTGCCGATAGTCAGCACTTTGGATACGCTTAATCTTGAGGCGCTTAAGCGTATTTTCAGCGAACCCAAAAATGCTCTTCTCAAGCAATATAAGATGCTGCTTGAGATGGATAATGCTGAGCTTGAGTTTGAGGATGACGCGGTCACAGAGATTGCAAAAAAGGCTGTCGAACGTGAGACGGGCGCCCGTGGCTTACGAACTATAGTTGAAGATATTATGCTTGATATTATGTATGAGGTTCCGTCAATGCCCGACGCTGAAAAAGTCATTATCACAAAGGACTGTGTTTTGAAAAAAGGCGAACCGGTAATAATCCGTAAGAATACGAATACAAAATCTGCATAGTGATTAACATGTAAATAACGGACGGTAATCCGTCCGTTATTTGCCTTAGATAAAAAAATTGGAGTGAAGCGTGTGGCATTAATTAAATGTACTGATGTAAATTTGAGCTATGATGGTTTCAGAGTTGCTGAGAATATTACTTTTGAAATAAACAGCGGAGATTATTACAGCATTATAGGCAGGAACGGCAGCGGAAAAAGCACTCTGCTTAAGGCACTGCTTAAATTAAAGCAGCCTGACTCTGGATCAATTGAATATTGCAGCGGTCTTCGTCAGTCGGATATCGGCTATCTTGCGCAGCAAACCCCGGTGCAGAAGGATTTTCCCGCATCTGTCGGCGAGGTGGTTCTTTCCGGATGCCTGAAAAGCGATAGATTTAAGCCGTTTTATAATAAGAACGACAAAAGACTTGCCGAAGAAAAAATGTCGCTTCTCGGCATTACTGATATTAAAAACAAGTGCTTCCGTGAGCTCAGCGGCGGTCAGCAGCAGAGGGTTTTACTTGCGAGAGCCATGTGCGCTACTAAGAAAATATTGTTTCTCGACGAGCCTGTTACCGGCCTTGATCCTGTTGTAACAACCGAGTTTTTTAATATAATTAATGAAATGCATAAGAACGGTGTTACTATTGTTATGGTATCCCATGACATTCATTGCGCCGTTAAGTATTCCAACCGAATTTTACACATGGACGGCGGAATTGCGTTTGATGGCACAGCACAGGAATATGTTCATTCCAAAGTCGGCACGCAGTTTATTGGAGGTCACAGACATGATTGAGACGTTACATATTATGTTTTCATATACGTTTATTGTCAGGGCGTTAATTGTCGGACTGCTTGTTTCGCTGTGCGCCGCACTTTTAGGGGTTAGTCTTGTGCTCAAGCGTTACTCAATGATTGGCGACGGACTGAGCCATGTTGGTTTTGGTGCAATTGCTGTTGCAACCGCATTTAATTGGGCTCCTATGGAATTTACGATTCCCGTAGTTGTTATAGCGGCGTTTCTTTTGCTCAGAATAAGCGAAAACAGCAGTATTAAGGGCGACAGCGCAATAGCTGTTATCTCGACCGGAGCGCTTGCAATAGGAATTTTGGTTGCGTCAATGACGACAGGCATGAACACTGATATCAACAGTTATTTGTTTGGCAGTATTCTTGCGATGAATATGTCGGACGTTGTTATGAGCATTGTTTTATCGCTTGTTGTGCTGCTACTTTTTGTGTTGTTCTATAACAAGATTTTTGCGGTTACTTTTGATGAAACTTTTGCAAAGGCTACCGGTATCAAAGCCGGCATATATAACATGCTGCTGGCTTTTTTGACTGCTATTACTATTGTACTTGGAATGAGAATGATGGGCGCGCTGCTGATATCGAGTTTGATTATTTTCCCGGCGCTTTCGGCTATGCGTATTTGCAAACACTTTAAAACAGTAGTTTTTGTTTCGGCAATAATATCTGTCTTATGTTTTCTGGTCGGACTTATCGGTTCATACTTTTTCTCTACGCCGACCGGAGCAACAGTTGTTGTGCTGAATATTATAGTATTTATTATATTTTCTGTTATAGGAAAGATAAGATAGTTACGACTTTTTACTGACGTTATTGTTTTGATTTCCTTGACAATTAAGTTGTATTATGTTAGTATTTAATTATAATTTGTTATTTAGTATGGGGTGAAAGTCTGCAATGAGAATTATGGAATCTGCAGAGAACTATCTTGAAACAATTCTTATGCTGACAAATCAGGGTAAGCAGGTACGCTCTATTGATATAGTTGCCGAGACGGGTTATACAAAACCGAGTATAAGCCGTGCAGTTAAGGCCTTAAAAGAGAGCGGATATATATCGGTTGATGAACATGGTCATATTAAGCTCAACGATTCAGGTCTTAAGATAGCTGAGAAGATTTATGAGAGGCATAGGCTTTTGAGCCAATATCTTATAAGAATCGGCGTTTCAGAGGAGACTGCCTTGGCTGATGCTTGTAGGATTGAGCATGTCATCAGTGATGAGAGCTTTGAAAAACTCAAAGATTTTGTCGATAAGCTTGAGTCATCGAATTCATGATAGATTAGTTTTATTTAAAATTGAATAGTTCAAAGGTGCATTATATTAGCTTATAATGATAATAGGGAATATGAGTGAAAATCTCAAACAGTCCTTGCTGCCGTAATGCTGAGCTGACAAATAATACCACTGAGCTTTGCTTGGGAAGGGTTTGTCGTGTGTTGAAGCTAAGTCGGAAGACCTGCCTTTGAATGGTTGTTCCCAATATTCACAGGGTCTTGAATTTGGCAAATACACATAGCTTATAACTGCAATGTGTTTTTTGTGTCTGCACTCTGTGCAGGCATTTTTTATTTTACAGGAGGTAAATGTATGTTAAACAAAACAAGAATAAGCAAGGTCACAGCATTGGTTTTGTCAATTATTATGTGTGTGTCTTTGCTCAGCGGTATTACGGTCTTTGCCGATATCGCACAAAAGACAGTCACTGTATCGATTTCGGGTGAATCTTTTTATCTTCCGCCCGAGGAACTTGCTGTTTCTTCAGGGATTGCCTATGAATACGGCTATGAAGATTCAGACGATGGCAAGGTAAGCGTATTCGATGCGCTTGTTGCCGCACACCTTTATTTGCTTGGCGAAGATTTATTTACACAAGCTACTGCCAAGGATTATCTTGATATAAGCGACGGCTGGATAACAAAAGTGCTTGGCGAGGACGCATCATCCTCAGGGTTTTTAGTAAATGACAGAACGCCGAATGATGGTGTGTATAATCCGACTTATGGTTCGTATACATCATATACGGCTGATAAGGCATATCTTGAAGATAATGATATTGTGACTTTCTTTTTCTATCAGGATTTATCGTACTGGAGCGATTACTATTCATTTTTTGATAAGAGAGAAGTATCTGCATACACGAACAGCGAAGTGACACTTAATCTCAGCGGCTTTATTTCGTTTATGGGATGTTATCCGGAGGAGGATATTGCTGATTCAACAGTACCACTTTCTGATATTAAAATACTTGTCGGAACAGAAAAGAGCGTTTTTGAGGATGCAGGTATAGTCACTGATGAAGCCGGAAATTTCACACTTGAATTCAGCAAGCCGGGAACATATTATATATCGGCGCAGAGCTTTTCTGACGGAATAACTTATTTTGTACTGCCTTGGTGTGAGGTTACCGTTTCTGACAGCGCCGTACCTACTGCAACAGCAAGCTCAGAACCTACAGAAAGTCCGGAGCCTGTTGCTACCGCAGAGCCGACGTCAACTCCTCTTACTGATGCGCAGATAAACAGCAAAATCAAAAATCTTGTGAGTAATATATCTTCATCATTTTATTCAACAACTGAAGCGTGGACCTTGCTGGACATGGTTTGTGGCGGCTATAAATCCAAGCTCACGAACGGAGCTGAGTCACTTCAGGCGTTAATAGATGAAGCATATGCTTCTGAGAGTATAGGAGAGATATCAAAGGATGCGCTTGCAATAAAAGCCTTGGGCGGCAATCTTAATGCGCTTAAAACTAACAACGGTACAGAGCTTGACCTTATAGAAAAGCTGTCAGGCTTTACCACCGAAAATATTACGTATATAACAGACGCTGTATTTGCATTGAATGTGTATGATTCGGGTGATTATACAGCCGGTGGAAACTTAACCCGCGAGGCGCTTATTAATTATATTCTGACAAGCCGTAATTCTGACGGAATTTGGGGATATACATGGGGCGGCATGAGTTTCCCTGATTATGATTCGACGGCAATGGTGCTCAATGCCCTGTCTCCGTATTATAATGCGGCCTCAGCCGAAGATGCTGGACTTAGCGAAGAACTGTATACAGAGATAAAGAATGCTGTTGACAGTATTGTCTCAATTTTATCGTCTGTACAAGGTGATGCAGGAACATATTACAGTTCAAATACTGATGCGGTTGTTATAATCGGACTCACCTCAATAGGAATCAATCCGGCTCAGGATGAAAGATTTATCAAGAACGGCAAGAGTGTGATTGACGGTCTGTTGAGCTATGCGCTCGATGACAACAGTGGTTTTGGTTATACAAATAACAGTGAGTATAACGCTCTGGCAACCGAGCAGAGCTTCCGTGCTTTGGTTTCATATCTTGGACTTACGCAGAACAACGGAGCCGCATATGATATATATGACATTATTCCTATTAAGCCTGTTTCGTCTGGTTCTTCATCAGGAAGCGGCAGCAGCGGAGGAAGCGGTAACAGCGGCGCCTCTACAGGTTCAATCACTGTCACTGTTTCGGTTATCGGAGATACTGACCATGGCGAGGGTAATCATACCGGCTCATATCCAACATGGATTGCTTCAACAAAAAAGACGCTATCAAGCGGAGCAAAAGCAGCTGATGTTCTTAAAACGGTGCTGACAGAAAATGGATATACGGTTAAAGGAATCGATAGCGGATATATCTCGTCAATAACATCGCCTGACGGAGTTACAATCGGCGAGTTTACAAACGGTAAAAACAGCGGTTGGCTTTATACTGTAAACGGAGTTGCTCCAAGTGTTGGAATTGATTCGTATACGCTAAAAAATGGCGATATAGTAAAGCTGTATTACAGCGATGATTATACAAAGGAAACAAACACAGGCAGCACATCAGAAAGCGGCACAGCCGGAAGCACCGGAAATAGTAATCAAAATGATACGGTATCGTCGCCTCAGCCGAGCAATGCACCGACTGTAACATCAGCGCCTGCTTCGGGTGACTATTTATACAGTGATTTGCCGGGCAGTCATTGGGCAAACGATTATATAGTGCTTATGACTGAAAAAGGTTTGCTGAATGGCTATGAGGATGGTACTTTCAGACCGGATTCCAATATCAGCAGGGCGGAGCTTGTTGCAATTATTTACAGAGTCTACAACTCAGAAGTTGTGCAGACAGGAGTAACAGATATTGAATTTACTGATGTCAGCGCCGATGAATGGTATACACCGTATATATACTGGGCCGCAGGTGCAGGATATATCAATGGTTATGAGAACGGCACATTTATGCCTGATGAATATATAACCCGCGAGGATATATGCGTAATTCTTAATAGAGTTATTGAAAAGCAGGGAATAACTTTAGTCAGCCAAGCTGCTGAAGCAATTGAGTTTGCAGACAGCATTGAAATCTCGGATTATGCAGTAGATAGTGTAAAGAATATGCAGAATCTCGGAGTAATAAGCGGTAAGGAAAACAATATGTTTGCACCAAAAGAAAATGCAACCAGAGCGGAAATATCCAAAATGGTTGCACTGAGCTTATTAAGTTAATTATATGAGTTCTCACCCTTGAGCAGTAAGCCATATTTCTTTTTAATGCGGTCGAGCTTGCCGAGCATCGGCTTTGCAAGCACAGCAAGAAATATTACTGTGGATATAGCATGAATTGTATCGTAGGGCAGACCGGAAAGATAATATGCTGCAAGGCTTGGAATCGTGATTTCCGCACCGCTCATCAGCAGTGAGGCGGGATTCATGATTCCGCCGTATATCAGCATGGTAGCAATAAAACCGAATACACATATGGGCACGACCGTTTTCGGGAGTGCCTCTTTTTTATACATAAATCCGGCAATAAACCCAATCAGTCCGCATGCGAGCATCTGCCAGGGCGTCCACGGTCCCTGACCTACAAATATGTTTGAAACAAACATGGTAATAACGCCAATCAAAAACCCACGCTGTGAGCCAAGAGCCATGCCTGAAATTATTATTATTGCAACAGTCGGCTTAAACTGAGGCACCATATAGAAAGCAAGTCTGCCCACAACGCCGATCGTGCATAATACGGCAATGGTTACAAGCTCACGAGCCTGCGGTTTGCGTCCTTCAAACATAAGAACAAACGGAATTATTGAAAGAAGAATTATCGCAAGTCCTGTGTAATAATACGGTCTGTCACCGAGATAGTTTGTGCCCAAAAAGATAATCAGCGGTATAAGCAGAATAGACAGGACTGAAAAGAAAATCGAGCTTCCGTCTGCTTTACTGCTCATTATATTTGTTTTTACCGGTTCAAGATTTTTCGGCGGCGTAAAACTATCGTTGTCTTTGGGAGTGGTTTTTGTAATAACCGGCGTTCCGCCGATTGCATATATTACGTCGTCGGTGGTGATTGCGTTTGGTATAATATGCCGCGCTATTCTGTTTGCTGCCGTTGTGTAGAAATTATTCCCCGAGAAGAAGGCGCGAGGTTCGTCCTTAGAAATAATTTCACCGTCAAACAGGAAAGCACAGTTGTCCGAATACTGAGCGCAAAACTCAATATCATGCGATACCATAATTATCGAAATGCCTCTGATTTTGAGATTTAGGAGTATTCCGGCAAGCTTTTTCTTAAAGTGTGCGTCAAGTCCTTTAGTCGGCTCATCAAGCAGCAAAATTCTCGGCTTTTTCAGCAACACCTTTGCAAGCGCTGCGCGCTGCTGTTCACCGCCGGATAAGTCGTACGGGTGCATGTAAAGCAGCTCGCTTAAGTCGCACAGCTTAATAATGTTTTGGAGATATGCGTTGTCATTCTTTTGAAGTCCCTGCATTAAGTCGTCAATCACAGTTGATTTTTCAAAGATGGTTGTAGGGTCCTGCGGCAGCATACATATGCGGTTGCCGTATAGTTCGATATTGCCGCGATATGGTTTATTTGTTCCTGAAAGTATAGACAAGAACGTGCTTTTTCCTACGCCGGTGCTCCCAACAATAGACTGCCATTCGCCGCTGCAAAGCGTCAGAGAAACATTTTTAAGTATGTCGTTTTCTCTTTTTGCATATCTGAACCATATGTTATTTGCCTTAAGTACCGTTTCGTCTTTGTTATAGCCCAGTTTTTTAACGGGAACCTTGCGGATTTTCTTGTTTGAAACAAACTCGCTTATCCATTCTCTGCCCTCTCTGACAGTAAGAGGACAGTTGCTGCCGCTGTCAACGCTCGCAAATATTTGTGCTGGAGCAGGCATAGCAGTAAACATTTCATTATTTGTGTTGCGAAGCTGAAGTATAACGCTTCTGGGGTCACTGTCTGCAATTATTCTGCCGTTATCCATCACAATCATTCGGTCAGAAATAGGGACAACCTCTTCAAGATTGTGCGCAGAAATCAATATTGATGTACCGAATTCGCAGTTAATCTTAAGAAGCATCTGCATAAAGTCGCCGGCAGAAATAGGGTCAAGCTGTGCAGTCGGCTCGTCAAGTATCAGAATTTTCGGCTCTAAAACCATGACCGAGGCTAAGCTCAAAAGCTGCTTTTGTCCGCCCGAAAGAGTGTTTGTATCACGGTAAAACCATGATTGAAGTCCGAAAAAGCTCGCCATTTCAGACACCCGCAGCCTGATTTCGTCAGTGTCATAACCAAGGCTTTCAAGGCCGAATGCCATCTCATGCCAGACCTTGTCGGTTACAATCTGGTTTTCGGCTTTTTGCATTACAAAGCCAATCTCTGAGGCTTGGCTTTTCGGACTGATTTTTTCAAGGCTGTTGCCGCAGAAGCTTATGCTTCCGGAACGAAAACCGCTCGGTGCCAATGCTGTTTTAAGCTGTTTGAGCAAAGTTGTCTTGCCGCAGCCGGATTTGCCGCAAAGCGTAATAAATTCGCCGCTTTTTATATCAAAGCTTATGTTCTTAAGAGTAAAATTATTTCGCGCGCTGTTTGCGTTTGTATATGAGAAATTTAAATCTTTGATCGAAAATAATTCCATTTCATATCCTCCGTAAGATTTATTATAATAGGCAGCAGACAGAAAATAATATATACAGCGTATCCGCAAATTTTTATTAGGCTGATGTCATATTCATAATACGGATAAAATGCTATCTTTGAGCAGCCGAAAATTGTCAATACGACCTGTATGATTATTAACAATAATTGAACCGCCAGCATAACTCCGTCACGAAAATAAAATCGGTAGTATGAAAATGCAGTTCGGCCTTTTAATCCGTAGCCTCTGGAATTCATTGAATCCGCTGTTATGATTGAATTTTCAAGTGACCAGGTAAGCATAATCGAGAATATATTAAAGCTGTGTTTTAGTTTGGCCTTAAGTCCTTTATTCTCCTGACTTTCGTACAGAGTTTTTTGTGCAGTGACAACGCTGTGGTGCTGCTTCTTAAACAGCGGAATAAATCTCATTATCATAGAAAGCACAAGTGACAGTGAGGGGATTATCTTTCCGAAAAGATATATAAACTTGTCCGATGTAATAACCCGGTTAAAGCAAAAGAACCATAGTATAACATTTGCAAAAAGACATGCCGCGCATAGTCCGAATATGATTGACTCAAGCGTCAATGGATTGCCGGTGGGCAGATAATTTAAAACCGTCATTCCGTTATGATTAAACGCAATATTGACCAGAGCCGCAAACAGAGCAATGGGCAGCACGGTTAGCATACTCAGCTTCAGCGATTTTCTGCCGTCTAAATAAAGCGAGTAGAGTATTGCGCAGAAAAGCGAAATCAGTAATAATACCGGTTCCATGTATATCGTCGAAAAGATTATTACTGCCGCAAAATATATAAAATTGTTCAAAGGATGAAACCTTGAAAACTCGTCTCTCATATTTTTTCTCCAATTATAAGTAAAACATAATATTATTTTAAATCGTTGCCGTAGCTTGTTGTATAATAGAATCCGATGCTGTCACCGGATTTTATTTTATATGTATCGCAGCCGTAATTCGGAAATATGCCGTTAACCTTATACATCCAGCCGGACTGTTCACCGCAGTCAAATTCATATAGCGAATTTATACCTTCGACGTATTTACTGCCGTATGTAACTGACTGTGAAAACTCCATTGGTATACCGTTTTGACGCGTTATTCTGCTCAGCACGTCAAAAACGCTTTCACCTGGGTCAAATTCAAGGCTTTGATTTATGTATATTATTCCGTTACCCGGCAAAACCTCCCGGAGCGATGACGGCAGTTTGTCTGAGTTAATTGCATTTGTGCAATCAATGACAAAAGAACAAGTGTTGCTTTTAGCTTCCGTGTTTGAATTATTAAATTCTGATCTTTCATTATCGTTTGAAGGCTCAATATAGTAGTCTGATGAATCTGAATAATCAGTTATATTTCTGCCGGACTCGGAATTCTGATTACTGCTGTCGGCTGAATCGGTGTTATATGTATTATTATTGTTTGAAGATGCAGAATTGCTGTTTTGTGTATTTGTATAATTTGGACTGTTGTTATTTTGAACCTCCTGAGCGCCGTTGTTTTCAGATGAGGCGCTGTTTGATGAAGCACCTGCGCCGAATTTCCGGCTCACAGTGTTTCCGTTGTTATTATCGTCATTCTTGCTTTCACTGAACTCAGAAGCGGAAGAGGACGCAGAGGTTGACACATTCGATTCAGTCAGATTTTTTGTACTGCATGAAGTCAGCAGTAAAATCGTTAAAATCAGAAAAACAATGCCGAACTTATATTTGAAGTTATTTAACATATTTATCCTCACAAAACTTTATTTTATACTTTCAAGATATTTCATGTTGGCGTTAAACCAAATACTGTCATAAACTAACGCCCTGCTTTTATCAGATGCTTCGGTTAAAGCGAGCAAAGCCTGCTCGGTTGACATCTGATTTTCCTGCACATCGCTGAGTATATGCTTGTAACCGCCGCTGCTGCATCTGAATTTACTTAATGCGTCATAAGGCGTATTGCCGTTTTTAGTGAAAAATCCGTTATCGTTATTCAGACCAAAGCGTTTCATTGCAATTATAACCTGCGCGGTTGACTCGCAGTTAATTTCTGTATCGATGATACTTTCGTAAAAACCGCCGTCCTCCTGCTGTACTGATGAGAGGTATAAAAATGCTTTGTTTATCACTTTTTCTAAGCTCGGATTGGAATCCATATACAGACACAGTGAGCTTATTGCCATAGCTGTAATATCAGTATCGGACATATCCTGACTTAAGCCAAACGAACCGTCCGGGTTCTGCTTGCTTATTATATAGCTTATATACTTATCGCGAATTTCTGTGTCGGTGTCACCGCAGTATTTCTTGGCTTCAAGTGCAAAAATGGGTCCGTTTATACCCTGTCTTACGGTATTTTCATAGTCGTTTATATAGCTTAATAGGTTGGTATTGCTGGTGCCGAAATTTTTGGCATCGGCGCCAAGTGCGGATAGTGCTATCGCAAGCCTTGAATATTCCGTATATTTTCTGCCAAGTCCTTCACCGCTGTCGATTTTAGCTGCCGCACGGCTTAAGTAATTATCAAAGTAGCTGTCAAGGACTGCGGCTTTTGAACGCTTAATTCCTATAACTGCCCATTCACCGCCTATTGATGAAACAGATGGGGCAGGTGTTTTTGAAAGAAGATACTGCGCCGTTTCGATGACTTCTTTATCAGTATATTTATATGCGCATACGATTTGACATGGCATTACAGTGCAAAGTATAAAAATAAGAATTGCCGCTGCTGTACGTTTATATTTTTGCATATATTCACCTTAACCCTTTTCGATATGTATCATAATAATGCGTTGTATTAAAAATTCATATGACTAATACAATTAGCCATATGAATTCAGAAGTGAAGTATTAATCCTCGGTTTCTACCCATTCGGTTACTTTCTCGGTAAAGAAATGACCGTCCAAATGATCTATCTCGTGACAAAAAGCCCTTGCAGTCAAATCCTCGCCGGTATATTCATATTCATTGCCGTTTCTGTCGAGCGCTTTGATTTTTACTATTCTGGGTCTGGTTACCATGCCATATTTACCCGGATAGCTTAAGCAACCCTCCGCATCGGTTTGTTCGCCTTCGGTATAGAGGATTTCGGGATTTATCAATTCAAGGATAGTGTCGCCGGTATCAACAACAGCTATTCTTTTAAGCACTCCTACCTGAGGCGCTGCAAGACCGACGCCGCCTGACAGCTTTAAAGTGTCAAGCATGTCGTCTATAAGACATATGATCCTGTCATCAATATTTTTAACCTCACGGCATTTTTTTGTCAGGATTTCATCACCAAGTTTAACTATGTTTCTGATTGCCATATTTAATTCTCCCTTATTTTATATTCTCCATTAATTCATATTAACGGGATTGACGTCAATAATCAGATTTGTTCTGATATTCTTTTGATTGTGCTCATCGTTAATTGACTTCAGAGTTCCCAGCAAAAGATCAGCGTTTTTAGCTTTGATTAAAATGCGGTATCTGAAATTGCCTTTAATTTTGGCAATGGGTGACGGAATGGGAGAGGTGAGCTTCATTATACTTTTATCGCTCGCTGCGGAGTTTTTTATAAAACTATGTATTTGTTCAAGCTCTGCTTTAACTTCCGTTTCATTCTCGCCCTGAACCGTTATGCTTATTATGTCACAAAACGGTGGATAATTCAAGCGTTTTCTGAAATTAATTTCATTTTTATAGAACTCAATATAGTTTTGCGTCTTGGCAAATTCGATAGTTGAATTCTTTGGCTGATATGTTTGTATAATTGCTCTGCCGGGTAAATCCCCTCTGCCGGCACGACCGCATACCTGAGTCAGCAGCGAAAAAGTTTTTTCGTTGGCTCTGAAGTCATCAACTCCTAAAGATGAATCAGCGGCAAGAACACCGACTAATGTCACTGAAGCAAAATCAAGACCTTTTGTAACCATCTGGGTTCCGAGCAGAATATCCGCCTGATTGTTCTTAAAGCTCTTGAGTATATTCTCGTGACTGCCTTTGGTGGAAGTAGTGTCTCTGTCCATTCTCAGTATTCGTGCTGACGGGAACAGTTTTTTTAGTTCGTCTTCAATTTTCTGGGTTCCGGTTCCGAAAAACTTGACATGCTTTGAACCGCATTCGGGACAGACTGTCAGATTATTCATTGTGTATCCGCAGTAATGACAGACCAGATTGTCTGCATATTTATGATAAGTCAACGGAATACTGCAATTTTTACATTCAGCAACATATCCGCATTTTCGGCAGGACACAAATGTATTGTAGCCGCGTCTGTTAAGGAACAGAATTGTTTGTTCGCCTCGCTCAAGGTTTTTCTCTATTTCAAACTTTAGTCTGTTGCTTATAGGCGAGAAGTTGTGATATTCAAAAAGTTCGCTTCGCATATCAACAATCCTGACATCGGGCAGACTGTTGTTGTTATAACGCTTGTTCATTTCAAAAAGCCGGTATTCTCCGGTTTCAGCACGGTAATAGCTGTCAACAGAGGGCGTTGCAGATGCCAGAATAAGCGACGCGTTGTTGTATTTGGCGCGGAACTTAGCTACATCTCTTGCGTGATATCTTGGCGCAATTTCGGATTTATAACTGTTTTCATGCTCTTCATCTATTATAATCAGTCCTATGTTTTCAAGAGGTGCAAAAATTGCACTTCTTGCACCTACGACAACATCAACTTGATTATTGTGTATTTTTGTCCATTGGTCAAATCTTTCACCGTAGGATAATCCACTGTGTATTACTGCGACCTTTTCACCGAATCTGCTGACAAAACGCTCAACCATCTGCGGTGTCAGAGCGATTTCCGGAACAAGCATTATTGCGCGCCTTTTCAGTTCGATACACTTTTTAATTGTTTGCAAAAAGACTTCGGTTTTGCCGCTGCCCGTCACGCCGCGTATCAGTATTTTCTCCGGTTTGCCGGCTTCCATAATACTATTAATATGCTCAATTATCGGCTTTTGTTCCGGCGTCGGAGTATATTCTTTTGTCGAAACAAAGTAATCCGGATTATATACCTCACGTATTTTACGCTCAGAATGTATTTCTACATATCCCAGCTCAACAAGCCGCGCCAAGGAATTGTAGTTTCCCTCGGACATGCCTATAAGTTCAGATGTTGTGAGCTTTTCACTGTCTGCCAGGCATAAAAGCATATTAGCCTGAACATTTGCCCTTTTTTTATACAGCTCGTCCGCAGCGGTATATGCTTCATCCTGAGATATTGTGAGTTTTGGTATACGTACTGTCAGCTCCTTGACAGATTCATCCAGCTTTTCGGAAGCTGAAAGAATATTCTTGTCTATCAGCGCATTAACAGAGCGGCGAAGATTTTTATTTCCGCAGATTTCACACAGGTGATTATATTCAATTATTCCGTCGTTTTCGGAAACAATGTCAATTATTTTTCTCTGCTGAGGAGTTATATCTTTTGAAGGTGATGTTTCAGGGTTTAGTTTTAACCATTCCTGAACTATTATTTTCATCTTTGGCGGTATCACAAGTTTAAATGCACTATAGAAAGAACACAAGTACTTTCTTTGCATCCATACGCATAAGTTAAGTATTTCCGGCGAACATACCGGTCGGGAGTCAATGACCGAATTAATACGTTTCAGATGTAAAAACTCACTGCTTTTCGTAACTCCGACAACAAGACCCTCCACAGTATTGTTATAGAGACCAAAGGGAACCAATACACGCACACCGGGGGATATAAACGGTTCCATTTCTTTCGGAATGAGATAATCAAATGACCTGTCAATAATATGTCTTTGACTTATAAGTACAATTTGTGCAACCATTTTATTACCCCTTATTTAATCGAAGCGTCTAAGGCCTTATCCAAAATAATATTTGCAAGTTCAAATTTACTCATCTTAGGTAAGTCTGCCATTCCGCCGTTTTTGTCGATAATTGTCGCAACATTTGTGTCCGTGCCAAATCCTGCTCCTTCTGTGCGGAGATTATTGGCTACAATGAAATCTACTTTTTTCTCTTTGCATTTTTGCTGTGCATTTTCGAGCAGATTTTGTGTTTCCATTGCGAAACCGATGATAGTCTTGCTTCCGCTGTATTTTTCGCCAAGCTCCTTTAGAATATCCGGATTTCGTACAAGCTCAAGCGTGATTGAATCAGCCCCTGATTTTTTAATCTTTTCGTCTGAAAAGCCGCTCGGTCTATAATCTGCGACCGCTGCTGACATTATAATTATGTCTGCTTGTTTCGCCGAGCTTAAAACGGCGTTTTTCATTTCTTCGGCTGATTCAACGCTGAGTTGGGTTACGCCGTTTAGCTTTGCGCATCGGTTGTTTCCGGCAATAAGAGTAACTTCAGCACCTCTTAGGTGAGCGGCCTTTGCAAGTGCAAATCCCATCTTGCCGGTTGAATGATTTGTGAGATATCTTACAGGGTCAATTTTTTCGATCGTCGCTCCGGCAGTAATAACAACTCTCTTTCCGCGCATATCTGCGTCATTTATCAGAGCAAGACGGACAATTTCATCAAAAACAGTATTAATGTCACTTAGCTTGCCGCGTCCGATATCGCCGCAGGCAAGCCGGCCCTCGGCTGGCATAATAAAGCTGTAACCGTATGACTCAAGTTTTTTGATATTATCCTGAACTATTGGGTTTTCAAACATATTTGTGTTCATTGCAGGAGCAATAATAACAGGAGCCTTTGTTGCCATAACGGTTGTGGTCAGCATATCATCGGCAATACCTGAAGCGATTTTTCCGATTACGTTTGCAGTACATGGCACTATCGCAAAAACATCCGCGGCTTTTGCAAGAGAAATATGTCGGATTTCCCACGTCTTCGGTTCGTCAAAAGTATCAACTGCTACCGGATTTTTTGATAATGATTGAAAGCTCAGGGGCGTTACAAATTCCGTTGCGGATTTAGTCATTATTACTCTCACGTCTGCGCCGGATTTGATGAGTGCAGACGTAAGTTCAAGCGCCTTGTAAGCTGCAATTCCTCCGGTAACTCCGAGAACTATTGTTTTATTTTTAAGTAACATAGTTTTCACCTCATTTAAAAACGGCTTCCCCAACAGCGGAGGAAGCCGCAAAATATTCGGAAAGATTTTATGTGTTAAAACTTACCTAAGTCCGGTGTGGGAATATAGTTAAGCTTATCCTCGTAAATTTCCTCGGCTGCAATAGAAACCTCTTTGTTTGATTTAACCTGAGCAAGAGGCTGTTTTCCTTCTGTGAGCTGTCTTGCACGTTTTGCGGTTTCGATTGTCAGCAAATATCTGCTTCCTGTCTTTTCAACTAACTTTGTAATCGGTGGTTCAATCATCATAAAGCATTTCTCCTTGTATTGATAATATTGATTATGTCATCAGCTGCATCTTCTACAACTTTATTTATAACAATGTGGTCATATTTATCTTTCTGACCCAGTTCCCATTGCGCGGCTTTGACGCGGCGCTCAATTTCTTCTTCGCTTTCGGTACCGCGGTTTCTTAATCTGTCGTATAATACCTCGGTGTTTTCAGGTGCAATAAAGATATATACAGCGTCAGGATATTTATTCTTTAAGTTAAGAGCACCCTGTACATCAATCTCAAGAATTACATCATTTCCGTGTTCAAGACAATCATAAACCGGTTTTTTAGGCGTACCGTAATACTTGCTGTTATACACTGCCCATTCCATGAACTCATCATTATCAATCATTTTCTTGAATTCATCTTCGGTTTTGAAGTAGTATGTAACTCCGTCGATATCCTCAGATCTTGGCTTTCGAGTAGTTGCTGATACAGAAAGCTTAATATTCGGATTTTCACTTAATAGTTTTTTACATACTGTTCCTTTACCGACTCCGGAAGGACCGGATAAAACGATAAGTAAACTCTTGTTATTCATTCTTATCCTCGCTTTCTCTGTTGTCGGGAATATCTTCATCGGTTTTGGATTCTGCACGGCCTGCGATTGTTTCAGTTTGAATAGCAGAAAGAATGATATGATCGCTGTCTGTTACGATGACGGAACGCGTCCGCCTTCCGCAGGTAGCGTCAATAACCATACCGCGATCCTTAGCCTCTTGTATTATTCTTTTAATAGGTGCCGAATCCGGACTGACAATCGCAATAACACGGGAGCCGGATACAATGTTTCCAAAACCAACGTTTATCAATTTCATAATTATGCCGCCTTTATTGTGTCATATTTTTTACAGGATTTTATTAAATCATTCAATATTCTGAATCTGTTCTCTTATTTTTTCAATAATTGATTTCATATCAACAACTATTTTTGATAATTCAAAGTCGTTTGCCTTAGAGCCGATTGTGTTGGTTTCTCTGTTCATTTCCTGAACAATAAAGTCAAGTTTCTTGCCAATCGGTTCAGAAGAATCAAGAGCTGCCTTAAATTCGTTGATATGACTGTTGAGACGAACTGTTTCTTCATCAACAGCAACTTTGTCCGCAAATACAGCGACTTCAGTCAGAATTCGGTTTTCATCCGCGGTTAAGTCGAGTGAAGACAATGTATCGGTCAGACGCTTGTATAATCGTTCTTCGTATTCCTCAACAGATTTCGGTGAACGCTGTTCAACCTCATGAACCTGAACACTAAGTCTGTCAAGATGCTCAAGTATGCTTGCTTTAAGTCTCTCACCCTCACTGATACGCATTTGTAAAAAGTTGTCAAGCGCCTCCAATAATACAGTATTAATCATATTTAGCATAGCATCTTCATCAATTTCACTGTACTGAACATCAAATATATCAGGAAAGCCGGCAACGGTAGAAGCGGAAACATCATCGCTTACGCCGAAATCTGCAAGCTTACGGAGATTTTCGATATACGACTTTGCCAAATCCTCATTGAGTTTAATTTGCTTATCGTCACCGGTAAGTTTGTTTACGGTTATGTACACTTCAACTTTTCCGCGTGAAATATTCTGAGCAAGCTTAGCGCGGACAGCCTCTTCAATAAATCCGTATACTCTGGGTACCTTTATCAAGAAATCGGCATATCTGTGATTAACGGATTTAATTTGAATTTTAATTTCATATTGCTCATCAATAACTTTTTCGGCACGCCCGAAGCCCGTCATACTCTTTATCATATTTATAACCTCTCAGTAATTTCATCTGTATTATAAAACAAACAGTAATATAATATGTTTTAAACTATGAATATCATATTTTCATATTATATCATAATTAAACTTTGATGCCAATAGGAAATTGTTTTTGTAACATAAATGTAATATAAATATAATTATTATGTAATTGATATTTAAGTGTGTTGTAAAACTAATTATAGTTAAAATTTTTGAAATTATCTAAATTTCAAACCTAAAATTCATTGTTAACAAATTGTTAACAATTTAAGCAAACGCCTGATTTTACGGACTTTGCGCGACATAAATCAAATTTTTTGGGTTGAGTTTCTTCAAGAATTGCATTTATTTCTATTGACTTTTTTTTAGAATCGTTGTATAATTCTGGCATAGTCAAGAACGGAGACGAGTTTAATTTTTTAAGTCTTTGTGAAGGGCTTACGTTCAAATATATTTTGAAAGGAGTTGAATTTAGGTAAATCGAGAATACGCTTGTGCGTATTTAAAAATTTTTGGAGGTTTTTTGTTTTGAGTTTTAAAACGAGTTTTAGAAGAATTGTTGCAACACTCTTAGTATTGATGACAATTTCTACTTTTATAATAGTACCTACATATGCCGATTATGATGAAATAGACGAACCGGCTCAATACTATGGTGTTGTACAAGTTTCAACACTTAATGTTAGACAAGGTGCATCAATGGATGCTGGCGTATTGGCAACACTGTCATACGGCTCAAGAGTTAGAGTTAATTGGATTGAACCCGGTTGGGTTTGCGTAGCGTATAACAATGACGGTCTTATAGGTTATGTTTCGGCTGATTACATTACTGTTTATGACGGTGAGATGCCTCAGGCAAGCGAAGGCGGTCAGGCTGTTTGTGATTTTGCGGCACAGTTCTTGGGTGTTCCCTATCTTTGGGGCGGAACTTCACCGAGCGGTTTTGACTGCAGCGGTCTTGTACAATATGTTTATGCTCAGTTGGGTTACAGCTTAAATCGTGTAGCTGATGACCAGATGAAAAACGGTATTCCGGTATCAAGAGATGAACTTATGCCCGGTGATATCATTGGATTCAGCAGTGCAGGTCTTGGCGGTTACGCTTCTCACATTGGCATTTATGTCGGCGATGGTATGATGATACATGCACCTCACACAGGTGATGTTGTAAAATATACAAGCATTGATTCTGATTACTACGCTAAACGTTTTGCCGGAGCAAGAAGAATTATTTACTAAGTTTGATATTAAGTGAGAGTGGTCGCATGGCCACTCTTTTTCTTTATTTGTATTTTAGTTGACTAAACATACATACTATATTATGGCGGTGTAATACATGAAGTATGAAGAACTAAACAGTAGAATAAAATCATATAATATACCTAAAGTCTTTTTCTTCTACGGAGACGAGAAGTTTTTGATTGATAACCGTGTTAAGGCATTGAAAAAACGTCTTGTTCCAGAAGATTTGGAAGCATTTAATTTTGTTAAGTTTGACGGAAAGAATGTAACTTTAGATGAAATCATTGATTCAGCTGAACAATATCCGCAGGCATCGGAGCGCAAGATGATTCTTGTAAAAAACTGCGGCTTGTTTGATAATGCTGCGTCTAAGAGCTTTAAGGAGCTTAAAGAGTTTATTAAGGATATTCCCGATTATATTTGTCTTGTTTTCGTCGAGGATGAATTTGATAAAAAGCGTGAAAAGGTACTGAAATTTATCGAAGACGCAGGCGGTGGAGTGGTTAATTTTGAGTATCTGCCCGTTAATAAACTGGAGATTTGGGCGGAAAAAAAGCTTGAGAAAGCCGGAAAATATATCATTGCAGCCGACTTAAGCTATTTGATCAGACTCACCGGTGTTTCTATGGATAAAATAAGCAACAGCTGTGAAAAGCTGATATTATATCTTGGTGAGGCGCGTCATAAGGTTACCCGTGCTGATATAAATGCTGTTGTTGATGTCTCGGTCGAGGTTAAGGTATACGATATTTTCAGCAAGGATATAGTAAACAGCAGAGGAGAGAGGGCAAAGCGTCAGCTGAAGCAGTTAAAGACTGAGAATCAGTCTGCGGTTATGGTTATGAGTATAATAATTGACCAGCTGTATGAGCTTTTGATGTGTAAACTGCTTAAGCAAGACGGCCTGGACGCACGTGAGATGCTTGAATACTATGACAGAAAACCGCCTATTTTTGCTGTAAATAATGCGATAGAAAACAGCAAAAGGTTTGGAGAAAAATATCTGAAACGAATGCTCGACAGGGGACTTAAATATTCTGTTGACATGAAAACCGGAAAAATTGCTCAATGGGACGCTGTTGAAATGTTTGTTTCCGAGCTTATTAAAAAGGATTGAAAATAATTAATTTATATATGATTTATAATCTTGCATAAAATAACAAAATCAAATAAAACTTAAAAGTTATTTGGCAATAATATTTGACAAATTGTTTAATATGTGTTATTCTAAAACATGGTATATGTCAAAATTATTAATTTGACCTGTTTGACTTAATACCACAGGAGGTGAGGGTTTGACAGACGAAAATAAGCTAATCAAAAAAGCGCAAAAAGGTGATGCTGACGCCTTTGAAAAAATCATTTCTGAGTATCAGAATGTTGTATACAGCATTGCGTATAGATACACGGACAATGCTGAGGACGCAGCTGATATGTCTCAGGAGATATTTCTAAAGATGTTCAGAAACATAAATACTTTTCAGTTTAAGTCAAAGCTGTCAACCTGGATATATAGAGTTGCTACAAACACTTGTATTGATTTGGTAAAAAAGACCAAGAACGACAGAAATACATACTCTATTGACGACGGATATGAGAACTCAGACGGAGAGACAAAGTACAATGAAATTGCCGATGATTCGTCTCAGCCTGATATTGCTGTTGAAAACGGCGAAATTAGAGACGTAATCAATATGGCAATATCCAGATTAAGCGATGACTATCGTTTGGTAATTATTCTGCGCGATATCCAAGGTCTGTCATATGATGAAATTTCTGAGATTGTCGGATGCTCTGTTGGAACCGTGAAATCCCGAATAAGCAGAGGCCGAAAAAATTTGCGTGAAATTTTATTTGAAGATAGGGAACTTTTTGAAAAGTATTACGTCTAACCCAATGTAGACAGTAGTATTTTAATTACACAATATGTTGATTTTAAGATCTTCTTTTGTGTTTAGTGTGAAATTTGTATTTAGGAAGGAGGGGTACTATGTCGGATTTTGAGAAAAATGACGAAATCAAACGTAAATACAGTGAAGTCTTGGATAGTATTGCTGACGATATCAATCAGATAAATTATAATGAATCAGCAAATCCCGAAGATATAGGCGTTACTGACTTAGCTTCTGATGACTTTATTCAGTCGATAAGCGATGTTGATTTTGATAATCCCGATGAAGTATTAAACAGCGTTAATGCTTCAGATGATACCGGCGCTGCCCCATTATTTGATGATATGGTTTTCAGGAATGAGTTCAGAGCTGATAAATCTGACTTGAATAATCATTTGAGCAGTATGACTTTATCAGACGAATTGACTGATGATATTCCTGATACTTTAACATGTGATGAGTGCAGAGATTTGCTTTATGATTATGTCTCTGAATTAACTGATGAGGTTGAGAGCAAAGCGATCAATGTTCACTTGCGTAATTGTGAAATGTGCAGAGTTGAACTTGATGATATACGCGATATGATTGGCGTTATGAGCAGTTCGCAGCTTCCTGTGCCGCCGTTTAATTTAATGGACGGTATGCACGAGAAGCTCCTGTCGGTCGCTCCGGAGGTCAAAGCTGAATATCAGTCTTTAAGAGCGGACAGTTCTGTTTTAGATAAGGCAAAGAATGTACTTAATTATGCAAAAGATAAGACAGATTATTTTATCAGACATGCAAACTGGAAAGTGCTTGCCCCGGCGGCACTTAGTGCTGTTCTGGTCGTTGGAGTTGCTTCAAGCGGATTATATCAGGTGATGAAGTCTTCCGATGAGATCTATAACTTCTCTGATGATGCTGCTATTGCCGGGGCAAAGGCAACGGCAAAGCCAAGTGCAAGCGGACTTGATGATTATGTAAAAGGCAATTCGAAAACATCTTCTGCACCTAAGAGTTCCGCTTCACCCAAAAATTCCGGTTCAAGCTCAAGTAATAGCGCTGTATCGCCGAAGGTTACGCCGAAGCCGTCTACTTCTTCAAGTTCAAGCAGTGGTTTGCCCGGAATCGGTTCATCAAATAGCGGTTCAAGCTCAAGCAGCTCGTCAAGCAAAACGTCAAGTAGTTCATCAAGTGGAACTTCAAGTACAAGTTCAAGATCTTCTTCGGCAAATAGGAGCTCAACTTCAAGTACGAGCAGCTCTTCAAAAACTACTTCATCAACTTCTTCGACGAATAAGACTTCATCGCCTGCGCCTACATCTAAGCCGTATGTGACGCCAAACATCATTTTACCGGATATAGGATCTGTTATGAGTAATAACAGCTCTTCAGGCGTTGTGATACCTGATAATCCTGCGCCTGATATATTTGATATAGGCAGTTATGATGCAAGCTCTGACAGCTCTAATGCAGGACGGACATCTGATAATCCGTCTGATACGCAAGGAGGCGGTGGCGGCGGAAATGCTAATGTTGCTCCTGCAATGACATCATCCGGCGGCGGCGAAGCAGCAAACTCAGCTGCTGAAGCACCAAAACCCACACAGAAGCCGGTTCCGACAGCTGTTCCTACCAAGGCGCCGGCTGCCGCAAAAGCTACTGAAAATCCTGCCGCAACACCAGTTGCCACTCATAATGTTAATCTTGACAGAAATGAGAAGGGTGAAACCGCTTTGTTTACCGAGAAAGCATCGGAAATGCAGGACGCTTCTGTTGTAAGCTGCTCTGTAAGCAGTAATGAAGTCTATGATGAACTTATGAATTCATCAATGGCGGAGTGCTCAAAAATTGAAAGCAACGGTGATGTTATATTATATTTCACCGACAGTGAATTTGTCGAATTTACAAAGTTCTTAAAAGAGAATGATTTGGATTATACTTTGATGGTACTTGGGAAAAATGAAGATGTAAAAGTAATCTTGCATGGACCCGAAACAAAATAGTGTGTAATCCGTTGTTTTGTTTTTTTAGGCGGAGCATTGCTCCGCCTTTTGATTTGTTATAATACTAAATCGGAGGCTTGTTAAAGTGGAAAAGAAAAAATTATTAATAATAGACGGAAACAGTATATTAAACCGTGCATATTACGGTATACGTCCGCTAAGCGCTCCTGACGGAACGCCTACTAACGCTGTTTATGGTTTTTTGAATATTTTACTTAAATACCTTGAAGAGGATACGCCGGACTATTTGGGAGTCGCGTTTGACTTAAAGGCTCCAACTTTCAGGCATAATATGTATGCTGATTATAAGGCTCAAAGAAAGCCTGCGCCTGATGACTTTATAGTCCAGATACCGCTTATGAAAGAGGTTCTTGAGGCTATGGACTGTAAGTGTATTGAACTCGAAGGCTATGAGGCGGACGATATCATCGGTACCGTATCAAAGATTTGCGATGATAATAATGTTGAGTGCAGTGTTCTTACCGGTGATAAGGATGATTTACAGCTTGCATCGGATAATACTACAATTAAGCTGGTTGTAACCCGCATGGGAAAGACCACAACAACTCCGTACAATTCAGACGCTGTTTTTGAAAAGTACGGTGTTACTCCGATTGAATATATAGATGTCAAAGGCCTGATGGGAGATCCGAGCGACAATATTCCGGGTGTCAAAGGTGTTGGAGAAAAGACTGCCTTTTCGCTGATTAAAAATTATAACAGCATTGAAAACATCTACGACAAAATTGATGAAATAGATGTTACAAATTCTGTCAGAAATAAACTGAAGGCCGATAAGGATTCGGCGTTTATGAGCAAGAAGCTCGCGACTATCGTGAGAGATGTTCCGATAGAGTTCAGCTTTGAGGAATATGAGTACAAAAACCCGAATACAAGTAAGCTTGGTGAAATATTTGTCAGACTGAACTTTAAGTCGTTTTTGAAGAAACTTGATTTAAACAATGTTATTGAGGAGAAAAATATTGTTGAAACAATTGATGTGTCATGCAAATCGGTTTCTTCTGACGAGGCTCTTAAAATAATCGAAAACGCAGGACGTATGTATTACTGTCTTGACAGAGAACTTAAGAATATTTTCTTTTCAGTAAATGAAACCGAGCTCATGACATGCGAATGTAATAACAGCTTTTTAAAGAAAATCTTTGAAAATGAGAATATCTTAAAATACGGATTTGATATTAAGAATGATATTTTAAGCTTAAATAAAATAGGCGTCCAATATTTTGGGCTTGGTTTTGATGTTATGATTGCGGCATATATAAACAATCCGTCACGCACAAAATATGACATTGACGCTCTTTGCTTTGATTATCTGGGAATTAATTTCATGTCCAGAGATGATGACGTCGACAAACAAATCTCTATGGACGATGATGAATATGATGAGCCAAAAGAATATGCAAACGAATTGCTGGCAATTATAAAACTTAAAGGTTTTTTTGAGAATGATATAAAACAAAATAATCAGGAGGAGCTGTTTTATAACATTGAAATGCCGCTTATTAAAGTTCTTGCCGATATGCAGATTCAGGGTGTGTATGTAGATAAAAATGAACTTGAAAAGTTCGGTGAAAGTCTGAAGAGCAGAATTGCGGAAATAACAGAACTAATATATGAGGAGGCAGGCGATGAGTTTAATATAAATTCTCCGCAGCAGCTTGGTAAGATATTATTTGAAAATCTCGAATTGCCGCATGGAAAAAAGACCAAAAGGGGATATTCCACAAGTGTTGATGTATTGAATAAGCTAATCGGCTTTCACCCTATTATTGAACACATAATGGAATACAGGGTTTTGACAAAGCTTAACTCAACGTATGTTGACGGACTTTTAGCGGTAATTAACCCTGAAACCGGCCGTATACATTCCAACTTTAATCAAACAGTAACCGCCACCGGCCGAATCAGCAGCACAGAGCCTAATCTTCAGAATATTCCGGTCAGAACCGAGCTCGGTCGTGAACTGCGCAGAATGTTTGTTGCGGGAAGCGATGATGAAATCCTTGTAGACGCGGACTATTCTCAGATTGAACTCAGAGTTCTTGCGGCGATTTCGGGCGATGACAATATGTGCGAGGCGTTCAGAGAAAACCAGGATATTCATCGCCGTACCGCATCGCAGGTTTTCGGAGTTCCTTTTGACGAAGTCAGTCCTGTTATGCGTACCCGCGCAAAGGCTGTTAATTTCGGTATTGTGTATGGTATAGGAGCATACTCCTTAGCTCAGGATCTAAAAATTACGCGCAAAGAAGCAGATGATTATATCAAGGGCTATTTAAAGCATTATCCAAAGGTTGATAAATACATGAAGGATATAGTTGAACAAGCCCGCAGAGACGGATATGTTTCAACTTTGTACAACAGACGCCGCTATTTGCCCGAGCTTAAAGCCTCAAATAAAGTTACACAGGCGTTTGGTGAAAGGGTTGCGCGAAATGCACCTATTCAGGGAACCGCGGCAGATATAATAAAGATTGCAATGGTTAATGTTTATAAAAGGCTCAAAAAAGAGGGTCTTAAATCAAAACTTATTCTTCAGGTACACGACGAACTTATTGTTGAAGCTAAAAAAGACGAGAAGGAAGCGGTTGAGAAAATTATTCGCGAAGAAATGCAGAATGCTGTCACGCTCAGCGTTCCGCTGCCGGTTGACCTAAATTCGGGGCATAGCTGGTATGATACCAAGTAGATTTCTGTGTGACATATTTATTATAATTATGTTATTAATTATTAACAGCGCATAAAAGTCTTGAAAAGAATATAATTTCTGTGGTATAATTTAAAAATAATAAATTCGTTTCAATTAGTATAAGGATTGGATTGATTAAAGTGTGTATACCACATTGCAGAAGGATTAAGATAATTGGACTTACAGGTGGTATTGGCTCCGGAAAAAGTACGGCTGCAAATCTTTTTGAAGATATGGGCGCTTATGTTATCGATGCGGACAAAATTGCGCATGATATAATGGATCCCGGTATGTCGGCATATAAGGAGGCAGCAGATGCTTTTGGCTATGAAGTTTTAAATCCGGACAAAAGCATTAACCGAAAGTCATTGGCAAAAATAGTGTTTAATGATAAGTCTGCCCTTGAGCAGCTGAACAGCATAACACACAAATACATTTTTGCTGAAATAGAGAATAAAATAAATTACTGCATAAAAAAGCATGAACATGAAATAATCATACTTGACGTGCCGTTATTGTTTAATTCTGATTTTCCTTTTTCGTGCGACAGAAGCATTGCTGTTGTCGCTGACAAAGCCGTGAGAATTAAGCGCACAGTTAACAGAGATAATTGCACCGCAGCACAGGTTGAGGAACGAATGAAAAACCAATTAAGCGATGAACGCTTGACAGAGCTTGCGGATTATATTATTAATAACAGTTCTGATTTAACGGCATTGCATGACAGGGTAAAAATCGTTTATAATGATATTATAAAGATTTAACCATAATTTTTATCTGAGGATTCGGGGTGGTATGGCATAAATGAGAAAATCAGAAAGAAGACGCAGAACTAACAGAAGCAGAAGAAAAAATAAAGGCTGCGGCGTATTTACCTTTTTTGCGGTTGTGATTTTGATTATTTTAATCATTTTGCTGTTCCGAAGCTGCGCAATTAGATTGAGCCACTCCCTTAACGGTATTAATGATAATTTACTTAAACAGCAGTATCCGATAAAGTATGAAAATCTAGTTGAAAAATATGCAAAAAAATACGACCTTGATAAGTACCTTGTTTATGCTGTTATTAAAACCGAAAGTAAGTTTGACCAGTATGCTGTTTCAAATGCAGGCGCATACGGACTGATGCAGCTCCAGACAGAAACAGCGTCTGATTGTGCAAGAAAACTCGATATGGATATAGACTTACCTGATGATTTGTATGTGCCGGATATCAATATACATTTGGGTACATACTACTTATCCTGGTTATTGGATAAGTACGATGACGATATCGAGCTTGCTATTGCAGCATATAACGGCGGCATAGGCAATGTTGACAGCTGGCTTAATGATGACAGATATTCTGACGGAAACGGTGGATTAAAGGATATACCGTTTGGTGAAACAGAGAATTACGTAACAGGTGTTGCGGCTTCGTACGAGAAATATAAAGAGATATATAAATAGTGATATAAAAACAGGAGGTATGTGCTATGAGTAATTTAACTTTTGATAATCATAACAGATTTTCAGAAATCAGTGAGACAGATAAGAAGAATATGTATGCTTTTTGTGATGAGTACAGAAAGTTTATTGACAGAGCAAAGACTGAGCGTGAATTCACATTGGAAGCAAGTAAGCTTCTTGAAGACAACGGATTTGTTGAGCTTAGTTCAAAGGATACACTTAAGAGAGGCGATAAGGTATATACCATTAACAGAGGCAAAGGCGTTATAGCTGCTGTAATCGGCAGTGAGGAATTCAGCAGCGGTGTTTCAATCGTTGGTTCTCATATTGATTCGCCGAGACTTGATTTAAAGCCAAATCCTGTTTACGAAGATAATCATTTCGCGTATTTTAAGACGCATTACTACGGCGGTATAAAGAAGTATCAGTGGACTACAATTCCGCTTGCACTGCACGGCGTTGCAACACTTCAGGACGGAACCCAGATTAAGATTTCAATCGGTGAAGACGATAACGATCCTACCTTTGTTATTTCGGATTTATTGCCGCACTTTGCCAGAAAGCAAATGGAAAAGAAGCTTTCAGAAGCGATTGATGCCGAGAGTCTGAATATTATTATCGGCAACGAGGAGGCTGCTGATTGCGGTGATTCAAGCGAAAAAGTAAAGTATAATGTTTTAAAGCTGCTTAATGAAAAATATGATATATGCGAGGAGGATTTTGTCAGTGCTGAAATAGAAGCTGTTCCGGCGTTTAAGGCAAAGGATTTAGGCTTTGACAGAAGTATGGTTGCGGCGTACGGTCATGACGACAGAGTTTGCGCCTATGACGCTCTCAGAGCTGTTATTGATATTAAAAATCCTAAGAAAACGGCAATCTGCCTTCTTGTTGATAAAGAGGAGATAGGCAGTGTCGGAAATACAGGTATGAGGTCAAGGCATTTTGAGAACATTCTTGCAAAGATGATTTCAAAAACTGTTGATACGTATAATGATTTAATGCTGAGAGAAACGATTTCAAATTCAATTTGTTTTTCTGCCGATGTTTGCGCAGCATTTGATCCGAATTTCCCCGAGGTAAGCGATAAGCGCAATGTCGCTGTTCTAAACGGCGGTATCGGCGTAGTCAAGTACAGCGGTTCAGGCGGTAAAAGCGGCGCAAGTGACGCCAGCGCAGAGCTCATGGCTAATGTCAGAAAAATATTTAATGACGCCGGAGTTATGTGGCAGGCAGCGGAGCTTGGCAAGGTTGATGCAGGCGGCGGCGGAACGATCGCCGGATTTGTTGCCAATCTTGACATGGAAGTTGTAGATATAGGCGTGCCGCTTCTTTCAATGCATGCGCCCTATGAGGTTGCCGGCAAGCTTGATATATTTATGGGATATAAGTGCTATAAAGCATTCTTTGAAAGATAATCGTGCAGGCGGATGAAAATTCCGCCTTTTTGTATTAGAATTATATTGTTTAGAGGTGGATTATGAAAAATATCTTTAAAATAAGCAAACCAATTTGTATGGCTATCATATTAACTATTATTTTAGCTTATACTGTTATCCCGGTTTCTGCTGACAGTGTGCCGGTGCCGTATATAACTGACGGCAATGCTGAGTTTTCAATCAGTAATCCTGTAAGCAGTATTCAGACCGGCGATGAGGTGTATGTAAAGATTACTGCGTCCGGATTACCTGATGATTTGTACGCATATGAGCTTTGGATAAGCTTTGACAACAGTTATCTTACATATAAGTCAGCAGAATCAACTGAAGATACTGCAATAAAAGTTGATAATTATTCCAATGGAATATTAAAAATAGGTTTTTCAAGTACAACAACCGATAATCTGAATATCGGGAATGCGATTGCAACGCTAAAATTCAGTGCAAAGAAAAGTGGAACAACAAAAGTAAATCTTGACAGAGCCGTGATATTGAGCGGCTCAATGTCGTATACCGAATATCAAAATATTAACAAATCAACAACTGTGGCCATAGCGCCGAAATCATCAGGCGGCAGTTCCGGAGGCGGAGGAGGCAGCGGCGGAAGCACAGGAGGATCTATCAGTATTGTGGGAGGAACAAACAGTGTTTCAGGTTTGTCGCCCACAATGGTTCCGGCGTACGGAACTGCTCCTACCAATACTCCCGAAATTTTTAATGATTTATCAAACGCCGAATGGGCTGCGGAGGCAATTTTGGAATTATATGACTTGGGTGTAATCAATGGATACGACGACGGAGGTTATCATCCTGACGATACTATTACGCGTGCAGAGTTTTCAAAGCTAATCTGCGCAGCATTCAGCCTTGTAACACCGGTAACCGTTGAGGAAACGTATTTTACCGACATCAATGCCAATAATTGGTATGCGGTGTATATTTGTGCTGTTAAAAATGCAGGATTGATAAACGGTTATGATGACGGAAGCTTTAAGCCGGACGGCAGCATTACCCGTGAAGAAGCAGCGACAATTTTAGGACGAACTATAGAAAGTCTCGGTTTAGATTTACCGGCTGACAGATTGAATATTAACTTTAATGATGAAGATGATATTTCGGATTATGCTGTAGGATATATAGACAGGCTCTATACAATGTCCTTGATAAACGGTGATAATAATTTATTCAGACCGGGAAGCAGTTTGACACGTGCGGAAAGCGCTCAAATGCTCTGGAATGTTATATTAAAAATAAATCAATATAATAACACAACAGAAAATGTCTCAATTCTTTCGTCATATTTCGAGTATGAGACAGAGCTAAGTGAGCAGTATACAGAGCCAACGCCGAGCGATGTGCCTGATGCTGAACCGACTGCGATTTCAACAAGCGGACCGACTGTCGCTCCGTCAGATGAACCTACGCAGACTCCCGAACCTACACTTATCCCTGAGCCTACACCGTCTGCCGATGTTAATCCGACATTTGTACCGGATAAAGTTTTTGACTGCAAAACTTTATCTGAGCTGTATGAGTATAATAATATTTATGAGTACACAATTCCCGACGACGGAAGCCGTGATGCGTTTTATGATGATTTTACTACATATCAGAGGTTAGGTGACGGCGATGCTTATATAGTATTTTCTATTCCGTATGCAAATCAAATAGAAGTTGTATCATATTTTTATGCAGGTGAGGAGCTTGTTGACTTTGCTTTTGACACCTCTGTTGACGGCATAAGCTGGAACTGTACTGAGTACTTGGCTGATTATATTACTGCCGAGGGAAAGTGGACAAGGGCGGTATATAGCTTAAAGACAGACTGCATAAAGTATTTAAGGATTAATTATCCGACAACGGTAAACTGGTGGACCCCTCTTGTTTCAAAAGTATCGGTATCATTCGGTGAACCTACTGCTGACAGTATAAAAATCAGTGGAAGCAGAATGCTTATAATTCCGAGATATGATGAGACAGAATATAAGTATGAAGGATATGTTGCTGACCAAATAGGCGAAAAATTTCAGGGGGATGTGGTATTCAGTATTGACGGTGAAGCTCCCACTGGAGTAACCGTTTCAGAGGACGGTACTCTCAGAATCAGCAGTAGTGCTGTCGGTAATTCTGAAATTATTCTGCACGCCGAATGTGAGGAATACAATTTAAGCGCAGACTATGTAATAACTTTAAAAAGTGCGATTCTTGGTGATTTAAACAGCGACTTGATTGTTGATGCCGCTGACAGAGAACTGTCACTTGAATTGTTTTCAAAAGATAAAAATTCCGCCGATTGGAAGCTCTGCCGTGATGCGGATATAAACGGAGACGGCTTAATAAATATCGTTGATATCGGATTTATTTCAAAATCTGCGGCTGTATCGGCTGAAAGCGAGGCTGACGGGGTTGAGTGATATACGTATTGCCGGGATAGTGCGCGAGTCAATAGTTGACGGCGATGGAATAAGATTTGTTGTATTTGTTCAGGGCTGCCCTCATCGCTGTGAAGGCTGCCATAACCCTCAGACCCATGATTTTGAGGGAGGAAGTATTGTGTCAACAGATAAAATACTCAATGAGTTCAGAAAAAATCCGCTTCTTGCCGGAATTACTTTTTCGGGCGGCGAACCGTTTTGTCAGGCGCAGCCCCTTGCTGAGCTTGCAGAAGAGGTTGTTAAATGCGGAAAGAATGTTTGGGTATATTCCGGGTATACATTTGAGCAGCTTTTTGAAATGTCTCAGCATGATAATAATATATTGAAGCTGTTAAATATTGCAGACGTCCTAATAGACGGCAGATTTATGCTTGAGCAAAAATCATTGCTTCTACGGTTCAGAGGCAGTAAAAATCAGCGCATGATTGATTTGAAAAAGACCATGCCTACATATACTTCGGATAAAAAAGTTATACTTATCGATTAATATTAGTTTGGAGAATAAGTTATATGAAGAGAATACTATGTCTATTGTTATCGGTTTTGATTATAATCACAAGCTGCTACCCGGTTTTTGCGGATGATACCGAAGATAATCCAGCAAATAATACTGTCAGCGAGAATAGTGCGGTTAACGAATTTCTGTTTGACGACTGCGCTGCTTTTGATAAGTCTGTTTCGCACAGCGAAGGGCTTGCGCTTGATGTGGTGACCGAGGAAAATAAGTATGCTTTCAGCGGTGATGATACGCATATAATCAGAGTTACATCTGATGCTGAATGGCTCATATATGAAGTTAATTCTAACGGATATTTTGTGTTCAACACTTGTTTTTCTCCGTCAGAGCCGGTTTCAAATTTTACTTTTCAGTATTCTGACGACAAAGAAAGCTGGATTGATTTTAATCCAATTATAACGCAAAAATCGGTTGAATCGTATAAGTGGATATCTGTGTCATACAGTCTGAAAAAACTACCTGAGAGTGCAAGATACATAAAAATTACATTTCAGAATATTGGCGGAACTCCGTGGTCTCCTTGTATCGAAAGCGTTGAGCTTCGTCCATATACCACAAGTGAACAGGGATTTGTTGACTGCATTGGTACTAAATATTATAAGCCGACAAGCAAGCTCAAAAATCTCGGACTTGTAAGCGGCTACAGTAATACCGAGTTTAAGCCGTCAGACACTGTTACAAGAGCTGAATTTTGCACGATGACTGCAAAGTTGCTCGGAATAAATGCACTTCTGTCTCCCGACTCATACGAAAAGGTTTTTGATGATATTGAGAGTGATTATTGGGGTGCCGGTGCTATTTATGCCATGTACGGACTCGGAGTTATAAACGGTGACGAAAATAAGAACTTTAATCCGGAGGATAACATTATACTTCAGGACGCTGTTAAAATTATAGTTTCAATATTGGGATACAATGCTATAGCAGACAGCGACGGCGGATATCCGGCAGGATTTGTTACAACGGCTAACAGGCTTAGATTATTGAGTGAGCTTGAGGAAATCAGCCTGGCTGACCGCCTTACACGAGGCGACGCCGCAATATTAATGAATAACGCGCTTGATGTGGAAATTATGCACCAAACCGTTTACGGCGCTCAGAATACATACAGCACTGACGGCGCTACAGTGTTAACTCAGTATCATAATATCTATGAAAAGACAGGCATTGTCACAGATGTTGGTTATTCAAGTGTGTATAGCGAGCAAAGTGCAGCGCCTGACGAGATAATAATCAATAATGAGAGAATAAAATCCGGTGATATGCAGCTTTTGGACTATCTTGGTATGAAAGTCACTGCATATGTGAGGGAGAATTCAGATAAGACACATACTGTTGTTTATATTGAGAATGATGATATTAACCGCGTAACGGAAATATCTTATAATTCCTATGAACGTTTAGAGGATAATTCGCTTTATTATACAGATGAAAACAGCAGAGAACAGCGTGTTTCAATAAACAATAACACAAAGATAATATATAACTATAAATATGATACAAGAGTTGCTTTAATAGATGAGCTTGATTTTAAAGCCGGTTTTTTGAAAGTTATTTCAAACGGTACGAGCGGAAGCAGTGCTGATTATATTATGGTATATGATTATGACACATATTTTTTGGCGGATACGGCACGACTTGGCGGCACGTTTACTGATAAGTATATAGGTGCAGTGAATTTAGGTCTTGACAATGCAGATTTAATACTGCTTAAAAACGACGGCGAAGCCTCAGACTATAACGATGATTACACTGTGAATAAGGATTCGGTTTTGTGTGTTGTCAAAAGCAAAGACGGTCAGATTGCTGATGTCAGAGTTTCAATTGATACAGCATACGGAAGCGTCAAAAGCGTAAATTCGTCTGAGGGCGAATATACAATAGGTGATAATATATACCGGATTTCAGAATACTTTAAGAATACATGCCGTGAAATTGAGCCGAGAGATAAGCCCATAACAGCGTATCTTGACATAAACGGGAATATAGTTTCTTTTTCTGAATCGGGATACAGTGAAGAATACGGATATCTTCAGGCTGTATCTGACGGCGGTACGTTTAATTCAGATGTTTTGCTGAGGATAGTCACTGAGACCGGTAAGTCGATTGAGATTAAGGCAGACGGAAAATCATCTCTTAACGGAAACTCGGCATCGCTGAAGTCGTTTTTGAATCTGACACCGCAGCTTGTCAGATTTACTCAAAGAAGCGATGGCACTGTTGCTTCGCTCGACACAGCGACCGATTTATACGGTGAAATAAATGAGGATATATTTGCCAGAAATTACAGAGGAACCAACTCTAAATATTACGGTGACGGCTTGAATATCTTTGCTTCAAAGTATCAGCTTACCGGTGAAACAAAGGTTTTTGTCGTGCCAAACGATAAAGACGAGATAGCAAAGTATGAGGTTACAAATCTTACTCGTTTGCTGAGTGATACGGCATATGATGTTGAACTTTATGATTTGGACGAGAGCTACAGAGCAGGCGCTGCGGTCATACGTCTTGCTACAGATGACGGTCTTATATATAACTACAGTCCAATAGGCGTGATATTAAATTCAGGTACAAGCATAGATGAAAACGGTGATAAATTCCTGAGTATAATGCTTTATACCGGCGGTGTACTCAGTGAATTAAAGTTTCCGGCAGACGGAGCAACAGACAGAACAGACAACTGGGTTCCGGGATATGTGAACAGGAACACATCAAACGGAAATAATCCCTTTTCGGCAGGCGAGGTTATACAGTTTTCTGTTAAGGACGATAAGTGCTCCGCGTTCAGAACTCTTCTGACCGCTGAACAGATGAATAGCAATGCGTTTTACGAGAAGAACCTCGGCGATTACGGAGCGCTAAGCGAAGAACTGTTCTATAGTGAAATGTATTCATGCTTCGGAACGGTTGAAAGAAAGTTCTCGGACAAAATATTTGTCTGCGGCAGTGATAACGGTTGGGTTCGTTCTGTACCGCTCAGCTCACAAAATGTATATGTCTATGACAAAAAAACAAAGAAGCTCACGGTTGGCGACAATACCGATGTTGAACAAAACGGCGCGGTATTTGTACAGCTCAGATTTTCAGCTGCTGCGGTCATACTTGTTGTGCGTGATTAAAAATAAATTGACAAATAATTAGTATAATATATCAATTTATTATATTTTGTTAAAGATGTTGTGTTGTATAATTATATTTAGTAAAATATGTATTACATAAGGGGGATGTTAAAATGAATCAAAAACAGAAAAAGAACATTTGTGTTGTTCTGACGATTATGCTGCTTATCTCGGTTGTTTTTCCGGCTGTAGGTTTTGCAGAGGGTAATATTTCAACAGCCAATTCGAGTCTTGCGGCATTTCCGGGTGCTGAGGGCGGCGGTATGTGGACAACCGGTGCAAGAAATGATGGCACTGCTGAGCCGGAGGTTTACCATGTTACAAAACTTACTGATGACGGAAGCAAGGGTACATTCAGAGATGCGGTTTCGGAATCAAACAGGGTGATCGTGTTTGATGTTGCAGGTAATATTGAACTCACTGATACATTGTCAATTAAGGGCAGCAATCTGACAATACTTGGACAAACTGCACCTGGCGACGGTGTTTGCGTTAAAAATGCCAATACAAGTATAACCGGAAACAATGTCATACTGCGTTATATGAGATTCAGAATGGGCGATTTGCTTACTATGGAGGAGGATACATTAGGCTGCAGAAGCCGTCATAATATAATTGTAGACCACTGCTCAATCAGCTGGTGTGTTGACGAGTGCGCTTCGTTCTATGAGGTGACAGACATTACTATGCAGTGGTGTATAATTTCTGAAAGTCTGAGAATTTCTGTTCATGATAAGGGAGCTCATGGTTACGGTGGTATATGGGGCGGAACAAACGCAAGTTTCCATCATAATCTTTTAGCTCATCATGACAGCCGTAATCCGCGAATAGACGCAGGCCCGCTTGACGGCTTGGATATAGATTATGATATATCAAACCAGACAGAGCTTACCGATCTTAGAAATAATGTTGTTTATAACTGGGGAGGAAACTCGGCATATGGCGGTCAGGGTGCAGCTCCGGTTAATATTATAAACTGTTACTATAAGCCGGGTCCGGCAACAAAGAGCTCAGTTGCCGGAAGACTATTTCAGCTTACTTATACCGGAAATAATATAGATAACAAGTGGGGTCCCGACCTTTATCTTGACGGTAACTATGTCAGCGGTAACACAAGTGTTACTAATGACAACTCAAAGGGCGTTGACGGAATACAGTCCGGAAAGAGTTATTATATCTGGACAAAGGATAATATAACCGATGAGGCAAAGTCAGCTCACTTGAAGTATCAGGATGAATATCCTGTTACAACACAGACAGCGCAGGAAGCGTATGAATCGGTTCTTGCGGGCGCAGGTACAAGCATTGTTCGTGACAGTGTTGATACGCGTATTATAAACGAAGTCAGAACAGGCACCGCAACAACGGTTACCTATAAAGACCCCGACACCGGAGCAAAAACAGTTACCAAAGGACTTATCAACACTCCGTCCGATGTTGGCGGTTATCCCGAACTTACGGGCACTAAGGCAAAGGACAGTGACAATGACGGAATTCCTAATGAATGGGAGGATGCACACGGTCTGGATAAGTTTAATAAGAATGACGGTTTGTCTGTTGCGCCGAGCGGTTATCTCTATATTGAGGAATATGCAAATGCTTTAGCAGACGGCAGCTATGTCAGAAATGTGAATTATGATCCTGACGTTCCGGATTACGATCCAACAACAGAACCCACACCGACGCCTGCTGCAATCGTAACTCCAACGCCGAAGGTTGAACTCGTTGACAGCTGGAATGCAAAGTCCGGTGATGAGAATAAGGCGGCAGGTACAGAATTTATGCCGGGACTTTCAGGCGTCGTACAGCTTGAGAGAGCTATGACCGACACAAAAACGTATTCAGATGGCTTCACAAATAATTATGCAATAACCTGTAAGAGCACTAAGGGAGGCTGGGATGCAGAAAATGGTGTTGCTACAGGCTGTGCTATGAAGTATACCGCGAAAGAGGACGGTATCATTACAATATATGCCTACGGAGTTTTAGCAAAGGAACCGCCTACCGTATTTTATGCAGTAGAGGCCGGTACTGTTGATCCGACAACTGAAAATCTGTTCAGTGTACCTATTGACGAGGATGCGAAAAAGGTGATTTGTTCTATTCCCGTGGAAACCGGTAAGGTATATTATTTCTATATTGGCGGCGGATCTAAGACAAGATTTATGGGTGCAAAATTTGAGCGATATGTCGAAGATAAACTTCCGTATGAATTTGAAAAAGCAGAATTCGGCACAGACGGTAAGTTAAACGTTCAGCTTATACAAAACGATGTTACTACAGCAGGAAAGCTGATTGTTGCAGAGTTTACCTCCGATGAAATGTTGAAGAATATTAAAACATTTGTAATTGAAAATTCTGACGTGAAAGATCTGGATTATACAAAACCTTCGGATGTTGATCATGTGGATTTATATATTTGGAACGATACCGAAAATATTACTCCGCTCAGTCTGTCAGTACAGGATTTAAAGTAAAATCAGCTCTATCCTCCGTGTTATTTCACGGGGGATTTATTTGTGTTAAGTACTTCGAAAGTATATTGTAATATTTTGTTAATCGCTATCATATGATATACAAAGATATATCAGGAGGCGGGAAATGTGAGATATTACATTGAAGAGAGAACCATAGAGCTTGCAAAATATATAATAGAAAATAAATGCACAGTAAGAGAGGCGGCAAAAAAATTCGGTATTTCAAAGTCTACGGTACATAAGGATGTCACTCAAAGGCTGCAAAAGATTAATATAAATTTAGCTAACGAGGTAGGCGCTATATTGCTTGAAAATAAACGTGAACGTCACTTAAGGGGCGGTCTTGCCACACGAGAAAAATATAAGCATTTGCGTGAAGTAGGTTAGCTTTTTATTGTGTTAACTGCCGTGCCATTGATTGGTGCGGTATTTTTTATATTTAATAATTAAAATATGATTTAAGTAATTATATAAATGATTTTGTTTTGTATTTGTACATTATGTAGATTTTTGTATAATATTATTATAAACTCTATTAATTTTTTGTTAATTTTTCATTAAAATAATTGACTAAGTATTTTTGTAAAGCTATAATAAAAATATTAAACTGCGGCGCTGCACGGAAATGAACGTGCGCAGTATAATTCGAAATAGTTGAACATAAGTCTAAAATACTAATAATGGAGGTTATTTAATGAAAAGAATTGCAACAATTTCAAACGAAGTATTTGAACTTGCTGATAAGTGTGTTAAGAACAGTGCGATTGATCCCGATTTGTATAATAAGTATGAGGTAAAGCGCGGTCTGCGTGATATAAACGGTAAAGGAGTATTAACCGGCTTAACCGAGATTTCCGAAATACATTCGTCAAAAATTGTGGATGGCAAAACAGTTCCGTGTGACGGTGAGCTGTATTATCGCGGATATAATATTGAAGAGCTGGTAAAAGGCCTGAACGGCCGCAGATTCGGATTTGAAGAAACAACTTACCTTTTACTGTTCGGAGAATTACCGACACAGGATGAACTCAATAAGTTTATCGGTCTGCTGTCACAGTATAGAGAGCTTCCGACGTCTTTTGTCCGGGATATTATATTAAAGGCGCCGAGCAGCGACATGATGAATACGCTTGCACGAAGCGTATTGACGCTTTATGCCTATGATCCAAAGGCAAATGATACGTCAATACCTAATGTGTTGAGACAATGCTTGCAGCTTATCGCTTTGTTTCCGCTTTTTTCAGTATATGGTTATCAGGCGTATAATCATTACTATGCGGGTAACAGTTTATTTATTCACAGGCCTGAGCCAAGCTATTCTACGGCTGAGAACATTTTGCATTGCCTGCGCCCGGACGGCAAGTTTACAGATATTGAGGCGAAAATCCTTGATATCTCTTTGATGCTGCACGCCGAACACGGCGGCGGTAATAACTCAACCTTTACAACTCATGTTGTGACAAGCTCGGGCACCGATACGTATTCGGTTATTGCAGCATCGCTCGGTTCGCTCAAGGGTCCGAAGCACGGCGGCGCCAATATAAAGGTAGTCGATATGTTTGAAGATATCAAAGAGAATGTAAGCGACTGGACGGATAAAGGCGAAATCAAGGATTATCTTTCAAAAATGCTTGACGGTGAAGTATTTGATAAGGCAGGCTTGATATACGGAATGGGTCATGCTGTGTACTCAAAGTCAGATCCGAGAGCTAAAATTTTCAGCACTTTTGTAAAAAATCTTTCAGTTGCAAAGGGCAGAGAAAAAGAATACGGTCTGTATTCCTTAATTGAAACTCTTGCGCCGGAAGTTATTGCTGAAAAACGAAAGATATATAAGGGTGTCAGCGCCAATGTTGACTTTTACAGCGGCTTTGTCTATAAGATGCTTGATTTACCGACTGAACTCTTTACACCAATCTTTGCCATTGCGAGAATTTCCGGCTGGAGCGCCCACAGACTTGAAGAGTTGATTAATGCCGGAAAGATTATTCGTCCCGCTTATAAGAGTGTATGTGAGAGAAGAGAATACACTGATATAAGTAACAGATAGTTTAAAAAATAATTAAAAAAATGCTTGACAAATAAAAATGTATGTGTTATTATATGAATATAAAACAGTAATGATTATCATTATTGTTTATGGAGTGATTCTATGAAACGAAGCAAACAGAGAGAAGCTATTCTTGAAACTCTCTATTCAACAACCACTCATCCTACAGCTGATTGGATATATGATGAGGTGCGCAAGAAGATACCGAATATAAGTCTCGGTACGGTTTATAGAAACCTTAATGTTTTATCATCGGAGAACAAAATTACCAAAATTAGTACCATTGGTGAACAATGCAGATATGATGGCGATGTTCATCCGCATAATCATTTTGTTTGCAAGATTTGTCAAAAGGTGATGGATATTGATGTCGATTATGACAATTCAATAAGCGTTGATGCTGAAAAGTCGTTTGATGGAATTATTGAATATCATACGCTGTTATTCTTCGGCGTATGTAAAGATTGTCTTGATGACACTCAAAATAATGTTTAAAAGTATTATTTATAATATTAATATATTTTAGGAGGTAATTATTATGAAAAAATGGGTTTGCGGTGTATGCGGATATATCTATGAAGGTGAAGTTCCACCTGAGCAGTGTCCTCAGTGTAAGGCACCGAGCAGTGCTTTTAAGGAAAAGGCAGAAGGACTTTCATGGGCTTGTGAGCACGTAATTGGTATAGCTAAGGATGTAGATCCGAGAGTTATCGAAGGACTTCAGGCTAATTTCGCAGGTGAATGTACAGAGGTTGGTATGTACCTCGCAATGAGCAGACAAGCGATTCGTGAGGGGTATCCGGAAATCGGAGCTTTCTATCAGCAGGCAGCATATGAAGAAGCTGAACATGCAGCAAAGTTTGCAGAGCTTCTCGGCGAAGTTGTACATGCTGATACAAAGAAGAACCTTGAACTCAGAACAGAGGCTGAGTGTGGAGCAACAGAAGGTAAGCTTGAGCTTGCTAAGCTTGCAAAAGAACTTGGCTATGATGCAATTCATGACACAGTTCATGAGATGGCTAAGGACGAAGCAAGACATGGCAAGGGCTTCGAGGGTATGCTTAAGAGATACTTTGGTTAAATCTGGATACAGATAAATAAACCTCGATACGCTAAGAAAGCAAGTATTTATGCGGCTCCCTGAGGGTTGAACACGAAATGCGGTTAACGAATTGACGTTAACCGTATTTTTTTGTATCGAGGTGTATTTTTGCGTTTCGTGGGACAGGCGTGGGACAGATTGAAAAAATCCCGAAAAATTAAGTCTGTCCCACGAAAACGCCCGAAACCCGCACCACTACGGCGTTTTCGGCACTTCAAAAATTTTTTTCGTGGGACAGGTTAGATTTCCTTGTCTGATATGTTAAAATATTTTTATTGTTTATCAGGAGGAATAATTATGCAGGGTAGTGTTAGAAAAAAGAGAGATAAGTGGACTTACCGCATTGATGTAGGCTATATCGACGGCAAGCGAAAGCAGATTGAAAAGGGCGGTTTTCTCACAAAAAAAGAAGCCGTTGCCGCAATGAATGATGCAATTTTTCTATTTAATCACACAGGGGATTATGCAGAAAATAAAGAAATCAGCTTTGATGAATTGTTTAATGAGTTTATCGAAAAAGAAGCTAATGCCACACGAGCCTATGCCACCATAAAGCGATATAAATCTTTATACAACAACCACTTTAAGGAAGCATTTGGTGCATACCTTGTGTATAGAATTTCTGCGACTATGATTGAGGATTTTATAAATGAGAAAACTCCACAATACAGTGAGGAATATGTAAAAGGTTTCTATAAGCTGTTGACGGTATTATTCGGCTATGCTCACAAGAGGAAATACACCAAGAAAAATGTAATGAGTGAGGTTACTCCTCCGCCGGATCCACGGCATGTTGGAGAGATTTATACATATTCCCAGGAGCAAATAAATGCTATGACACAGCGGTTGCAGGGTACAAATGTTATAGTTTCATATTACATAGCATTGAATACCGGGCTTCGGGAAAGTGAAGTTTTTGGATTGCAATGGAGCGATGTTGATTTTGAACACAAAAAAATCAAGGTCTGCAAGCAGCTCTTATTTCAGGACAGAAAGTGGTGTTTTTGTCCTTTGAAAACAGTAAATGCTTACCGCAGCGTAAACATTACAGATGAATTTGCTTCTTATCTGAAAAAATTAAAAGCAAAACAAGAGGATGAACGCGCATTGTATGGTGACGGTTATAAACGTAATTATGTTACGGACAGACTTGTGCGAAACAAAGAAAAGCTGTTAAAAATTGATGACTTCATCAATGTAAAGCCTAATGGTGAAATGCTTACGAGCAACAGTATAAAATTTTTGTCGAGAATTATAAAAGAGGATTTAGGTATTCCTTTTAAATTCCACAATCTTCGACACACTTTTGCGTCCGTTCTTGCTGAAAATGGGGTAAATCCCAAATATGTTCAAAGTATGCTTGGACATTCAAAATTGGAGTTTACCTTGAGATATTATACTCACATTACAGAGAAAATGAGCGAACAGGCAGTCAAAGCTATTGACTCATCTATTGCTTTTTCATATAAAATTTAATAACATCGGATTGAGGCACTGTTAAATAAATGCAGTGCCTTTTTTGTTACAAAAATTCAGGAAGGAGGTTCACTATGTCAGTATTCAGAATTGAGAAAAACAAAAATTATACGGTGATGTCAAATCACCATTTGAGAAACAAGGAGTTATCACTTAAATCAAAGGGGCTGCTTTCTCTGATGCTCAGCTTGCCGGAGGAATGGGATTATACCCTTAAAGGCTTATCAATCATCTGCAAGGAAGGAATTGACGCTATCAGGATATCTATCATTGAGCTTGAGAAGCAGGGATATATTGAGCGCCGCAGAAATCGAAACACAAAAGGTCAGCTCACGAATACCGAATATATTATTCACGAGTCCCCTATAACCGTTACACCAAAGTCGGAAAAACCTACATTGGAAAATCCAATCTTGGATAACCCTATATCGGAAAAACCTATGTTGGAAAATCCAATATTGGATAATCCTACGCAGGAAAAGCCTACGTTGGAAAATCCAACGCAAATAAATAAAGATAAAACAATTAAAGAAAAAATAAATACTGATTGTATTAAATATCAATCTATCAATCCATCAGAACAAACAAATTCGGATGAGCGATTGATTGAAAGATATAATAAAACAAAATCAGAAATCAAAGCGCAAATTGATTATGATACGCTGATACTCTCAAATAACAAGGACATCATAAACGACATTGTTGAGGTGATGACTGATGTTATGGTTGTTGACACAAAGTATTATGTTATCGGCAAAAAAGAAATACCGGCTGAACTGGTAAAAATACGATACAAACAGCTTAACTACGGTAAAATCGAAGCGCTTATGCTTGATCTCAATGATTTGACGCACATAATCCGCAGTAAGACTCCGTATCTCATATCAGCATTATATAATGCGGCAAATACGGGCGAAACATCAATGACCAACAGAGTCAGACGCGATATGTACAGAATGTAGAGGAGGATATTATGTTAGGAATTATTATTGCATTTATTGCCGGGAGCGTAGTCAGTGTATTTACGATGTGCTGTTGTCAGCTTGCCGGACGAGCCGACAGAGAACGGGAGAAATTACAACATAAAGCCGATATTCAAAATAGTCAGTAGCGGCTTTATCATAAAGCAGAACGGAGGTGATAACAATGCCGTCAAAAAAGAAACAGCCAAGCGATACTCAAATCGTAGAAATGAAACTCACGGAGCTTCACCCGTTCAAAAATCATCCGTTTAAGGTTTTGGACGATGAGCTTATGCAGCAGACAATAGACAGCATTTCACAAGTCGGAGTGCTTTCCCCTGCCGTTGTTCGTCCCGACCCCGGCGGTGGTTACGAAATAATATCGGGACACCGCAGACTACACGCCTGTGAAGCAGCAGGGCTTGAAACAATGCCTGTCATTGTAAAAGACCTCACAGACGATGAAGCAGTAATCTTTATGGTGGACAGCAATTTGCAGCGTGAAAATATACTGCCAAGCGAACGCGCGCTTGCGTATAAAATGAAAATGGAAGCCCTGAAACATCAAGGAAAACGCGATGATTTAACTTTCCGACAAAATGTCGGAAAGTCGTGGACGGTCGAAAAGCTGTCGCGTGATACCGGTGAACACCCAAGAAAAATTGAAAGATATATCCGACTTGCAAACCTTGAACCAACACTTTTGGAAATGGTTGACAGCAAAGAAATATCTTTTACCCCTGCCGTAGAGCTTGCGAGCCTTTCGCAAGAGGAACAGCAGGGTTTTTTAGATGCAATGGAATATTCGCAAAATTCGCCGTCGCTGTCACAAGCGCAGCGCATAAAGAAATTAAGCAAAAGCGGCAAATGCACGGTCGAAGCTATGCGCGAGATTATGTCAGAGGAAAAGAAAAGCGAGCTTGATAAAATCACAATCGAACCCGACGAAATCAAAAAATATTTTCCCCGTTCATTTACGCCGAGCCAAATGAAAAATACGATTTTGAAGCTTTTGGAAACGTGGATGAAGAACAGAGCCAAAAAAAGAAACACAGAGAGGAGTTAAACCGATGAATACGCTATTATGTCCAAAATGCAAAACAGGAGTGGAGAGCTACAGACTTGATCCGAAAAGCCCGATGTGTCCGTATCTTTCTTCCCACAACGGCGAGAAATGTCCCTTTTTCGTTCCCATAAAAGAAAGCGAGGCGAACGACGATGAAGGAGTTTGAGGTAACGATAACTGAAACGCTTGAAAAGACGGTGATTGTAGAAGCCGACTCAAAAGACGACGCCCTGCAAATAGCCAAGGATATGTGGAATGACGGCGATATTATCTTAGATGCTGACAGCTTCACGGGAGTTGAATATCATTCCGATAACGGCAAGGAAATTGAAAAAGAGAATAAGTTGGAAGTCCTGCTCGTAAAACCTGGTCAGTACGCTGAAATGGTTGAAATCGACGCAGGACTTTCTTCTATGCAGAGCGTAGTCAGCGGCAACATTGAAGCGATGCATTACTTTGACGAGCCTGTTGTTTTAATCTGCAACGAGGAAGGCAAAATAAACGGCTCGGAGCTTAACCGTGCAATAAAGGACGATAACGGCAAAGTTGTTGATATAGTTGCCGGAACATTCTTTATCTGCGGTGAGGGTGATGAGAACTTTACTTCCCTTCCGACAGAACACAGAAAAAAGTTTGAAAAGATGTTCAAGAACCCCGAAGCATTTTTGAAAATGGGACGCGGCATTATGTCGATACCCGTTGAGCCTAAGAAAGACGGTTTAGTCAAAACAGCGGAAATGAAAAACCACGGACAGGAGTTGTAATTATGATAAAGCAATATTTGATTTATCGGTGCAGACCGCCTTAGTGGAGTACCCTTTTGCAAGAGAAAACCACAAAATATTTTATGGAGGTAATAATAAATGAGAACAAAACATTCGATTAAATCTGTGTTGTCGGGAGTTCTGGCAGCAGTAATGACGATAGGCGCATTGCCCGCAATGAGTGTTTCGGCAGCGCAGGTGAATGAGTACATTGATCCCGCCGACGTGTGGATTACATCAAACGGCAGAACAAATGAGCTTGACTTTAACGCCACGATTACTCAGGAAACCTGTTGGTGCCCCGTGTGCAACAAGGACACGATAAACCTGACTTACAGAACGCCGGAATACACAAAATCGGGTACGACGGCGTTAAACAGAGGAGTTCAGTATTCGGACGGCACAATGACAGACGGTGTTACAAAGGGAAATGTTGACGATGGCAGACCGGGAGTTGACGCGACCTACTCAACTTATCATTGGACAAAATCTGTTTGTCAGATATGCGGAACGATAAACTCAGTTGACGGAGAAGGCGCGTACAGTTTCGGAAAAAACGTGTACAGCTTGAATAGCTGCGACCACGATTTCTTTTTGGACTTCGACAATACGACCTACACACCGTATGATAGCGAATATCATACCACGGTTCTGAAAAAGGGACAGTATTGTCAATTCTGTAAGGGTACGCTGGCAAGAGCTACCGAAAAGAGAGAAGCGCACAATTTTGATGAAACGATCGTGAGTGAAATCGGCAATCAGCGTTTTCGTATCACAGGCGAATGTGAGGACTGCGGCTACACAAAGAACGAGTATGCTGCGGCGAAATCTGTTGTTCAAAGCTATTACGGCTTTGTTGACGGCAGCGCACATACCGTTACAGTTTCCGATTTATCGGACAGCGGAGTGCATACAAAAATACGCTACGGCACGGAAGCTGAGAAATGCAACTTAACATCTGCTCCGAATTATACGAAAGCCGGATATTATCCTGTCTACTATGAAATCGACTATTCCTATGACGGCGAAAGTATGACGGAAAACGGCGTAAGCTATGTATGGCTTTTATCCGCCGAAAGTGAGAGCAATTCCACATTGGCGACAGAAACCGTGCATACTCACGACTACCGCTATCTTGAAACTGTGCGTCCGACTTGTACGGAGCTTGGCTATGACCGTTTTCAGTGCAGTGAGTGCGGAGCTTTACAAAAGACAAACTACACTCCCGCAACCGGACACGATTACAACAAAATAGTTGTTCGTGAAGCGACCTGTCAGCAGGGCGGTTTGGAATTGAATATGTGTAAAAACTGCGGCAGCTATTACACCGAAAGCACCTCAATGACCGACCACCATTATCAGACAAGCGTTGTTCCCTCTACTTGCACAATGAACGGCTATACCGAACACAAGTGTATCGACTGCGGCTACAAATATATTACTGATTTAACATCGCTTGCGAAGCACGATTATCGTGAGAAAGTAACCGCACCGACGTGTACGACACGCGGATTTACAACTTATTCGTGTGCAAATTGTGACGACGTTTACATCAACGACTACACAGATGCGCTCGGACACGAATGGGACAATGGGCATACCGTTACAAGCTCCACTTGCGACAGCGAGGGCGTTATGGAATATGACTGTAAGCATTGCGATGAAAAAATGATACAGGCTATTTCCGCAACGGGACATACACCGGGCGCGGCGGCTACTTGTACAGAGCCGCAGACCTGCGAAACCTGCGGAGCAATTCTCGAATTGCCGACAGGACATCATTATTCCGAAACGGTAACAGAGCCGACTTGTACGGCTATGGGATATACGACTTTCATCTGTGATGACTGCGGTAACTCCTATGTAGGCGAATACACGGACAAAATTGAGCATCATTATCACGCGGAGGTTACTCCCGCAACTTGCACGGCTATGGGTTTTACCACCTATACCTGTGCTGACTGCGGCGACAGCTATGTGAGTGATTACACTGATAAAATCCCTCACGACTACAAAGCAAGCGTAACAGTCCCAACTTGTACGACAATGGGCTTTACGACATATACTTGCGCCGACTGCGGCGATAGTTATGTGAGTAATTATACGGACGTTCTTCCGCATAATTACAGTAAACAGATTATCGCGCCGACTTGTACATCGCAGGGCTACACAATATACACTTGCCCCGACTGCGGAAAGGAGTATATCGGTGACGAGCAAGAGCCGGAGGAACACAAGTACAACGCTGTTGTAACAGAGCCGACTTGTACTGAAATGGGCTTTACGACATATACTTGTGCTGATTGCGGACACAGCTATGTTGCCGATTACACGGACGCACTCGGTCACGATTATAAAGAGGAAATTACCGCGCCTACTTGCACGACTATGGGCTTTACAACATTCACTTGTGAGGACTGCGGCGACAGCTACATCGGAGATTACACCGACGCGAAAGGTCATAACTATAATACCGAGGTTACAAAATCCACTTGCACAAGTATCGGCTACACAACCTACACTTGCGAGGATTGCGGACACACATTTATTGCCGATGAAACCGCAAAGGCGGCGCACGATTATGAAATTGCTGTGATCGCGCCGACTTGTACGGAGCTTGGATATTCAACCTACACTTGCAAAGACTGCGGCGAAACGTACCGCACCGATGAGGTCGCGGCTCTCGGTCATATACCGTCCGATTTGATAATCGACACACCCGCGACGATTGAGAACGAGGGCAGCAAGCATATTGAATGTACTGTCTGCGGAGCAGTATTACAGACAGAAACAATACCGCAGCTTACCGACAAGGACAATTCTGACGAGGACGGTCATTCCAATGTCGGCGATTACAATATTTTAATCACGGATAAAGACAATAAGCCGATTTTTGACAGCAAAATCAGTATTGACACAAACGATAACTTAACAATCGTTCTTCCTGACGGCAGACTTCTTTCAGCCGAGGATATAACGACAATTACGGTTATTGATACAAGAACGCAGCAGGCGGCAAGCGGAATAAACATCTTTATCGCTGATATAAAAAATAATGCGGCAACAGGCAAGACTGATGATAACGGACAGTTGAGAGTTCCAAACACACAGAGTTCAACAGGCAGTTCAAACGGTACGGTTGCAGACGATGAGAACACATACGTTGTCGTAGTAACCGATAAAAATGGCGTACTCATTCCGAATTGTGTTGTATCCGTAGGCGACAACTATTCAATCAATGTAAAGCTTCCCGATGGTACAGCATTTGATAAAGACAACCGTATTACAGTAACAACAGTAACCGAAAAGGGCGAGCCGGTAAAGGGGCTGCGTGTTCAGCTTATCGGCGACGGCGATTTTGTTGAGAACGGCTACACTAATATTAACGGACAGATTACTATGCCGATGTCAAATTCTGATATTACCGATGAAAACGGCAAAGGCGAGGTTGGCGAAATCGTTGACGACAAGATTTACGACTATATCGTTACTGTATCAGATGAAACAGGTCTTATTAAGGACGCGCTTATCACACTGATTTCAGATGATAATTCAGTTCTTGTATGCCTTCCCAATGGAAAGGTAATTGACTACTTTAACCGCACGACAGTTAAGGTTGTAAGAGCAGATGGAACGCCTGTAGAGGATTGGAAAGTCAGCGTTTACAACAAGGACGGCAGCGGACTTCGTACAGAGATTACGGACGATAACGGCATAGTAATCGTTCCGCCACTCAGCGAAGCTCCCATATCGAAGCCGACACCTACTTCGAACCCCGATGATGAGGAAAAACCGCTTCCGGGTGTTGAGCCTACACCTACCCCCAGTGAACCGACAGACAATCCGAACGAGCCTACTCCCACTCAGGGCGAAACAGATAAACCGAGTGAGCCGACACCTATACCCGGCGAAACAGAGAAGCCGAGCGAGCCTACTCCCACTCCCGATTTGGGCGATGGCGCTGTCGTTCAGAACAAGAATTATAAATACCGTGTATATGTTTGGGACAATGACGGTGTTATTACAGAGTTTGGCTTGATTAAATTGCAGGACAACGGTGATTTGATTATTGAATTGCCTGAAAACAAGCTGCTTGATGAGAACAACAAGACATATATTAAAGTCATAAACGAGAACGATGAAACACCCGTAAAAACGATAACCGTAAATGTTACCGATGTCAGCGGCGCAAACGCTTCAGACATTACAAACAGCTACGGAATAGCTGTTGTTCCTGTTTCGGACACCGATATAACCGACATCAAGGGCAATGCACAGGTTAAGGACATCGAGGGCAATCTGTATAATGTCAGCGTTTCGACCGATAACAAGGGCGCGATTGAGGGCGTAACCGTTAAGGCTGCGGACGGTAAAATCGCCGTAACGCTCCCCGATGGCACAGTTATCAGCTACAAGGACAGAACAACGGTAATTGTTTCCGATAGAGATAATATTCCGGTTGAAAATCTGCCTGTCAACGTCAAAGACAATGCGGGCGGTGACAGAACCGAAAACACCAATAAAAACGGCGTGGTTGTCGTTCCACCGAGAAATGAGTTTGAAACAGACGACAAGGGCGATACGGGTGAAATCCCTGTTCCGACACCTACTCCCAATCCCGACGCAACACCCGAACCGTCAGATAATTCGACCGTAACACCCAATCCTGACGAAACTCCCGAACCTACAGAGAAGCCCATCACAAAGCTTAATGTTAAGGTTGAGGACGAAAGCGGCGTTGTCGAAAACGCGGTTGTAATCCACGGTGATAACAACGAGCTTACCGTAAAGCTCCCCGACGGAAAGGTGCTTGATAAGGATAACCGTATCAAGGTTACTGTTACAGACCAAGACAAAGAGCCAATTGAGGGCATTGTTGTTACAGTTAATGATAACGGCGGCAATACCGATACAGATACCACCAACAAGGCAGGCTATATAATCGTTCCCGTAATCGAAAACGACAACACCGACGATAATGGCGGCGTTGTTGAGGACAATACGGATAATGTTAAAACGCAGTACACGGTTATCGTCGAAAACAATGACGGTAAGATTGCAAACGCGGCTGTAACAGTTGCGGATGGCAAAATCAGTATTGTTCTTCCCGACACTCATACACTCACGATTTCAAATCAGACAAAGGTTAAAGTTCTTGATAAGGACGAACAGCCTGTTAAGGGCGTAAGCGTTACGGTCACGGATAAGGACAGCAAGACCGCTACAAAGGCCACAGACGCGAATGGTCAGATACTTGTTCCCGTTAAAAGTTCGGGCGGCGGTTCTTCATCAGGCGGCTCCGGCGGCGGTGGTGGCGGAAGCTATGTTTCGTCAACGCTGAATGTCAAAGTTACCGATAAGGACGGCAAGAGCGTTTCTGTTTCAAAATCCGTAAAAGATAACAAGGTTACACTGACGCTCCCGACAGGGAAGGTTATTGACGACAGCAATTACTACACAATTACGGTTACGGACAGCAAGGGCAATGCAAAAGCTGATATTGAAGTTACGCTGAAAGATAAAAAGGACAATTCAGCAGTCGGTACGACCGACAGCGACGGCACACTCATTTTACCCGCAACCGAGCATAAAGCGTATGTTGTCGGATATGAGGACGGCGAATTTAAGCCGGAAAACAATATGACGCGCGCAGAAGCGGCGGCGATATTTGCCCGCAACATCGCGGAACGCAAGGGTGAGAACATTACAAGCAAAAAGCCCTCGTTCAAGGACGTAAGCTCAAACCTTTGGTACAGCGATTATGTCTCCTACCTTGAGAAGTACGATATTATCGAAGGCTATGATGACAGCACATTCAAACCCGAAGAAAATATCACAAGAGCTGAGTTTGTAACAATGTGCGCGAGGTTCTATAACCTGTTTGACAAGATAACGGACGGCAGGAACAACAAGTTTACCGATGTTGAAAGCTCTCATTGGGCGTACAGCTTCATCAACAGTGCTACGGCCATGGATTGGATTAAGGGTTATGCAGACGGTACTTTCAAGCCGGACAACAATATCACCCGTGCCGAGGTTGTCGCTATCGTAAACCGTGTTACCGACCGTGAAGCCGATACCGAGTATGTCAACAAAAACCTGTCAAGCCTCAACCGTTTTGATGATTTGACCGATACAGGTTATTGGGCATACTACACGATAATCGAAGCGGCGAACACTCATAAGGCGGTTACAAACGCTGACGAAGAAACTTGGGTGAAATAATTGAATAACGTATAAATCGGAGCAATCGAAAAAATGTCGGTTGCTCCTTTTTATATGCCCGAAAGGAGGCGTTTACTATGCAGGAAGAAGTTGAAAACAGAACCGTTACACTATCGGTCAATGCAGCAAAAATGACAGGCAGAATTTTAAAAGAAACATTGCGAAAGTATATTGCATATCAAAAAGCCAAATCACAAGGCAAGGCATATAAGGACGTGAAGCCGACAGGCAAGCAAACGGTCAAGCAGCTTATCGGACAAAATCAAGGTGTTACGAATGTTGAAATTGAGGATAAAAGTATCAAGGATTTTGAGCGAATAGCCCGAAAATACGGTGTGGACTATGCCATAAAGAAGGACAAAACCGCAGATATTCCAAAATACCTTGTATTCTTCAAAGCAAGAGACGGTGACGCGCTTAATGCCGCTATGAACGAGTACGCGAACAAGCAGCTTAAAAACCAAACAAAACCATCGCTCCTTAAAAAGCTCAAATCTCTCGGCGAGCTTGTCAAAAATAGAGAGCCGAAGGTTAAAAACAAGGATAAGGGGTTGGAGTTATGAAGCAGATAAATTACAAAAAACTCATTATCCCAAACATCCCCTACTTGTTCATAGCTATGCTCGGTACAAAAATCGGGCAGGGCTATAGGCTTATTCCGGGAGTTGATTTATCGCAGAAGCTTCTGCATCTGAATATCGGCTATGGCAAAGCATTTTCATCATTTATGCCGAGTTTTAATCCGACAGACCTTTTGATAGGAATTGCGCTTGCCGTGGTTATCAGAATTGCGGTGTATGTGAAAGGAAAAAACGCAAAAAAGTTCCGTAAGAATGAGGAATACGGCTCAGCTCGCTGGGGTACTCACGATGATATTGCACCGTATATTGATCCCGTATTTGAAAACAATATCCTGCTCACTCAGACGGAACGCTTAACTATGAACAGCCGCCCGAAAAATCCGAAGCTGGCAAGAAACAAGAACGTACTTGTAATCGGCGGTTCGGGCAGCGGTAAAACGCGCTTTTTCATAAAGCCCAATCTGATGCAGATGCACAGCTCGTATGTTGTTACCGATCCGAAAGGCAGTATCCTTATTGAGTGCGGCAAGCTGTTACAGCAAAACGGCTATCGTATAAAGGTGTTTAACACGATAAACTTCAAAAAGAGTATGCGCTACAATCCGTTCGCGTATATCCACAGCGAAAAGGATATTTTGAAGCTCGTTACCACGCTCATCACCAACACCAAGGGCGAGGGCAAGGGCGGCGATGATTTCTGGGTAAAAGCCGAAACGCTGCTGTATTGCGCCCTGATAGGCTTGATATGGTACGAAGCTCCGCAGGAGGAACAAAACCTTGCTACCCTTGTTGCATTTATCAACGCTATGGAGGTTCGTGAGGACGATGAAACCTTTAAAAATAATGTTGACCTTGCGTTTGAGGAATTGGAAGCAAGAGAGCCGGAACATTTTGCCGTAAGACAGTATAAAAAATACAAGCTCGCTGCCGGAAAAACAGCGAAGTCTATCAATATTTCCTGCGGCGCTCGTCTTGCTCCATTTGACATTTCTGAGCTTAGAGAAATAACAATGTATGATGAATTAGAGCTTGATACTCTCGGCGATAAAATCTTTATCAACGAGAAGGACAAGAACGATAAGCACTATCAGAAAACAGCTCTGTTTCTTATAATGTCGGACACGGATACCACATTCAATTTCCTGATAGCAATGATTTATTCGCAGCTATTTAATCTGCTTTGTGAAAAAGCGGATGATGTTTACGGCGGCAGGCTTCCGGTACACGTTCGGTGCTTAATAGATGAGTGCGCGAACATCGGTCAGATACCGAACCTCGAAAAGCTGATGGCGACCATCCGTTCAAGAGAAATATCAGCTTGCCTTGTGTTACAGGCTCAGAGTCAGTTAAAAGCGCTGTATAAGGAAAGTGCCGACACAATAATCGGCAACTGTGACACTTCTATATTTCTCGGAGGAAAAGAGCCGACTACGCTCAAGGAGTTAAATCAAGCACTTGGTAAGGAAACGATAGACACCTATAACACAGGCGAAAGCCGCGGCAGAGAGGTTTCACACAGCTTAAACTATCAAAAGCTCGGCAAAGACCTTGCATCAGTTGATGAGCTATCCGTCCTTGACGGCGGCAAGTGCATCTTACAGCTACGCGGTGTGCGCCCGTTTAAATCCGATAAGTATGATATAACCGGGCATCCGAAGTATAGGTATTTGTCGGACGCAAATCCGAAAAACGCTTTTGATATTGAAAAATATCTCAAATGCAGATTAAAGGTCAAAAAAGATGAAGAATATGAAGTTTTTGAGGTTAATGTCAGTCATTAGTATATTCCTTGTTACATTGGCTAAAATATATCTATATAAATTTAGCTAACTGCATTGACAAATTAGCTAAAATAGAATATAATAAATATAGCTAATAAGAGGAGGTGCGTATTATGACTACAGTAACCGCAACAGATGTTCAAAACAATTTCGGTAAGTATCTGCAAATGGTACAAACAGGCGAAGAAATTATTATTCTGAGAAACGGTAAGGAGATGGCGCGGCTTATTTCTCACGACAAAAGCGTTTCATTTTTAACAGACTCCCTTATCGGTGTTCTGAAAAACGATTATGACGATAAGGCTGCAAGAGCGGAAAGGATGGCTAAATATGAAAGTGTTGATTGACACAAATGTCGTTCTTGATGTTTTGTGCAAAAGAGAGGGCTTTTATGAAGATGCGGCAAGAATTATGAAATATTGTGAGGTAAATAAAATCACAGGCGTTATTTCAGCGTTGACTATTCCCAATATCGTATATATAATGCGAAAGGAATTGGACGCGCAAAAAACAAGAGATGTAATTGAAAAATTGCAGCTCGTGTTCACCGTTGCTGATTTGAAAGCCGACGATATAAAGAAAGCGTTGTCAATGGATTTCAAGGATTTTGAAGATGCGCTTCAAAGTGCGTGTGCTTCAAGAATTAAAGCCGATTACATCATAACGAGGAACATCAGAGATTTTGTAAACAGCAAAGTCACAGCAATAAAACCTACTGAGCTTTTAGAAAGAATTTAATAAACGCATTTAGCGGGAACAACCTTTAACTATGGGTTGTTCCTTTTTTAGTGCAAATTCTTAAAATCCCAGCCCAATGGGTTGTTCACATAGATAAGACACAAGACAGCTATTACTTAATAATAAATTTTAATTCAAATCATTTTAAGGAGGAAACAACTATGGCATTTTTTAACTCGGCAGTAACCGTACTGCAAACACTTGTAATAGCTCTCGGCGCAGGACTTGGCATTTGGGGAGCTATTAACCTTATGGAAGGATATGGTAATGATAACCCCGGCGCAAATGCTCATGTACGGTAAAGAAGCAAGCAACCGAAAACAATAGATAGACCGCCAGCACTACACTATTCCGAACCAAAGACCAAAAGATAAGCATTTTGAGAAAATCTAAACTTTTGGATTTTCCTACAATGCCGACTACGGCGGAATCCCTCCCACTCCTTATATATTTCTTTCTGTATACATTGAATTTGTATTTAGTAAAATGCAGACAACACCACGGATCGGCTTTTGGTTGGACAATTCCAACCAAACACCACAGCAGACAGCAGAAAACATTCTGAACGCTAGGAAGCCGGTATGATTGTTACATATAAGGGGAAGAAAAATTTCTTTTAGGTACTTGCTTTCCTAAAACTGATGTGATACAATGATTTAATCCAGAAAAGGAGTAAAAAATATGCGGCAAGGTATTCTTAAATAAAACTATAATCAAATA
>CAJKEB010000002.1 GCA_905198865.1 uncultured Eubacteriales bacterium
CATTACCGCCCATTGCATGGTCGGTGTCCGGCTGCAAGCTTAGCTTGCAATAACTGTTTGTCAAACTATAATTTGCCACAGCTCCGATTTGTAATTAACTAAAATTCATAGTCACCACACTACTTTTTCTCTCTTGGGAAAGTTGCCAGCGGCGTCGTAGTCAATGATGAATGATTGACATCAACAATGCTTACTAAATACTTATTAAGTTCCGTCCCGGGAAAATCAGACAAACTTCCGATGAGAGTTTTATTTTCTTCATCAAAAACATATACCGCTCTGCTGTCATCACTATAAGCACCGATATACTCATCAAGTCCATCATTTTCAAACCTTGTTTCAACCGTACAATAACAATGCGATGTATTTGCCATATCTATAGTTGTACGCTCCCCGTTACCTATAACGAACGTCGCAGATTCACATAATCCGTCATGTGGATTGTTAAAGCCTGTTCCGGCATCTGAAGAAACTGACCATCAATATATACGGAAAGCTGTACAGCAATATCTTCTGCAAAGACAGTACAAAAACTACTGTAAATTAAAGCAATCATCACAATTATAGCTGCAATTTTTTAACACATTTCACTTATATTCATCCTTTCAGGTTTTTGTTATATTATGTCATTTTTTAATTATATTATCAATATTAGATATAATATGAATATTTTTTATCCATTTAGCGAATAATGAAAAAAATTCAAATATTTTAAAGTTTAAATATTTATATGAAAGGTGTGTCATAAAATGAAAGAATTAAAGGGAACAAGAACAGAGGTCAACCTGCTCGCCGCATTTGCCGGAGAATCACAGGCAAAGAACAAGTATACCTACTATGCTAGCAAGGCCAGAAAGGACGGATATATTCAGATTGCTAATATCTTTGAGGAAACCGCCAACAACGAGCAGGAACACGCCAAGATCTGGTTCAAGCTCCTTCACGGCGGAAATATCGGCGAGACAGCTGACAATTTACTTGACGCCGCCGAGGGCGAAAACTATGAATGGACTGACATGTACGCAGGATTTGCCGCAGTTGCACGCGAAGAGGGCTTTAATGAAATAGCCGCTTTGTTTGACGGCGTTGCGGCAATCGAAAAAGAACACGAGGAACGTTTCAGAAAACTGCTGTCCAATGTCAAAGGTGACTGTGTTTTCTCAAAGGACGGAGACGTTATCTGGCAGTGTCTGAACTGCGGTCATATTGTTATCGGAAAAAAGGCTCCGCAAGTCTGTCCGGTATGCGCTCACCCGCAGAGCTACTTCCAGGTCAAAACTCAGAATTATTAATTTGTTTTATTAATTAAGGTGCTGTTGCAAATTAATGCAGCAGCACCTTATCCGGTGAATACTACAGAATTAAATAAAAATACGGTTTTGACATCTGTTTTACCCCAAAACAAAATCCACCGCTTGTTTGAAGCGGCGGATTTAATTTATTACGATATAGCTTCTTTTAGTGCTTGTGCGAGCTGGGCGGGACATGAGGTACCCTTTCCGTTGCAGTCGATATTCTTAAGCAAATCAACTACCTTTTCGGCTTCCATACCTTCAACCAGCGCCGATATACCCTGAAGGTTACCGTTGCAGCCGCCGAAAAACGATACGTTTCTGACCTTGCCGTCCTCAATATCAAAAGTTATCTGACGGGAACATGTTCCCTTAGTATTATATGTATATGCCATATAACCACCTCCAATTCTTTCTTAAAAGACTAACGTCTTGACGCCTGCGACGCCTTGCTTGTTCCTGCGTACTTGCCGCACTTATCGCCCCAAACTGCCAGAACCTCATTATCCGAGGAAATAACTCTGATAACTTCGCACATATTTGAGCAGCCGTTACACTCAAAGCTGGTTGGCTTGAACTCAAGTTCAAGCTGTTCAAAGCCCTTGAAGTTCGGCTTTTCGATATGGTTTTCTTCGATATATTCCTTTGCAAGGATTGCCGAACCTATAGCTCCCATTACATTAAAGTACTTCGGAATAATAACCTTTTCGCCGACTTCGTCCTCAAAGGCTTTTCTGATACCAACGTTCGCAGCAACACCGCCCTGGAAAATAAACGGCGGTTTAAGCTTCTTCGCACGTGCAAGGTTATTGATATAGTTTCTCACAAGCGCTGTACACAAACCTTTTATTATCTCTGCCTTTGAAAATCCATACTGCTGTTTTGCAATCATATCAGATTCGGCAAAAACCGTACAGCGTCCCGCTATCCTGACATCCTTTTCCGCTGTCAGAGCCAGCTCGCCGAACTGCTCAATCGGAACACCGAGTCTTTCTGCCTGATGGTCAAGGAATGAACCCGTACCGGCAGCGCATACTGTGTTCATCGCAAAGTCTGTAACCATTCCGTCCTGAAGAATAATTATCTTAGAATCCTGTCCGCCTATTTCAAAAATCGTAGACGCGTCAGGGTGAAAATGCAGCGTTGCTGTTGCATGTGCGGTAATTTCGTTCTTTATTACATCAGCACCTACAAGAACGCCGGCAAGCTCTCTGCCGCTTCCCGTAGTGCCTATTCCGAGGATATCGTCATCACTGCAGCCGATAGCCTCTTTCAGCTTGGTCATGCCCTTCTTTACACTTTCAAGCGGCTGACCGTTCGCTCTGATATATTGATTAAAGCAAACGTTATAATCGCTGTCCATAGCAATAACGTTTGTACTTACAGAGCCGATATCTATTCCCAAATAATACTTCATATACTAACTTCTCCTAAATAACCTAAAAATATGTTCCTATTTTGTCTGATATTCCGGCGACACCGGTGAGGTCTGCAAATTTTCTTTTACTTTGTCAACCTTTGTCCCTACTTTTCTTGCAGCGCTTTCTAAAGAATCGGCAACATTGCTCTGCGTTGATTTTTGTTTAGCAAAGTGCTTGCTTCTTATCAGATCGGTAAACGCCTCAAGACGGGTCTTAACATGCGCCTCGCCCATCTGCTCATCAAGAGAAAGTGAAATTATCGGCATATTGAGCTTTTTTGAAACCGCAGGGAACTTGCCGAGATTAACAAGCTCAGGCAAGCATGCAAACGGCATAAGGTGAACCACACCGTCAAATCCGCGCTTCGCAAAGTCCAGAACCCAGCCCATGTTTTCTTTGTCATGTCCGCCGCAGTTAATCGGCGAAATCTTATCGGAGCTGTTGAAAATCCTGTGTGATCTCGGAAACGGCAGCCATTTCGGCACAACATTATGCTCAACCCAGTCGGAAATATATTGAACATTCTCAACCTCTACGCCAAGCGAATTGAGAGTTTCCTCAACATTCTTATTGACGGTCGGCTCCATAATAACATAAATCTCACCTACGATACCGACCCGAATACGTTCTTCCTCTTTCACTTCGCGGCGAGGTATGCTTTCAAAAATCTCAAGAGCCTTTTTATATGTACGGTTTACGTCACGTATTGTATTTGTCTTTTCAAACATACTTACAATATTTTTCCACGCCTTTGAAAAGTCGCCCTGATTGATTTCGTATGCACGCATAATCTTGAGGCGTTTTTCAAGCTTATCCATTTTCTTTATAAGCGCATAGACATATGCCGCAATACCTGCCGCTTTGAATATATTTGTACCGTTAATCAGCTTCTTTGCGGTAGCTACAAAGCCTTTGAAGTCCTTGAACATATTATCAAACACCATGACCTCGGTTTTATATCCCAGCTCGCTTAAAACCTTCTGATGAACATCCGGATACATACCGGCACGGCAGGGACCGTTACCGCCTGAAGATACAATCAGTTCAACGCCCTTTTCGGCACATTCGATATATGTACCGGTCATAACCTTAAACGGAAAACAAATGAATTCCGGACTGTATTTTGCACCAAGTTCCATAGTGCGCTGAGAAGGTCTTTCAGGCATGATAACCTCATGACCGAGTTTTTCCATAAGACGCTTATATCCTGTTACACAGCCCATGTGCGGGAATGATACTTTCATGCTTTCACCTCATTAACTTTGCGAATTTTCCTTTTAATCATATCGGTAAACGCTTCAATTCTTGTCTGCAAATGACTCTCTCCGGTATGCTCATCTATACGAAGAGTCATAAACGGTACGCCTGAATCGGCAAAATCATGCTCTATCTCCTTGCCGACTATTGAGTCGGGGCCGCAGCCGAATGCGGTAATATGAATTATGCCCTGAACCTTTAAATCCTTTATCATAACGCTTGCCGACTGATAGAGCTTATCGGGGAAGGTCCAGAATATCGGTCGTGTACATTCGTTCCTGTACTTATGCAGCTGCTCAGCCTCAAGCATATCAAAGGTTATGACATTTACCTTAAGCTCACGCAGCTTTTTTATAATATTCATACTTATAAACGGATCATACACATTATAAATATATCCAATAAGACCAATTGTTGTCTCATACTCCGGCAGATTAAAATCTTCAACCGAGGCGCCTTCAAACATAACCTGAGCCGCCTCGTCAAGAGTAAGACCCATATGACAATATTCTCTGAACCTTGCATAATCCTCAGCTGCGCCCTTAAGCGCTTTCTTCATCTTTCTCATGGGGATACCGAGTTCTTTCGCAACCGGTTCATAGCACTTAGGATCAGCAGTATCTTCACGTCTGCAATCAATTTCCGCAACAAGCATTTTTGAGCCGGGAATTGACATTTCAACCAGCTCCGGCAACCCAATATACTTCGGACAGAACCAATAATCCTTCTCAATATGTACAAATCTCGGACAGAAGATATAATCTACATCCTTTTCCATGAGATTAATAACATGACCATTGTAAATCTTAATCGGAAAACATATTTCCGGCACGGTTACAGCAATTCCCTTCTGGACAAGAGGCTTCGTAGACTTATCAGAAACTACAACTTCAAAGCCTAAACGCTCAAACAGCGAACGCCACAAGGGATAATAGTACTGAAACAGCAATGCTCTTGGAATTCCTATTTTCATATATAAATACTACCTTTCCGCAATTCTTTAATTCTGTAATAACACAATTATAACTTAAACTTGCGTATATTTATCTCTATTCAATTAGAACAAAGTTATTCTACTCCTATTTTGCAAATTTGTCAACAACAGCCCCGTTACATCTTTAACGAAAAGAACGTAACTAAAAAAGTCGTTTTTGGTCAAAATTCTAAATAGATATATTATTTATCTATATTTGTAATAAATACATTCCATTACAATATATTCATATAACAATTTGTTTACTTTTTTATACATTCAGAGCATATTTTAAGCCGCCCTGCATTGTGCAGGGCGGCTCTGAAACTATTTGCAATTTATTACAGTAATCTTTACTGAATTACAAGCATATCAATCTGCTGATCGATATATTTTGTTCTGATGAATACGCGGTCGCCTATCTGAATATCAAACGGCTCGCCAATAATGATTTCATCCTTTTCAGTATCATAGATATAAAGATTTATATCTGTTGTCGGATATGCTCTGAACCACTTCTTATCTGTGAGGTTTGTTGTCTCAACCATGAAGTAGTCATATGTGCGCTGTACCTGACCATAGAGTGTGTAGAGCTTATCATTTGATACCTGATAGTTAGACTGGCGATCCTGATTCATCTCAAAGTAGTTGTCAGAATTTCCTCTGAGAGAGTAGTTAAACAATACTCTGTATGTGTACAGATAGTCATTTGAACCCTTGTTGTACTGGATAACGTCACCGCGTACCAGATCTCTGATACCCTTTTCTTCCAAAGTAGTAAGTGACTCTACCTGAGATACGTCTTCGTCAACCTTAAGAGAAATCAATTCTCCGTTTGACCAACCGCTAACCTCAAGAACACGCTCCTGCTTCTCTTCGTCCCATGCTGTCGAGAACTTATCGACAATCAATGTATCAGCAGCGTCATCAAGAGTTGTCGGCTCCTTATCCTTAATTGCTATAACATTTGATACACCGTTTCTGATATCATAAATATCAACTGTGTAAGAACCGTTGGACAAAGCTTCCTTTGTGTCAACCTGGTAGTCTTCATCTCTGTCTCTGTCTGCAAACGGAACTCTGAAGATTACAGTCGAATCATTAATTGCACAGTTTGCAATCAGGTTGTTATTGTATCTTGCGGTACCGCTGTAGTACATACCAAAGTCGAGATCGTCCGGGTCACCAAGTTCTTTTGTGAAGTCCTGAGCAATATACAAAGTTCTGATTTCGCCGGCTGTATTTGTTTCAAATACAACAACCTGCGGGTCTTCAAAATATGAAGCATAGTTGTTAGCTATCTCAGATGCAGTTCTCTGCTTAACCTCGCCGTCAACATTTGTGTTAACCTTCTGTGCCGATACATATTCAGCAACCTTACCGTTCTTATCAAGAATCTTTACTCTGAATCCGTTGTTAAATACGCCGCCTTCTGTGCCAAACTTAAACAGGTAACCATAGTTGCCGCCGTTTGATGTAGAAGTGTTGGTGCCAAGAATTCTTCCGTCATAAGTAATCTGGAAATCACTTGAGAATCCGGTATTAATATCCTTTGCACAATAAGCAGAAATGAAGTATTGCTTACCGTTTAATTCAATAACCTTGTATGTTCCGGCAGCATAATCCTCTGTATACTCTCTTGAAACCTGACCGGATTCAACTGTTCTTGAAACATAACCTCTGATGTACTCGCCGTCCTTACTTACTGTGTAAGTGATAGCGTCATTCTTTACAAGCTCTTCAGGCTTAATGTCCTTGCCGTCAAGTGTAAGTCTTGTTCTGTAAACTGTGTCAAATTTAACCTCAGGAAGCTTTGTTGTCATATTATCCTGGAATATAATCTGATAGTTTGTCTTGTTGTATCTCTCAAACAAACCGTCGAACTGCTCCTGAATGATTACAGCAGCTGCCTTTGAAGTTGAATCATGTGTAACGACTTTTACATGACCTTCTTTGATTTTCAGAGATGTTTCATCAAGGTCATAGAAAGGCTTGCCGTTGTATGACACTTCGGTTGTCGGCAAAATCTGGATTGTTCTCTCATTGTAGTTAGCGTCGTTATATACAAGCTGAGTTGATGTAAGAGATACTATATCCTTAGCCATTACATCAATTTCACTGTTCTTACCGTTTCTGGGTTCACAGTATACGATATAAGGTCTTCTGTAGCCGGAAACGTCTTCCATATAATAGAAGTTAACTTCATATCCGAGCAGCGCTTCCATATCCACCTTTGTGTCAAACTGGTAGCATACTCCGTCGATGATTACTTCGTTCTCAAGGCCAACTTCGTTTGATGAGAAATAAGAGAAGTATGTACCCTCAACCGTACCTGCAAGATTTTCCATCTTATAAGTCTCGGTAAGAAGCGTCTTTGTTTCGCTCAGCATTGCGTCAGCTGTACCGTCAGCTCTGTAGATAACCTTTTCCATGATGTATGCCTCAAGAGCATTTCTTACCATCTGTGACATCTGCATAGCTGTCATTGAGCTTGTATAGCTGAAGTTTAAGTTATCATAAACTCCCTGTGTGGTTGCAAACTTATTGTAACCGCTCGGGTAGCCGCCGTTAAGCTCACACGCATCCTTAAAGCCGATTGCGCACATAACCATCTTTGTTGCTTCATTAACGAGAATCGGCTCGTCAGGTCTGAATGTTGAGTTTCCGTCACCATTTAAGATACCGATATCTGTAAGATAGCAAACAGCCGGATAAGCAAAGTGTGACGCATTAATATCAGTGTATGGTGAATAGTCGTAGTTCGGATAACCGTCGGTATTTGCCTTTATCATCTTTGCAACGATTGTAGCAAACTCGCCTCTTGTTACCTGATCCTTCTGCCAATAACCGTCCTCAAGCATCTCAAAGATACCGAGAGCGTAATCAAACTTGTAAGCCGCAGCATACTGAACGTCATCGTTCGGCAGTGATGCGAGAGCGGAAGCCGCCGCCGACTCCAAAACAGCGTCGGCAGCTTCCTGATTAGTTGTTGTTCCGTCTTCGGCATAAGCTACGATTGCAGACATACTGAAAATCATTGCCGCTGCCAAAAGCATTGAAATTACTCTTTTTAAATTACTCATTAACAGTTCCCTCCATATTAGTTAGTCCGTATATTATTTTAGCGGATTGAGCACGATCTGCATTCCCCTTAGGATCAAGCAGATTGTTGCCAACACCATTAATTATACCAGCACAATACATTGATTCTATAGCTTCAACTGCATAATCACTGATTGCATTTTGATCACCGAAGTTCTCATATTCCTTAATCTTCGGAACTGCAAGGTTAAGTGCATTCATGGTTCTGTATGCCATAACCATCATATCCTCACGGGATATATTATCGTTAATTCCAAAGTTTCCGTTATCGTAACCGTTTACAACGCCGAGAGTGAGAGCCTTTGCAATCGGTTCATAGTACCACTCACCGGTCGAAACGTCATTGAAATCAACATCCGAGGCAGCAACATCATTTCCGTAAGCACGCATCAGCATAGTAACGTATTCAGCTCTTGTTACGTTTGCTTCAGGCGAGAACTGTCTGTCGCCTGTACCTGTAATAATACCCTTTTCAGCAAGTGCATTAATCGATTCAACAGCCCACTGTACATTGCCGAGGTCATCGAAGTACTTGTTAGTTTCGGGATTAACCGGCTCTACTGTAGGTTCAGCAGAAGCAGCAGGAGCATCTGTTGCCGCCGGTGCAGGAGTTACACTTGTACCCGAGCCGCCCGAGCCGCCGGCACCGCCGCCTGAGCCGCCTGAACCGCCGGAGGTTCCGCCGCCCTGAGGTACCGAACCAATGTTTATGTCACTCTTGCCATCGCCGCTGTAAGCCTTGATGCTTGCAATGTTGAGCCACGAGTAACCGTCATTACGTGACTTAATCTGTACTTTACCAACATTGTACGGTTCTTCTATATCCTCACTGAAGGTACCCAGCTCATAAACCGGTTCACCATCTGCATATATCTTGACGTTGTTGCCAAGCGGGTCAACTACAATTCTGTAAGTTACAAACTTAGCTGAACCCAGTTCATAGTACCAAATACCATGAAGTGTCTTATCGGTTTCAGCAATGTTTGAATACTTAGCGTCGCCATAAACCGTAGTGTTCTTATAGATTGATGAAGCGTATCCTGTACCGCTCGGCAGTACTCTGTTTTTAATATCAGGACTAACTGTTCTGCCCGAATTGTACGAGCCAACCGGTGTAGAACCGAATTTAATGGTTCCAATCTCTGTTGTACCATCAAATCTGCCGTTTGTTTCACTTATCGGCTTGGATTCGCTGTCTAAGAAAATTGAGAATACTGAATCCCACAAAGCTGCATTAGTTGAATCCTTATCCTCAGTCATCAATGCGTCCTTATAGAAGTTAAGCTGGAGTGTATTATGCTCATCAGCGGCAATTGTATCGACATTCTTCTGCTTGTTAAGATTATCCGTCTGCTTCTGATACAATACCTTCATCTTTACTTCGTATGTGAACTTCTCATCCTGTGTTACGGCAAACTTAAGGTCTGACTGTACACCGTGTGAGTTAGTTTCATCAAGCTGCTGCAGAACGTTCTCGCCTGTGTCAGGATCCTTCTGCATCGAAACACTTCCGCCCAATACATACATGTATTCGTTTTCCATAAAGTCTTTCTTTTCAGCTGCGGTCATCTTTGTGAAGTCAAAGTCGATAAGTACACCTGTCGGAATATCACTGACAACATCGGATGCTGTTCTTCCGTTGCTGTTTACTGCCGCAACTACAAAATAGTATGTTACGTTATTATCAAGACCTGTCACAATGAACTTGTTTGTTCTTGCGTCAATACCCGTGAGCTTATGAGCATATGAGGTTAAATCATCACCATAATCTGTTGTGTCATAGTATATCTCATAGCTTTCATCAGTTGCAACGTTACCTGTCCAGTTAATTCTTACCTGGTTGAGATAAGGAACGGTCTTTGTAACCACCGGCTTATCCGGCATCAAATCTTCCGAACCCTCAGGAGCAACTGTCGTCTTAAAGGTCATGTTTTTCTCATTCGGATCATTCGGATCATATTCCGCAACGGTTTGAGTACTGTTCTCGTCCGTTGCCGTAACCTTATAATAATACTGCGTATCGGGTTCCAAATCAACAAGCGTCTGAGCATGGTAGGTATGATAATAATCTGTTGTTGCATCATACGTCAATACTTCGCTCTTTGTGTAGTTGCCCGGCTCTGTGCCGTATTCAAGCACGCATGTTGTTCTGAAATCAGTATTCCAGAATACCTGTGCTGTTGAATAACCCAGATTGTTAACCTTGAAGCTTTCTATCGATGCAGGTGTATCATCAGCATCAAGCGGCTGATCGTCCGCCATGAACTGGAGGTATTCTTCAAGATATGTGTAACCTGTTTCAGGATCTACCTCACTTGATAAGTACTGCGAGCGGCTCCAGCCTCTATACTCTTTGTACCAGTTCGGAATACCGTCGCCCATGCCATCCCAAGTAATCTTATAATTATCAGGCTTACCTGCATAATTCTTCTTTCTGTAGTTATCCATGAACTCAGCAATTTCAGGATAGTCTTCCTTTACCCAATCAGCCGGATAGAGGTCTGCAACGGTTCTCTCGGTTGCGATGTAGGATGTATCTATTCCAACAAGTGAATATCTTGTCTGATCATAGTCCGGATCAGTAGTTGTAACAGTACGTCCGAGCTTCTCATCATACAGAGTATATACTTCCTGCTGTCCCGGTGAACCGCAGTATTCACCCCACCAATCGCCTACTTCAAAAGTAGTTGTATAGTGTTCGTCATATTTTGACGCAGCGTCGGGATTTGTGTTTACGTTTACATCTGTATAATCATCCCAGTGTACAGGCTTCGTGCTTCCTGCTGCTGAAGCTGCACCTTTGAGAGTAGGACCTTCGCCCTGCTTTACATACCATTCACGAGCTGTCTTATACTCTGAATAGTCAAGTCCGGTACGTCTTTCGAGTTCTTCAAAGAACGGAGTAACTTCACTTTCCTTCATGCTTGCCTTAAGTGAATAAATATTACTCTTATTGTATGTACCGCCCAGCTTCATTTCCTTAAGTATCATTGTGTCATAAAGGTCACGAGCAGGTCTGGTAACACCCATACCGTTATCATCGATCGCATAGTTAACAAGACTTATTGAACCGTCCTCAGCGACAACATTCATTACATCTCCACGGGGAGCCGGGAAAGGATATGTCATATAAGTAAGTGTTGCTGCAACACTGTTCTTGCCCATATTATCATATGAAGCCGGATTATTATTCCACTCGTCAAGCGTAACATTGCTCAGGTCGTAATCCGTACCGGGCTGCTTGTTATCCGAACCGAAATTCAACACGGTTTTGATTGAACCGGCATTTTTTGCTGTACTAACCGAAGTCGGAGATGAATCCTTGGCATTTCCCTTATAATTGCCTTTAAAGTATGCCATAATACCGCCTGAGTAGTTACGGCCACGACCCGCTCTGAATGGAGTTGCGTTAGATACACTCGGACCCATACGCGCATAGTTATTGTGTACGTTCATCTTTGCGTTCTTGTTCTGCCACTCATAGTTATAAAGGTCATAACCATTACCACAGTTATACAGCAAGCAGTTATATGAGTCAATCCAGTCTGCATCTGTGATACGCGGTGAACGCTGCGTACTGTCGCCTACAAAATTCTTTGCATACGTAACCTTACGGGCACCTTCGTTAATCATACCAACATAAGCATGACCGCCCTTCTCGTGCGGAGAGTTGGCTGACAGAGACTTGCCCATTATCGTATTTGATATAGTAACGTACTCACCTGTTACACGGAAGTCCATATCTATCGCCCACTGAAGAGTACAGTGGTCAATTATTACCTGCTTTGATGAACCTATACTCAGCGGGTCGGACTGGTTAACCTCATTGTCAGCAAATACATCACCGATTCTGATTCTGATATTTCTTATAATTACATCATGCGCACTGCTTACCGTCAATCCAAATCCCTTAAGGGTAATTCCCGGATAAGGAGCTGTCTGACCGGCAACAGTAACATTTGAATATTTCTCACCTTTAATCGTAATAGGTCTGCCAAGGTCGGTAAGGTCAATAACACCGCCGACATCAAACACGATTGTTCTTGCACCCTTTACCTGCTCAAGTCCGTATGTAAGAGAACCTTCGCCGTCATGAGCAAGAGTTGTAACGTGGTAAACCTGACCGCCGCGGCCGCCCTTTGAATATGCGCCGTATCCTTCTACACCCGGATAAGCCTTAAGAGCGTCCTCTGCAATTACAGTAAGCTCAAACTCCTTTGAAGCTGTCGCACCGTTTACATTTGCCGTAACTGTCAAAATTACCTTGGCATTGTCCTCATTTCGGTCAGGTCTTGTAACAACGGCCTTATATCCGCCGTCATTAACAGCCTCGCCTGTATCAGACATGCCGTCATCATCAGAATCCTCATCTTCTCTGATATAATTTTCCTTAATATCAATATGGCTTGCATCTGATGTTGTCCAGCTCAAGCTGCCGTAGCTGCCTGCATCGCTCAGGATAAAGCTGTCCTGACGTACATTATTAATATCAATTCCGCCTATAAAAGCATTGTTTGCATCATATACTGCCTTCTCATAGTCGGTTACAGGATCAGCTTCCCGAATATCAAGTTCAAATGACTTAGTATCTGTTACATTACCGCTCTTAAGCATAGCAGTCAACGTAACGGGCTGCGTTACCGCACCTGTGAACGGAGGCTTATTAACTGTTACCTTTCCGGTTGCATTATCAACGCTCAATAAGTTTTCATTCGAGGAAATATATGTAATAACTGAACCGAATGTTCCTGATGTCGGCATCTGGAAGCCTTCAGTAACCATTGTCTGTTTTACAGTTGAGGGCAGCTGCAGCACAGCTTTATCTCCTTCAACTATCTCAGATGGTTTAGTCGGAGTTTTCTCCAGAACCTGAACAGAAATTGTCAAATCTGTAGAAGCCAGTCCCTTTACCAGATGAGCGCTCAGAACAGCTGCTACACCGCCGTTGCCGGAGAAATCAGGTCTTGTGACCGTTACATGACCATTTTCATCAACAGCAATAACATCCGGATTTGAAGATGTCCAAGTAACCGATGAACCGTACGGACCGGTAATCGCAAGATCAAAATCCTCTGTTATTGAATCTGCAACAACACCATCGGGAAGAGCAGCCAACGCCTTTTTATCAGCAGCAAGTATCCTTGCATCTTCTTCAGCAGAATTGTCGTCAATAACAGTTATGTTTTTGAAGAAACATGAACCCAGGGTCTTTACATCATTCTGGATATTAAAACCGATACCATATACCGAAGGATCGTCAGTCAAAACGCTTGCCGTCAGAGCCAAGTCATTTGTAGTATTAATAACGTTACCGGATTCATCGGTCATGCTGAACGAATACTTTCCGGTTTCTGTGTTCAGACTGATGGTTAATGTATACCACTGTTTTTCGACCCATTTTACTGAAGTATTAGTGTTCTTACTGTTATTGTCCCAAGTGATGATACCGTTCGGAGCTGCATCAGCAGGATTAACCTTATCACTGCCGTTATCCCACAGAAATGCTCTTCCGAGATAAGGAACATCAGCGTCTGTGCCGGTTGTAAGCCCGGACATAATATCATCGGACTTTCCATAGAAGAACAAACCGAGTCTTGCAGCCTTTTCAACATATACATCAGCTGAAATAACAATATTTCCCTGCATAGGGTTAGCAAACTGATGAACGGCATAAAGAGCTTCATCACCGGCAGCAAAAGTTCCGTTTGTTGCACCGTTTGCAACCTTATTAAGCTTAAGAGCATTACCCTTTGTTGACTCTTGTACGGAAATTGTCGAATTTGCCTGATTATTGCCTTTAGAAACTATACTTATGTCCCAGCCGGGTATAGATGTATCACCTATATTACATTCATCGAAAGTTTCAACAAGCTCATATGAAGCAGCAACTTCAACCTCATCACTGTCATATTCAAAAAAGCTGTCTGTATCAGCAGCATAAAGTCCGGAAGACTCACCGTCAGTGCTTGCACTGTCGTCATTGTAAATCTTTTCTCTCATCTCGTCTGTGAGATCAACCTGATTTCCATTTTCGTCAATCATGTAGTTGAGTTCCGTTTCATCTTGGTTGTCAGCTGCTTTATCAGTCTGATTGCTTACAGTCTGTTCAGTCTTAACCTCAGCATTCTGATTTGCCTGCTCGGCAAAAGAATACATTGGCACAGTCTGAAAGACGAACAGCATTGCAACAACCAGTGCAAGTACAGCCTTCAGCCTTCTCTTTGCCATGTTAATTCCCCCTAAATAATAAAATGTTTTAATGTTTATCAATTTAATATCCTGCCAAAAATTCCGGCACAGATAGATACTATACATTATAATGCCTTTCGCCCGAAAAGTCAATCAAATAAATAATTAAACACAATTATGCCAGAAAATATACAGTTATTTTGCTTAAATTCTATACTAATATTAAAATTTTGTCTTATTGCTTTGTTTCGTTTTTCAAATACAGCAAATTATATACTAACTATTCCCGCAAACTGCAAAATATTGGTCAATACAATTATTGTCAAAAATATGGGGCCGACATACTTTATAATTACAGTAAATATCTTTTTTCTCTTAAACTCGGACGTCAGAGTCACCTCTTCTTCAATCGGTTTAAGTCCTACAAGCCAGCCGAAAATAACACAAGTTGCCAAAGCCGCAACGGGCAGCAAAAGCGAGTTTGCAATCAAGTCCACGAAGTCAAGAATTGAATTGCCTAAAATCTTAATATTATCCCACACGCCAAAACCGAGTGACGACGGAATACCGAGCAGGCACGAAGCAGTAATGCACACAATAACCGCCCAAATACGTTTCATTTTGAAAATGTCACATACACTGGCTATGAGTACCTCTTGTATAGAAATATATGACGTCAATGCGGCAAATGCAACAAGTAAAAAGAATATACCGCCTACAAACGTTCCGAACGGAATCTGATTGAATACCTTAGGCAATGTGATGAACATAAGTCCTGCACCTTGGTTAAGCTGTCCGGAATCAAACGCGAACACAGCCGGAACAACCATAAACGTAGCTAAAATTGCAACACCGGTATCAAATATTTCTACATTTTTTACGCTTTTTTCAATGTCGTCCTTCTTGCTTAAATATGAACCGAAGGTAATCATAATACCCATAGCAAGCGACATTGAATAAAACATCTGCCCCAAAGCGCCTACAATCGTCTCAAAGCCAAAGTTTGAAAAGTCGGGAATCAGTATATATTTAACACCGTCAATTGCTCCCGGCAGCGTCAGAGTATACACTGCAACTATGACGGACAGCACTATCAAAATGGGCATCATAATCTTGCTCGCGCGCTCAATTCCGCTTTTTACACCGCCGATAAGCACAGCGGCTGCCGCCAGAATAAAAATACACTGATATACAATAGGTTCAAACGGTTTTGATGTGTATTCGGCAAAAAATGTGCTGCTCGCAGCAGCCGATGTCAGGTTTTGTATATACACCATAAGATACTTTATAACCCAGCCGCCTATAACACTGTAGTAACCTGAAATCAAAAATGGAATTATAACCGTCAGCCAGCCGATCCAAGTATACTTTTTCCCGAATTTCTTATATGCCCCGACCGGACTTAATCCGGTCTTTCTTCCGATTGCGATTTCCAGAGTCATTATGGAATAACCGAAAGTTAATACCAGAAGCAAATATACAAGAATAAAAATACCTCCGCCATATTTTGCAACAAGATACGGGAAACGCCAAATATTACCAAGTCCAACTGCACTTCCGGCAGCCGCCAAAACGAATCCCAGCTTGCCTGAAAAACCTTCTCTCTCTTTCATTATAAACTACCTATCCTTCCCTCACAAATTTTTAATTTATTTTACCACATAACTAACTAAAAATCAACCAATAACATTTTTATTTAACTCCGACTTTGAATTGCTTGTTTGATTTATAACGACATTAACATTTATAATCATTTCAGATTATGAAGTGTTTGGACTTATATACTTCTTGAATTGTATTTTGTATAGTGTTATAATATTTATACAGCTATTTTGACATCGGAGGTCATAATATGAACAAAAGAGACACAGCAATGGCACTTTTCAGAGATGGCTACAACTGCTCGCAAGCTGTTCTGGGCGCATTTGCCGAAGATTTGGGGCTTGAATTTAATACAGCAATGCGCCTTGCCTCCTCGTTCGGTGGAGGAATGGGCAGAATGCGTGAGGTATGCGGAACATTCTCCGCACTGCTTATGGTTATCGGCATTAAGCTTGGATATGACGAACCAAAGGCATTCGACAAAAAGTCTGAGCATTATAAATTGGTTCAGGAAGCTGCCGAAATGTTTCGCAGCAAGCACGGTTCGATTATTTGCCGGGAGCTTCTGGGACTTAATTTAAAGTCAGGCGAAACAGACAATTATGTGCCGGAACATCGCACTGAAACGTATTACAAGAAACGTCCCTGCGTAAATATTGTTGGTGACGCGGCTGAAATTGCAGAGTATATTTTAAATAATGAGGCTTAAATAACAACATTATTTTTTACAAAAAAACAGGGCACCCAAAGATGCCCTGTTTTTTATTTACCGTTTTACTTAGCTGATTAAGTTATATCTCAGTTACGGCGTTGTTGTGACCGGCGTTATAGTGTAGCTGATATTGTCGTAAAGGTCATTAGGTACAGCTGTAGCAATGAATCTGATTGATACCAGATTTTTAGCTGCTCCCGGAATAAATGAACCGGCACCTTCAATATCAGTTGTTTCTGAAAGTACACCGTTTGCATAATCAGTGTATGGAACATACTTAACACTAACGCCATCTTTGTCAGCAGTTATAGTAACCTTATACCATGTGGCGTCAGCAATTGAACCTGTTCCTACCTGTTCAACCCCTGTGCCTGTCGCTTTTGCACTGAGAGTATCAACAGATGAGCTTGTGTACACAGCTTTGCCAATATCACACATGTGGAAAAATGCACTGTCTGTCGAAGCTGTAAATGACTCACTCTCAGTTCCCGCCGTTGAATCCTTCGTAAGAGCTGAGTTGCCTAAATATACCCGGAATGAACGTCCGCTATATGAGGCATTGTTAATGTTATAGTCATAGGTAAGCTCAAATTTATTGTTTTCGAGATCCACAGTTTCAGGAAGATAAAGTGCCATGTTCTTTGCTGTAAGCATTAAATGACCATCTTCCGTTTCCTCAGCTGCGCCTTGTGTCGTGCCGTTCAAGCCGAGATATAAGCCATCAGCATTGCTATCCTTTACCAAGAAGTTGTCAGTAAAGCTTGTGCGAGGTGCCGGTGTAGCTGTAGCTGTCGGAGCCGGTGTTGCTGTAGGATTACTCGGAGTTGTTCCCTAAAATGTGGCATTGACAACTACATCAGATGCCGGCATTGTGAATGTATAGTATCCGTTTCCTATATCTGTAACTGTTACACCCGGTGCTGTTGTAATTGTGATATTGCTGCCAGCATTGTCAGGAACAGCCTTAACTGTGATTGTCTGACCGGCTTTTGATGTCATCTCATTTACAAGAACTTCATCAGCAGCGGCTGTTATGTCAGAAGCTGCCGATAAACCACCCGGTGTAACCGTAAATCCTGCGATGAACAGATCACCGGTTGCTGACATATAAACTTTACCTGCCGGTACGTTTTCAAACTTTGTTTCCACATACTTGACACTATCAGCATATTCAGTTTCTGTAGGATTTAAAAGACTTGAGATATCATCTCCTCCCGGTGTAGTGCCCAGGATTATATGTCTGCCTTTTCCCAAATCGTTGTTTGAGTAAACCGTAATAGTCGATGCAGCACCAAGATCAATAAGCAATGTGTTATTTTCCTGCTTTAATCTGAGTGAGTTATATTTCTGCTCACCGCCTATTATTGACTTATTCTTATTTACAGCTACATTATTACCGTTTGCCGAATATACTCTGCCATTATCAAGCAATGTAAATGCCGGAACTGCAACAGTTCCTGCTGAGTTGAAATCATCCGAAATAAACGTGTACTCCTCATTAATTACTGTCATAGGCGGCACTGTCGGCTTTGGCGTAGCTGTTGCCGGTGCTTGCGCGGTCGGTGCAGCTGTTGGCTCAGCTGTTGGCTGAACGATATATACAGAACCTCCTGTTATACCATCTGCAATCTTAACTGTATATTCCTTGTTCGGGTCAATAGTCGGCTCGGGAGTCGGAACTGTTCCTACCGGGAGGAATGTAACTGTTACGGTTACATCACTTGCAGGCATCTTGAAGGTATAAGTATTTGCAGCAGAACCAGCAGATACATTTGTCTCCGGCTCTGTGAATACCGAACCTGTCTTGAATCCTGAATCAGGTTTTGTTGTAACTGTTATTGTCTGACCGGCTTTAGCATTCAAAATACCTGTCGAATATGTCACACTTACTATACCTACCTTCGAGCCGTCAGCCCAGAAGTAATAGCTGTTTGACTGTTCACATGAGAATGTGAACGAATAAAGGTTTTCTTCCAGTGTTGTAAAATCTTCAATATGCGACTGCGCATTGTTATCATAGAGATGGAAGTGCTTACCACTGAATATGTACAGATTAAGCGTTATATATCCGTCCTGACCGGCATCAAGTCTGAATGCTGCGCCGCCCGGCTGATTTGTTTCTGTAAACGGATATGTTGCACTCGGGTTATTCTCGCCGCGAATGAACTTAACGGTTTCACCGGATGTAGTTTTATAATCATACCAATGAGCGTCCTCATACGTAGTAAGCGTACCGCCGGATTTATCTTTATCATTGAGATTAACGGTTTGCTTACCCGCTCCAAACACCGGTGTCTCCCCGGAAATAGCTCCGGCCGGTATATGAGATTCTGCATCCCAAGTAAAGCTGCTGATAGCATCGCTTGATATTTCGCCGTTATTTACAACTATAGAACCGTTCTGAATATTGTCAGAAATGTTAATATCATATTTGATACTCGGATCTATGGTCGGTTTTGGTGTAGCCGTCGGAATAGACGCATTATATTCTACAAAGATACCGTACAGGTTTATACCTGCCAGTGGCTTAATCTGAATCGTCTGAGCCGGACCTGAATAGTAGAATGTCGCCGTATCTGTCGCACCGTTGAGGCACTTAAATGAACCGAGACTCTCAGTTCCTGCAAATACATGATACTCTCTGTCCGCACTGCTTGCCGATACGGCGTCTATCATAATCACACAAGGTCCGTCTACATTGAATGACATTGTAGCTGTACCTAACTTACAACGTCTTGTATATTTGTATCCGGAACCGTTAAATGTTTTGCTGCTGCCATCAATGTCACAAGCTTTGCTTACAGTCAAGCCGTCAATTGTTTCACCGGCCGGGAATACAGTCAAGCCACTGAATTCCGGCTTTGAGAAATAGTACTTCGGTACCTTTGGCGGTTCTTCAGTCGGAAGGGTCGGGTCAATCGTTGCGGTAGGAGCAGCTGTCGGCACAGGTTTTGCTGTCGGCAGTGCCGCTACGTAATTAGGATCAATTGCCAAAGAGCCCTTCTGAACATCCTCCGGCATAACGAAAGAATACTCATCGGTTTCTTCATTATATTTAATTGCTGCTGTATCAATCTGAACCTGAGACCCAGTTTCGGTTGATGTATATTTAATAGCCGGGATTCCGGCAACATCAAAGTTTGCCGGAGGTGTGATCTTAATCGTAACGGTTTCGCCCGGAATTACGCTCGGAGGAAATGCTTCTACCGTACCGTTCTGATATGAACCGGTTGTCTCGTTGGGTATATTTACTTCCTTTTCGGCATAATCAGAATTAACTTTCCACCTTGCATAGAAACGTGTATTTACTCTGATCGGTGTAGAACTGAAATTAACCTTTGTTCCGCCGCTGTTCTTTGTGTACCAGCCCTCAAACGTATAATGGTCTCTTGTGAGAGCAACATTAGGCGTCTCTGCATAGCTTCCTGAATCAATTGTCCGACTCGGAACAGAAGGCGTACCGCCGTTTGTCTCGAACGATACCACAACCTTGCCTTCAACATACCAGCCGGCATATAAAGTCAAAGATCTTGTTACAGCGGCATTAATATCCCATTTATATGCCGCATTAAGCTCATTTGCTGCTGTCGCAGATGTATACCATCCTTCAAACAGCATACCGCTGCGAACAGGAGTCGGAGCTTTTGAACCGATAGCCCCGTTTTTGCCGACAGTTATAGATGCGGTGCTTGCGCCGTTGCTAAAACTACCACCGTTTGCATTAAACGTAACTTTATATGTCGGAGTTGTTACGTTTCCGCCGCCGCCTCCGTTGCTGCTGCCTCCGCTGCTGCCAAGATTACCGATTGTGGTTACAGTGTTAGTTCCGCCTGTAGAACTTGTAGCCTGCGGGAAAGCAGCAACTACGCTGTCTGTACCGTCAAGAATTTTGACAACTTCGGCACGTGTGATAGTAGCCTGCGGTAAAAATGTACCGTCTTCGTATCCGTTTATAACTCCCGCACCAACAAGAGCCGTGACTGCGGTCTTAGCCCACTCTGAAATATCATTATTATCTGCAAAGTTAAGCATACCTATAGCATTCACGTTGTAAGCACGCACAAACATAGCTGATGCTTCCTCACGCGTGATGTATGCATCCGGTCTGAATGTGCCGTCCTCATAGCCGCCGATAACGCCCTGTGCAACACACTTCTTTAAATCAGATACATACCACTCATCACCTGCAACATCAGCAAACGCTATGTCGGCCAAAGCGGTATAACCCTTGGCTGTTGAAATAATCTTTGCGAGCTCTGCTCTCGTAATGAAATCATCCGGTCTGAATGTACCATCCTCATAACCGTTGATTACGCCCTTGTCACTCCATTTGTTAATCCACGACTCAGCCCAGTGACCGCTTGTGTCGCTGAATGTCTGAGCAGATACTGTGGTAATCGCAAAAGTGGACAGCACCATTGCCAAGGCAAGCAAAAGCGCCAGTGACTTTTTTAATCTTCTCATATGTATTCCCCCTAAATATGATATATAAAATCTTAATTTTTACAAAATAATAATTTCGGAATAATACAATTATCCCTATACTCAAAAATGCTGCCTAAAAAAGCTGACAAACATCTCATTGTAGATAAATCATATTATACATCAATATGTCAATTCAGTCAATCAACCACAAACAAAGTGGCAATTATTCATTAGTTTTGCCTAATTTACCACTATTTTATCCTGTTTCAATAAATTAAAATCAGAGTATCGCATTATGTACTCTGATTTTGCGTTAATTTTCGACAATGATTATTATATTAATCTATAAATATTTATATATTTCAATATTAAGCATTATTATCAAATTTTTTAATACGTTCATCATAGAACTTCTTTTTATAAAGATTTACATATACATCATCTATGATAACGTTAACGTCCGGTACACTGTTCTCTTCTTTCTGCTGAATAAACTGCAAAAACCTTGGTCCAAGGAGCGAATTGGTAAAGCAATACTCCTTTGTTTTTTGATTACAAAAACACATAAACATTATTGAGGTCAGCTGCGACCATGTCATTACAAAATGCTTGTTCTCGATAACCGACATTCTGGGTGTGGATATACCGCAGCGATCGCCGAACTCCTTTTGTGACAGCTTAAGCAGCTCTCTGATTTTCGGCAAATGCTCCGCAAGCTCAATGCACATGCTGCGTTTTTCCTCTTCTGACAAAACAACCATAATTATACCCCCTGCCTCCTGTATAAAAGCTATTTACGATATAAATTATATATTATATTAACATATTTATATTTTTCTGTCAATATATTGAATCAGACGGCAAACAGCCGTATACTATAATATTCCATAATAAATATAAATAAACAGACCGCCCTTTCGGACGGTCTGCAATCTGTAAAATAATCGATTAAAGAGTTATTATATTAATAACCTTCTGTTACAGCCAAAAGCTTAACCTGACCGTAGTACATATAAATAACAACCTTAGCCGGATTTAAGCCGGAATCAAAATCGTTAATTCCATCCAAAACGGCGTCTCTGTCTTTGCTTGCATCAACAATCTGGGTTGTTCCTTTGTTGTCGGTATACGTAAGAACCTTAGCGCTGTTGAAGCTTGACTTAGGAATTGTATACTGCTCTCCCGTAGGCTCGTCACCCTCATTAAGATACTCTGCGGCAACAACCATACCGTCTGTCGAATCTGAAGAATAAACGCTGCCGTAGATTACTGTATATTCGGTATCAAACCAGCCGCTCTTGCTCTTGCTGTTGGTATCCATATAGCAGTTACCCTTAATATCCTCATTGTAAACAGCGTACTCACTGCCAAAGGTTGTGAAGCCGTCGTTATCGGTTCCAACCCTGTAAATATCTCCGACCTGAGCAAATCTCATAACAGAATTTGAACTTGTAGAAGCCCAGTCATCAAATGTGCCCGATGAGCCTGTAGAAACCTTATATCCGGAAGCCTTGTACATAATATCGCCTGTTGAGTCGTTTACTGACTGACCAAGACTCTCTATTACATAAAGCGGCGAATATTCATTTACTTCTTTTGACGAACTTCCGCCGTAAACTACGATAACTCTTGCCGCATTTGATGCGGTAACGTCAAACGCTTCAACTGAATATTCTTTGTTCTTAGACCAGGATGCTCCCTTTCTGAAGTTATCCGAATCATTTCTGTCGTCTTCCTCAGGAACATTAAATACTATAGAGCTTCCTACGCTAAGCTGGATTGAACCGCTGCCGGCCGAAAGCATACTGCCGGTATACGTTGCGCTGACTGTTCCTCTATCCAATCTGTTATCATAATACAGCTTGTCACTCTCTATCGTCTGACCGCCGCTCCTATCTGTCTCAGCTGTTACAGTATAAATCGAGTCAAGACAAGTTTTTCCGTTATAAGTTGTAGTTGTGTACTTAATAACCTGCTGAATATCGGTATAGCTTGTAGAGCCGGTGTTCTGATAGCTTGCGCTGTTTCTCAGCTCATTGAGAAGCTGATCTGCGCTTGTAATAGCTTCGCCGTTCACAGTCGTACCCTTATATACATAAAAGTCTGTCTTTGCTCCGTCCTGCTTCAGAACTCTGAGCTGAAGGTCGTTAATGGTTGAAAATGCGGAAGAACTGTTAGTGTTGTACGCAATCAAATAACCATATGATGTCGATACCTGATTATCGGCAGACTTGCTGTAGGCAAACACATTACCCAGAATATCAAGTGCATAAGTTCCGCTTTCACCGGTCTTAGGCTCTGTGAGGGCAGTATTGTCATTACCGTTTTCCATCCAAGGAGCTGCATTTGAGAACTTATAGGTTGTTCCGCCAATTGTCATCTCCTCACGTGCAATAACAGTAGAGATACTTCCCGTTGCCTTATCTGTAACAACAACAGCCTTCTTATAAGCTGTGCCGCCGTTATACTCATGGTTCGACTCTGCGTAACATACTACATTTCCTGTGGTGATTGAACTGAAGTTAACTGCTTTGCCGGTCTTGTCAACGATTTCAAGATTGGTGTCAACATCCTTGTCAAGCTTTAATGTCTTGTTGGCAATTCTCGTAGCACTGTCTACTATTGAATAGTCACTTACCGACTTGCTTGATACATAGTATAACTCATAGTCCCATATAGTTACCAAATCAAACTTGTTATCCTTATTTGAGTCAAGAAGCGTAATAGTACCCACATTCGGAATCATATCCATGGAGAAAACACTGTCGGCAGCATTTTGACCGTAAAGCTTGCCGTTGTAGATAACTATGTTATCGCTTGCTAAGCTTGCATTTGTCTTATTAGATACCTCTGAAGGGTAATACTTTATAGCAGTATTTGTTGAATCGTCCTTGTCAATCTGATCTGAAGTAAGTTCAAGAGTAGTATTGTCCTTAACATCATAGCTGAACAGTGTGCGAACGGTATCCGAACCGGTTGTTTTGGGATAATAGAAATCAATCTGATATCCCAGCTTGTCCATTAACTCACTTGCCTTGTCAGTCTGGTATGTATGAACTTCATATACCGATGAATTCGGCTCCTTAGCGCGAATCTGAATCTGGTTATCACGAAGATTTACATCAGGATCCTCAAGACTTGTAAGACTGTTTGCCGAAATAAAACCTGTTCCCTTAATATATCCAAGGAAGTCCGAAAGCAAGGTCTTTGTTGTAAGAACGCCGCTTTCAACAATCGGAATTTCAAGAGCGTCGTAGAGCATCTGCGCGATGCAAGCACGTGAAGCAGGCTTCTCGGCAGAACCTAAGTTCTGTGCATTTTTAAGCAAGCCGATTGTAGACGCCTGTGAAATAAAGTTCGCATACCACGGATCAACATCAACAGAAACAGATGCACCGTAGCCCAAAGCGCAGACAACCATCTTAACAGCCTCTTCATAAGCAACATTTGCCGACGGTCTGAATGTGCCGTCCTCATAACCGTTTACGATACCCATCTTATAAGCTGTATCAATGTTCTTGATAGCCCAAGAAATATCTGAATTTGTATCAGATACATCGCTGAACGGCAGTCCCTCTGATGATGTAGAGCCGATGTCGCCATAGCCCATAGTTCTCATAAGCATAGCGCAAAATTCCGCACGAGTAACATCATTGTCAGGTTTAAACGTACCATCCTCATAACCGGTAATTATACCAAGCTGATTGAGTGATGACACCGCTTGCGAATATAACGAAGTATCAGGTACGTCACTGAATGTCGCAAAAACACCGACAGATGACATTACCATCAAGAGCGTTAAAGCCAAGCATAAAATTCTCTTAGCATTTTTCATATTATACCCTCCATGCTGTAAATATTAATAATTATTTTCTCCGTAATACCTGTTGAACAACACCTTATTACTGCAAAACAAAACCAAACATTGCGAAAAATCAGTTCAACAGCTGTTTATGAGCATACCGGTTCAGTATACTGCATATATTATTCTATCACGATTACCTAAAAAAGTCAATATGCAATCAGTTTATGACACTAATTTTGTTATTCCAATTATTTCCGGTTATATTGACAAGCTTAAATAATCAATATTTTGTTGATACTGCCGCGGGTAACAGCGGTTACGGTTTTATTCACTTTTGCTTTTTCGCTCCATCCGCATAAACGTATCCGGTTCAAGCTTTGTATCGCATCTGACGTAAACAATGCTTTGCGGATGGTTTGCGACCTCAATTTCGTTCCCGTCCTCGTCCGTCATGTAATCAATAATCTGTTCATGAAAATCTCCGTAGGGACGCAGAAACTCAATCTTATTTCCTTTAAAAAATCTGTTTTTCTGTATGACCTTAGCCATTTTTGTTTCCTCGTTGTATTCCTGAACAACACCGACCATATCATAATTCCTGATGTATGAGCTGCTCTCATAATGCTGTTCCGAGCCGCCGGGTTTGCCAAAGTAAAAGCCCGTTGTGTAGTCGCGGTGACTCACCTTTTTTACCTCGTCAAGCAGACGCTCATCAAACTTGTACTCGCCCGGCTTTGAATTGAAATAATTGTCTATTGCCGTTCTGTACGCCTTAACTATTGTCGCAACATAGAACTCAGACTTCACTCTGCCTTCTATCTTAAAGCTGCAAAGCCCCGATTCAATCAGCTTGTCTATATACGGAAGCATACATAAGTCTTTGGAATTATATATAAAAGTTCCTCTCTCATTCTCGTAGACCGGCATGTATTCGCCCGGTCTCTGCTCCTCCATCAGGAAATACTTCCATCTGCACGGATGAGCGCACTGACCCTGATTGCTGTCACGTCCCGCCATGTAATTACTGAGCAGGCATCTTCCGGAATATGATATGCACATTGCCCCGTGTACAAAGGCTTCAAGCTCAAGCTCCTTCGGTGTTCTGCGGCGGATTTCTTTGATTTCATCAAAAGACATTTCACGCGCCAGAATCACTCTTTTAGCTCCCATCTTATACCACATTTCCGCACTCTTGTAATTCACATTGTTCGCCTGAGTGCTGATGTGTATATCCAAATCGGGAGCAATCTCCTTGGTTAGGGCAAACATACCCAAATCCGACAGGATTACGGCGTCAATTCCGGTGTCCTTGACAGATTTTAAAAAGTCCCCGTAGTCGTCTATATCCTCGTTGTGCGGAATAACATTGGCAGTCAGATACACCTTTGCATTTCTATCGTGCGCATATTTAACTCCCTCGGCTATTTCGGCAACAGTGAAATTATCTGCGGCAACCCGAAGAGAAAACTCTTCACCGCCGATATAGACAGCGTCCGCACCGTAGGTAACAGCCATTTTCAGCTTCTCCAGATTCCCTGCCGGCGCTAACAGTTCCGGTTTTTGTATATTGTTATCATAACTCATCTGACCATGTTCCTTTCATATTCTAATCTTTTAAACTGCGTTCCTCATAATAGTCTTGTCTTTAAAAACAAAATTTAATTCTGAACGCACTTAAAGGCACATAGATATATGTGCCCAACACCCATAATATTAAATTTTATAATTTCTGATTATATAATTTCTATTGTCCGGCAACATGTGCGTATATCACCGGACAATGTTATTATACAATATATACAGCCGATAAATCCTTTTGCTTAACCTAATATGACACGCCTAAGTAGTCACAGATACCGTTTGCAATACACTCGGCATAAGTCCACTGACAGCCTTCATCTGCGAGTATAGCTGCATCAGCCACCGTGTCAATAAACGCTGTTTCAATAAGAACAGCCGTCATGTTTGTGTTCTTAATGACAGCAAAACCGGCTTCCTTTACTCCTCTGTTTGCTGTGCCGAGGGCTCTGACTATATTATTCTGAATATACGTAGCAAGTCGCTTTCCGTCTGCGCTTCCGTAGTAATAATATGTTTCAGTACCCGTACCTCCGCCGGCATTACAGTGAATAGAAACAAACAAGTCAGCTCCTATACTGTTTGCGAGATTGTATCTGTATGCCAGACTTTCTGATGTAGAATTAGCCGGACAGTTGTCATAGAGCGAATCACGCGTCATAACAACGTTAATACCGCGTTCTTCAAGATACGGCTTAACCTTCTCGGCAATATAATATGTGATGTCCTGTTCTCTGATACCGCAGCCCGTAGCGCCGGTATCAACGCCGCTGTAATTATGCCCCGGGTCAATAACCACTGTCAGACCGCTGTTATATGCCGGCTGCTGATAAGACGGCTGGTTATAAACCGGCGGCTTAGGAGTAGGTGCAGCCGTCGGCTTTGGTGTAGGCGCAAGCGTTGGCTTCGGCGTGGGAGCCAATGTCGGCTTTGGTGTAGGTTCAAGCGTCGGCTCCGGCTCCTCAGTCGGGGCGGGCGTCGCGTCAAAAATATCTTCGTTTGATAGATCTGTCTCTGTCACTTCGTCATCCGGCTCCGGGTTACGGTATGCCGCGTTGTTTGACAAGTCAGCCGCGTCTGTTACTTCATCAATGGACGGCGCGTCAATCTCTCCACCGTTAATAAAGCTCAGAGAATTATATACCATCTGTGCCACAAACGCTCTGTTTGCATCCTTGCCGACTGCTTTGGTTGTATCCTGGAGCAAACCGTACTTATCGGCAACGGCAACGTATCCGGAATACCAATACGGACCAACGCTTGTTAAACGTTCATCACCTGCGCCCGATGAACAAACAACCATTTTTACAACCTGCTCATACGTGACCGGATCTGCCGGTGCAAAAGTTCCGTCAAGCATTCCGTTAATAAATCCGTTCTCATAGCAATATGAGATATAGTTATTTGCCCAATAATCGGGGGAAACATCTGAAAACGGTGTTTCATTTGCGGTGTAATACGCCTCGTTATATCCGTTGGCTCTTGATAAAAAGGCACAAAACTCTGCACGAGTGGTCTGCGCTTCGGGAGCAAAGTTTCCGTCTTCTCTGCCTTGGATTACTCCAAGGTTGCTAAGCTTATCAACAGCCGTATAATACGAAGCCGTTATAGGTACGTCGGAAAACTCTCTCGCAGACACCGACGCACACGGCATTGCTAATATTAACATAGTCAGTACAAGAACTAACGCTGTTAACATTTTGTGTCTCTGCATAAAATAATCACCTCATAAATAATTTGCAGAAATCATTTGCAGCCGGCCGGTGCGTAAACAGCATAGCTGCATAACTCCTGCATTTTTGACAATTTCAACAACCGAAACTGTGTACCAAGTATATCACGGATAGCTGAAAAAATCAAGTAAAAACGCAAGATTTTCACATTTTGTCAATTCGGAGTTTAATAACAAACAATAAAAAAACAAGGAATTCATCTGAGTAAAATTCCTTGTTTTTTAAAACTGCGTCTATATCTTGTGTTCTCTACATTTGCCGATTCCACATGTTGTATCCCGCTTTTGTAACAAAGCAATAACACCTTTGTAACATTCCTGTAACATTTCTTTTTTGGCGTTTATTACCAAATTGTGCAATTTGACGAAAAATTTATTAAATTAAAAATTTTCTATTCACTTAAAAACTTTTTAATTATATCCCTTGCGATAGGGCAAGCGGTAGAACCGCCAGAGCTTCCGTCGTTTTCCAATACAACTGCGACGCATATTTTGGGATTATCCGCAGGGGCATAGCCTACGAACCACGCATGATCCTTGCCCGAATCCGTCTCAGCAGTACCGGTTTTTCCGGCAACAGATATTCCTTTAATCTGCGCATTCTTGCCGGTTCCGTCCTCAACAACGCCAATCATCATATCCTGAATATATTCAGCGCAGGACAAACCGATACTGTCATATAATACTGTAGGTTTTGCCTGACCTATGGTTATATCATTCGCGGTTTTTATCTGTTCAACGAGATACGGCTTCATCATTTTACCGCCGTTTGCAACAGCGCTCGCCATCATCGCAACCTGAAGTGGAGTCATAACAAGTCCGCCCTGACCGATTGATACCAATGCACCGTCCAGATCAGTCATTTTTTTGTACTGAATCTGGCTTTGCGAAACCGGTATATCAAAGTCAAACGACTTATTAATCCCGAACTTTTCAGCCTCCTCCTTAACCTTATCCGCTCCCATCTCATAGCCGAGAGTACAGAATACGTAGTTGCTCGACACTTCAAATGCCTCTTTAATGTCTATTTTCCCGAAGGATTCTTTGTTATAGTTATATACAGTTACATCGCCTTTTTCAAACTTGCCGTTGTCGTCAAATGTTTCGGAGGTCATTCCGTTATCATAAACGCCTGCCGCGGTAACGATTTTATATGTCGAACCCGGGGGATAAAGACCCTGGGTTGCACGTGCCAGGAACGGTGACTTCTCGTCCTCCATCATCGACGACCAGTTGTCCTCTATCTTGTTGGGGTCAAAATCGGGCAGGCTGACCATTGCCAAAATCTGTCCGGTTGTCGGCTCTATGGCAACAATGGCGCCGTTTCTTCCGTCAAGACGGTCATACGCATATTCCTGAAGCTCATCTATTATAGTAAGATACAGGTTATTACCCTTACTCAGTTCATTTATTGAGAGATTAATATTTCCCTTGCCGACGAGTTCATTATCGTATGCCATTTCAAGCTGGGTCTTGCCGTAAACCTGTGAGCAATAGCCTATTATATGCGAATAGAGATTTTTTCTCGGATATTTACGTATTCTGGCGTCGCCCTGGACTTCTGTTTCAGCCAAAAGCACCTGTTCGGACGAATATATACTTCCCCGAATCACTCTTTGCTCACTTTCCCATTGGCGTTTGTTATATGAATTTGTGGAAATCTCCTTTGCCTTAAACATATTAAACCACAGCAGATATGTTATCAGAACCAGAAACAGAAGCGAAATACAGATAAGGACGCGGATTATTCTCTTATTAATTTTCATATTCCGTCACCTCATTCTTATGCTCTGTCCTTGCGGAAATTGCCTGCACTATTCCGAGCGAAGCAAAGCTTATAACAATCGATGTACCGCCATAACTCACAAACGGGAGTGTAATACCGGTCAGCGGAATCATTTTTGTTACGCCGCCGATGATAATAAAGGTCTGAAGGGCAAACATGACGGTTACACCGAAGCTCACTGCTTTGTCATATAAGTTATCAGTCATGATTGAAATCTTAAAGCATCTGTACGCAATCAAAAAGAACAGCAAGATAATTGCAACTCCGCCGAACACGCCCATTTCTTCACAGATTGCCGCAAATATAAAGTCCGAATGTACCTCCGGAATATAATACGGCGAACCGTTGCCGAGACCGCGGCCGAAATATCCGCCTGATGCGATGGCGAACAATGACTGCGTAATCTGATAGCCCTTGTTTGCTATATCCGACCACGGATCGAGCCAGGTAGAAATTCTGACCTGGATATGATACAGAAACTTATAGCCCAAAAGACCAATAACACCAAGCGCTGCAATATTTGCAAACAGCAGCTTTTTATCAGGCTCGTACACATATACCATAAAAAGATAAATTGACATCATAACCAGTATTGTACCCCAGTCGCGCTGCAAAACCAAAAAACCGACAAAAACATACGTTATTGCCAGAGTTATCCACTTCGGCGAAACTTTGCCCAAAACCGGTTTTGACCAAGTTCCGCAGTAATAACACGACAAGCACATAATATACATAATTTTTATTATCTCTGACGGCTGAAAGCTAATCGGACCAAAAGCCACCCAGTTTTTTGAGCCGTTTACAGTCTTACCGAAAAGCAGCGTGAACATAAACAGTCCTACTCCAATAAGAAAGTAAACAAACCACAGCTTATCCCATACCTTTATCTTATAATATATAAAATACGCAGCAAAAAACGCCGCTCCGCCAACAAGAATCCAGACAATCTGTTTAAATCCGTAATTGATATTTATACGGCACAGTATAAGCACGCCCATAGACAGCAGCATAAAGGTCATTAACAATATGAACTTATCGCCCATATGACAAATCACAAGCGTTGTATACATAACAAGGAACAATAACAGAACAGCCAAACCGTTGTAAATTATGTTTATGTTATAATCCTTTGACATAAATAAAAGTCCAAAACCCAGCACATTCAGCAGAATAAGCAGATACGCCGGCTTTCTGTAGTTAACCTTCATATTATTCATTCCCATATCCTCACCACCATATCATTGAGGGAATTTAAATCGGAGCAACGTCCTGCTTTGCTTGCAAGGAGCAGGGCTTGTGACAGATTGCAAGCAAGCGCAGGGAGCGTCAGCTCCTCAGGGTTTCAGTGGGAGATTATAACTCCCGCTGAAATTCTGAAATGGAACCCGCCGTATTTGTGGCGGGAGACATCTGCGCACAGGTTATAAATTAAATATCAAACACGAATTTAAGTCCGCCTATTGAGATTTCATCCTCGGGATCAAGAATAACTTCATGCTTTATTCTCTGACCGTTTACATGTGTACCGTTACGGCTTCCCAAATCCTCAAGATACCATTCTCCGTCCTCGTACCATATTATCAAGTGTTTCTGTGATACAAACTTTTCGTTTATTATAATATCGCATTCGGGGCTTCTGCCTATAACCGCCTCGCCGTATATATTGTATCTGCGCTTGAGCGGTGATGTCAATTCTATTCCCGGCTTTATCAGTCTTAAGCTGGCACAGGCAGTGTCGTTAATGCTGTTATCTTCAAATCTGCTCATCTTCTTGACATCAAGATATATAAGCCTTATGACAAACAATATGAAAACATAAATTATGACAGTAAACACATAGCTTAATATAGTAGAAATAAAGCCCGATATTGTCATATTACATTCTCCTTTCCCTATTGCTTTATACCGATTAGGTTATCAGTACTCGTTCCAGTAATCATCGTCTCCGCCTGCATCCTCAGCATTTTCATTTACAATCTTATGCTTTTTCTGCATCAGCCATAATAGAATAGCAAATATTATTCCGACAGCAAGACAGCCGAGATAGATATACATTATAGGCTGCACCTCAAACTTCATTGTCGAAATCGGGTTATAAAATGTAACAGCGGATTTATAGCCGTCCTCATCTGCGTCAAATTCTGTCGGACTGACCTCGCACATCCTCACAAACAGTCGGTATAAAAACTCCGCAGCTGTTTTACGGTCTAACCGATTTTCCTGCGCCGTCAAAGCCATACCATCATTGATGATTCCCTCTCTTGCGCCAAGCGCAAGGTTACCCAATGATGACTTATCCATGTATTGTATATCCGGATAGTTTAAATATATACTTGCATAAGGTCGGTCGCTGTCTCCGCCCATATCGGGAACATAGTATTCCTTATAGTCCACAAGCAGCGCCATACTCAGCGCAAACGTATCCTCAAGACCGACAGCCGAATTGCCGTTAAACCTAAGACCTCCCTGGTCTGAGTAAAGCTTGATATTTGCCTCATCAATAGATGCGACATACATCGACTGCGGGTCGGATTCATCAACGTCATTATACATTGCACGGGCGTCTGTATCGACTGTGAACATCATGCCTGACACAGCTCTTGCTGCGTCATAGTTTGAATACTGATCGTTCGGCTCAAAGCGTGTGCCCTTTGTCGCAAAATAATCCTTTGAGACAAGCATCTTTATATGCTCCTGCTGCTTTGAATCTATATCGCCTATATCCGAAATATCCGGCGTGTTGTTCTTGACCTTATACAGACCCGATGTGTTGGTCTTGAACTCAAGAGCCTTGTTCTTTTCGTCAAATATTCCGCCTATGTTAAAATCTCGTCCATCACTGGTTGTATATACACTGTCATACTTATCCTGAGCCGGGATAGAAAAGTTGACCTTTATCGGAAGTTTGTCGATCTGATTATTCTCAGAATCAAAAAACTTGATTATATATCCGTTGCCTACCGCAGCTCCCATCTCAATTGTAAAGGTTCCGTATGTTTCAATCAGCTTGTTGCAGGTCGCCTTATCCATTATTATGCTGTGATTATTATCCCCGATAAGAATACGCATATATGAGATATTCATATCATCACGGCAAAGCTCGCTGTCGAACACAATACGCGGCGCTGAATCTTCGTTTAGACCCCGTACAATAATCTGCACCGGAACAATTATTTTCTTGTTTGGTCTTATACCTTTATCGGTAACTCTCTTCCAAAGCGTATCGCTTGTCTTGTCCGCGGCAACAGCCGAATCTCTGATAGAATCAAGCGTCAGCGTTACTGCGTTATTTTCAGCCGTAATTTCAGCCTTTGAATTCCTGATACAAGCCGAGGTTATATAAGCGGCAATATCGTTTACTCCCGGTCCGCTCGGAGAGTCTGCGCCAAGTCTTTCCAATATTTCAGCCAGATAATTGTCGTATTCTTCAACACTGCTGAAGTCCTCGGTTCGACTGTAGTCTATAGTAACGTTCGACACAGCCTCCGAACCGTTCTTTGCGTCTTCAAGAAATCCCATTTTGATATACTTGTCGTCAAGTGACGATACTGTTCCGATTTCGGCTGCGACATATCCGCACGACGTATCGCCATCCTTAAGCTTTGCATAGTAAAGCGAGCCGTTATGCTTACCGCTGCCGGATTCGAGATACTCAGGTATATAATGAACAAGGTATCCGCCTTCTTTCAGCTTTGCAAAATATTGTATCTTACAGCTCTCCGGCGACCATGTCCACATTGTATCATTTGGATTTTGCTGGGGCGGATGATAATTTCCGTCAGTATGGTCTATATAATAATCATCAGCAGCATTTCTGACCGCATCCGGTGTTGTGCTTAAGCCGAATGTATTCTTTACACAGCTTTGCAGGTTATCCGGTGTAACAGTCTTTGTGTTTCCGCTTATCGGAGCGTTAGGGTTCTGTCTGTCGCGCTTGCTGTATGCCAAATACTGCCACCATATTATCTCAGACATTTTTTTAGTCCAGTTGTCAGTATCAAATACAACCTTTCCGCCGTTCTCTCCCTCAAAATCCGTAGTATAACATGCTCCGAAGCGGCACAAATAGTCGCTCAGAGATGTTCTTGCTTCAGAGCTTAATGTATATGTAATATCCGTATATTCTTTTTCAGGTTCTTCATCAGCCGCAACAGTCAGGCACAGCGTGTTTGTAATAACCATAATAATCATAACAACCGGTAATCCGCTGCATATTAGCTTTTTAAACATATCATTTCCTCTTTTTCTGTTTATTAATATTCTGCAACCTCAATTTATGTATACATATCCATTTTAATACTTTTTATATTATACCACAATTCTGCGGAATTTCAATATGTTTTTTATATTTAGCCTTATAATGCGGCTACTTTAACAAATAATACTTATTGCTCTGTATAACCCGACTTTCCCAAAAATAAAAAGAGAGACCCAAAAATGGGTCTCTCTGAAAAACGATTCAATTTAATCGAATTATTTAGCTTCAGGAGTAGCTGTTGCTGTTGCTTCAGGTTCTGCTGTTGCTTCAGGAGCAGCTGTTGCTTCGGGAGCAGTTGTTGCTTCAGGAACAACTTTTACACTAACATATACTCTGTCAAGAAGTGCAGCAGATTCTGCTCTTGTTGCGTTGTTCTTCGGATTGAATGCGCCGTTCTCATCACCTGTGAGGTAACCAGCTTCTACTAAAGCAGCAACATACGGCAGTGCATAGCTTTCAATGCTTGCAGTGTCTGTAAAGCTTACTGCTTCTGTTGAAGTTGTTCCATACTGACGACCGATGATTGTAGCCATCTGCTCACGTGTAATATTTTCATCCGGTCCAAATTCTGTATCAGTTATACCCTGAACGATACCTGCTTCTGAAGCAGCAATTACGTAAGGCGCAAACCAGTCACTATCTGATACATCTGAGAACGGAGATACAGTTGAAGTAGCTGTAAGACCAAAGATACCTACAGCCATCTTTGTGAACTCTGCACGAGTTACGTTTGATTCAGGCATAAACTGTGTAGCTGTTACGCCGTTTACGATACCGTTGTTGTAAAGATCCATGATGTAATCATAACCCCAGTATGTAGTGGGAACGTCTTCAAATACTACAGTGCTCGGTGCTACTGTAGGCTCTGTGCCAGGAGCAGTTGTAGGCTCTGTACCAGGAGCAGCTGTTGCCGGAGCAGGTGTTGTTACACCCGTTGAGCCGGTTGTGAGTCCTGAGTTACCTGATGAACTGCTTGCTGTAGACATCTTCTTGTCAATAGTGTATACTTCTTCGTCATTATACAATACGCTGATGTTGAAGCTTTCGCCCTTAGCAGCAACTTTTTCCATTTCATCAGCTGTAACTGTTACCTTGATCTTTGTCTCGCCTGCCGGGAATGTTACTTCCTTAACAGTCGGTGCAGCGCCTTCAACTGCAGGTGTAAGAATAACCTTTACAGTAGCTTCTTCGCTTGCATCTGTTCTGGTGATTGTTACAGAGAAGTCTTTACCAACTACAGCTGAAGATGTAGAAGGCTTAATAGCCTGCGGTTCCGGTGTAGCTGTAGGAGCTGCTGTAGGAGCTACTGTAGGAGCTGCTGTAGGAGCTGCTGTCGGCTGTCCCGGAGCTGCTGTAGGAGCTGCTGTAGGAGCCGCTGTCGGAACAGGTGCGCTACCGCCAACTTTTACTGTAGCATTAGTAATATCAGCATCAAAAGCTTCCATTGACAATGTGTTTCCGTTGAAGTTTACACCACCAATAGTGTAATCACCAGAAGCAGTAGACTTAGCTGTCAATGTAACAACTGCTATATTAGCCTTTGTGCCTGTCAGGCTCATTATACTTCCTACACCAAACTGACCACCCTTAGAAAAATTAGGTGTAACGTCTGTGAGTGCTTCCCAGTTCGGGTCGATGCTCTTAACAACTGCATCAAAAGCATCCTTGTCATATACAAACTCAAATGTTGCATTACCCTGAACAAACGGACCTGCTGCCTTAGGTGTAAAGTCTATAGAAACATCAACAGATTCACCTGCAGCAATTGTTGTCTTATCAGCTGTAAATGTCAAGTCAATCAACTTATCGCCAGCAGCAAATGCACTGATTGACATGAGACTTAACAACATAGCCACTGCCATAACGACAGCTGTTATTCTTTTAAAATTTCTCATTATAGTTTAAAACCCCTTTCGTATTTTAGAACTTGTTATTTTTTGCTTTATCGATTACTGAACCGGCTGTGGTAAAGTATCAATCTTACCTGCACCATACTGAAGAATTAACAAGGTATCAGCTGCATTAAATTTTCCATCCAAATTAACATCAGCACTTGTTTTCTGTTCTTCTGTCATCTCAATCTTACCTGCGCCAAACTGGAGTACAAGCAAAGTATCGGCTGCATTCCATTTGCCGTCACCGTTAACATCGCCATATACAACATCACCGCCCTGCTGAGCGTCAGCGAGCTTAATTGATGCAGCGTCAGGTGTAGCAACATCTGTACCGCCGATCTTTACAACGATAATGGAATCATCTGTATACTTGTCTGCAGCCAGCTTAAAGGTGTATGTACCACTTGCTTCACCTGCATACTGATTGATATAAGCAACCGGTGTAGTTGAAGTAAATCCAACTGTTGCGTCCGGTGTACCTGATGCCAAAGCAGTGATATCATATATAAAGAACGTCATCTGACTCTGAACGCTTGTAACTGTGAACGGAACGCTTACTTCATAGTAAGACTCTGTCTTTGAAGCAGATATTTTACCGATACTAACGATTGAGCCGTCAACATCAGCCTGACCTGCAGCAGCTTCAACCTCTGCAGCTGCTTCGATATCAGCATTTGTGATTTCTTCTGTCTCAAGCGGAACAACCACTTCCTGAGTCTCTTCTGTCGGTGCTTCTTCAGCTTCAGGCGCTTCTTCTGCTTCCTCTTTTGCTGTTTCTTCAACAGAAGCTTCAACTACGTCTGAAACAACCGTATCCGGTTCAGCAGCAACTTCATCACCCTCAGCAAATGCAAGCATTGCGGTAGCTGAGAATACCATCATGGCAGCTGTGAGGGCAGCGCCAAACTTAAAAATATTCTTTTTCATTTAAATTTTTCCTCCTAATTTTGTTTTTGTTTTTTATAAAATCGTCGATTTCTTCCCAATTAAATCTGCAATTTCAAAACTTCAAAATTCGAGGTTATCCTCCTTTCCCCAAAAAATATGTGAACAATGCGCCTTATGCTGTGCACCTTAAACCCGCGGAATCAACCGTTTTAATGCCGAATCCACAGTGTTTAAGAGCAGAAAGTTAACGCATTTTATTTATTTTTCTTTACTATTACACGTTAGTATTATACTACGCTTTGCCGAAAATTTCAACCCCTTTTTTAAAATTTCTTATTTTTTTTCAAAATTATTAAAATAAGTTGACATTTTCATATTTTGGGCTATAATTACCTTATGAAAAATACAAAGCTCAAATATCAATTTCTTTATCTATTCATATATATTACAATACTCTTATCTATAACGGGATGCTCAGGCTACCGCTCAGGCACAGCGACTGACACCGAGTTTATTCTCGACACGGTATGCACTGTTTCAGTCACCGGAGCGAGCGACCCCGGCGCTGTTATTTCGGATGCGTTCAGCTTAGCCAAAGATATTCAAAACAAAATTGATTATTACAACGAGAGTTCAACCGTATCAAAGTTCAACTCTGCCCCGGCAAACTCACCCATATCACTCGATGACGATACTTTTGAAATCATAAAATGCGCTCTTGAAATTTCGGAGTCGTCCGGCGGAGCATTTGATATCACGATTGCACCGATTACAGACCTATGGGATTTCAAATCCGACAATCCCGTGCCGCCGAATGACGAACAAATCGAAAACGCTCTTGCCTTTGTCGGTTATAAAAATCTTATACTTGATGTGGAAAACAAAACTCTTGCCAAAGCGAAAGATGGTATCAAGATTAATCTCGGCGGATGCGGAAAGGGCTATGTTTGCGAAAAAATCACCAAAATGATAAATAATAAGTATCCCGATGCATTTGTTATAATCGATCTGGGAGGAAACACAGGCGTATCCGGCAGCAATCCGAGGCACAAGGACGGACATACCACCGTTGGAATTCAGGAGCCTTTTGAAGATTCCGGCGTATACAAGCAAACGGTTGACATATACTCCGGACAGAGTGTGGTAACCAGCGGAACATATCAGCGGCATTTTTATTACAATGACAAAAACTACCATCATATTATTGACCCTGAAAGCGGTTATCCTGCTGAGACGGGTTCGAGCAGTGTCACTGTCATTTCAGACTCGTCGCTTCTTGCCGACTGTCTGTCTACCGCATGCTTTGTACTCGGCGAAGAACAGGGGACCGCTCTTGCGGAAAAGTACGGAGCAGATATTATATGGATTGAATAAAAAAGGAGAAGTACATGAAATTAAAATTAATTATAAACGCAGATATACTGACAATGGATTCATCAGATACGGAATTTAAGAACGGATATATAGTAATTCAGAACAAAAAGATTGCAAAGGTCGGACAAATGTCGGAATATGACCCAAGCGAATATACAGACTGCGGAGCTGAAATAATTGACGCAGGTCAGAGGCTCGTGACGCCGGGGCTTATCGACGCTCACTCACATCTGGGAATGTGGGAGGACGGTCTGAACTTTGAGGGTGACGATGGCAACGAGGACACAGACCCATGCACTCCGCATCTTCGGGCAATCGACGCCGTAAACCCGATGGAAAACGCCTTCAGCGAAGCTTTTGCCGCCGGCATAACGACTGTTATCACCGGACCGGGAAGCGCAAACCCAATCGGCGGACAGCCTGCGGCGATAAAGACTTACGGCAGGCGGATTGACGATATGATAATAAAAGCACCGGTCGGAATAAAGATTGCTCTCGGTGAAAATCCTAAATCAACATACAACGACAAGAGCCAGACCCCTATCACACGAATGGCAACCGCCTCGATTATTCGGGAAAGTCTGCAAAAAGCATGTGATTACTTAAAAAACCTTGAAGAATATGAAAAAAATCCCGACGAAGATGAAAAACCGGAATATGACATCAAGTCAGAAGCTCTTATTCCTGTACTAAAAGGCGAAATTCCCCTGCATGCACACGCACACCGCGCAGATGATATATTCACTGCAATACGTATCGCAGAAGAATTCGGCGTGAAGCTTGTTTTGGTTCACTGCACCGAGGGGCATATGATTGCCGAAGAATTAAAAGCAGAAGGATACCCTGTCCTGCTCGGACCTATTCTGACCGACCGCAGCAAGCCCGAACTGAAAAATCAGAGCGAGGCAACGCCGGCAGTACTGTCGGCGCAGGGCTTATGCACGGCAATAATAACCGACCACCCTGAAACGCCCGAAAAATACCTTCCGCTATGTGCGGCAATGGCGGTAAAGCACGGTATGGACAGAAGCGAAGCATTGAGAGCAATAACTGTAAATCCGGCAAAAATCTGCGGTATTGATTCGCGTGTCGGCTCGATTGAAGCCGGCAAGGACGCAGATTTAGTAATTTGGGACGGGAATCCGCTGGATATTATGACCAAACCATATAAAGTGATTGTTTAGTTTTTATTCTTTATTATTTTTAATAAAGCTCTTTATCTCATTAATAAAAATTTCGCCGTAGCGTCTGAGCTTTTCCTCACCTACGCCTGAGACTTCAAGAAACTCGCGTTCTGAAGCCGGCATTATTCTGCACATATCTCTGAGTGTAGCGTCCGTGAAAATCACATATGCAGGCACGCCGCGGCGCTTTGCCTGCGTCATGCGGACTTCTTTCAGGCGCGCCATGAGCTTTTCGTTAACCTCTGAGTATTCCTCAGGCTTATCCGGTATTTTCGGAATTTTCTCCTTTGGCATACGCATCGTCAGACTTTTGCCGCCAAACAAGATATCCCGTGCGGAATTTTCAGTGCGGATAGTATTATAGTGATCCTCGTCAACAGACAAGCAGCCTCTGTCAATTAAATAGTCAAATATAGTGTGTATACGCCGCGCAGGCGTATCCGACATAATACCGTATGTGGAAAGCGAATCAAGTCCCCATGACAAAACCTTCTCATTTTTTGAGCCACGCAATATGTCTATAATCATATTTTTCCCGAATGTTCTTCCTCTTTGCCTGAGCCGCAAAACACAGCTTATTATCTTCTGAGCCTCGATGGTCACATCAACATTTTCAAAATTTGTATCGCAGTTTGAGCAGTGATTGCAGCTTTGCGGCGAGCGCTCGCCGAAGTATTTTAAGATAAACCCACGCAGGCAGTCATAGGTCGTGCAGTAAAAGGTCATCATCTTAAGGCGCTCTAAATCCTTTTTTCTGATATTTTCCCGCATTTCTTCACTTAATTCTTCATTTTCTTCACTGTTTTCAATCAGCCACTTATTGGTCCGTACATCTTTCGGGCTGTACAGCAGTGTACACTGTGCCGGCTCACCGTCACGCCCGGCTCTTCCTGCCTCCTGATAATAGCTTTCAATATCCTTTGGCATATTATAGTGCACAACAAACGACACATTTGACTTATCGATGCCCATACCGAAAGCATTTGTCGCAACCATCACTGTTTTTCGGTCGAACAGAAAGTCATCCTGATTACGTCTGCGTTCCTCGGCTTCCAGACCTGCATGGTATCGGGTAGCAGAAAAACCCCGCTCACAGAGGTCACTGCACACATCCTCAACTAGCTTCCGGCTGATGCAGTAGATTATGCCGCTTTTGCCGCGATTGGCATCACGGTTCAAAATATCGACAAGCGTTTCAAACTTATGCTTTGGCTTAATGACCTCAAAATACAGATTTCGCCTGTCAAAGCCGGTGACAACCTCATATGGATTATCAAGCTTTAATATACGGCTGATGTCCTTAGCAACCTGTTTTGTTGCGGTTGCTGTAAATGCACTGATTATCGGTCGGTATGACAGCAGTTCGATAAACTCCACGATTTTGAGATAGCTCGGTCTGAAATCCTGTCCCCACTGCGAAACACAGTGAGCCTCATCCACTGTCACCATTGATATTTTTGTATTTTCGGCAAATGCCAAAAAACCGTCGGTCGTTAACCGTTCGGGAGCAACGTATATTATCTTGTATGCGCCGGCAGACGCACGGCGAAACACCTCTCTGAGCTGACCAAAGCTGAGAGAACTGTTTATATATGCCGCAGGTATTCCGGATTCGACTAGAGCTCTGACTTGATCCTTCATAAGCGAAATAAGCGGTGAAATCACCACGGTTATTCCGTTCAGGAGCATTGCAGGAATCTGGTAGCAAACCGACTTTCCTGCTCCTGTCGGCATAATACCGAGGACATCTCTGCCGGAAAGTATATTGTCAATCAGGTCTTCCTGACCATCGCGGAAGCTGTCGTGACCGAAATATTGCTTTAGTATATCATGCTTTGTCATATGCCGCTTTCACCCCACTATAATCTGCATCATAAAAAATGCCAAAGCGGAAGTATAAAATCCGCCTTGGCAAAGAAAATAAATCATGACTTAGTTCTTCGGTACTGTAGCCCAGTCAGCATCGAATTTTGCAATACCTGCATCTGTAAGCGGATGGTTCAGCATCTGCATGATTACACCATACGGAACAGTTGCGATGTCGCAGCCAACTCTTGCGGCATTGATTACATGAATCGGATTTCTGATTGAAGCCGCGATAATCTCTGTCTCAATTTCAGGATCGTTTGCGAATACTTCAACGATTTCTTCAATAAGGTTCATGCCGTCTGTGCCGATATCATCAAGTCTGCCGAGGAACGGGCTTACATATGTAGCGCCGGCTTTTGCTGCGAGCAGAGCCTGTGCAGCTGAGAAGATAAGAGTAACGTTTGTCTTGATTCCGAGAGCTGTCATCTTCTTGCAAGCCATCAGACCTTCCTTGTTGAAGGGAATCTTGATGATGATGTTCTTGTGAATCTTTGTGAGCGGAATAGCCTGCTCAACCATTTCATCGGGGTCTTTTGCTGTAACCTCGGCACTGATAGGACCATCAACGATTTCAGTGATTTCCTTAACTACATCTTCAAATTTTCTGCCTGACTTTGCGATAAGCGACGGATTTGTCGTTACACCACAAATAACACCCATATCATTGACTTCTTTAATTTCATCAACAATGGCTGTATCAACAAAAAGTTTCATTTCTTTCAATCTCCTTTATAATTTTTTATTGTTTTTTATATTTTTCAATTAATTTTTTTACAGTTTCTATTGCCGGGCCACCTGTCAGCTTTCTCTGGTTAACGCACGTGGTAAGCGAAATCGCATCATAAATATCGTCGCCGAAAAGCTTCGAAAAGCTCTTGAACTCATCCATGGTCAAGGCGTCAATAACGGTGTCTTTCTCTATACAATACGCAACCATTTTGCCTACAACGGCATGTGCGTCACGGAAAGGCAAGCCGTGCTTGACCAGGTAGTCAGCCACATCGGTCGCATTCGTAAATCCGCCCTTGGCGCCTCTCAGCATTGAGTCCTTATTAACTGTCATTGTGGCAATCATCTTGGCAAATACAGGCAGGCACATTTTGACTGTATCAACAGCGTCAAAAATCTGCTCCTTGTCCTCCTGCATATCCTTATTGTATGCAAGCGGAATACCTTTCATAACCGTAAGCAATCCCATCAAATCGCCGTATACTCTGCCGGTCTTTCCTCTGGCAAGCTCTGCCACATCGGGATTTTTCTTCTGCGGCATAATGCTCGAACCCGTGCTGTACGCATCGTCAAGCTCGATGAACTTAAACTCGTGCGAACTCCAAAGAATAATTTCTTCGGACATACGGCTGAGGTGCGTCATAACCACAGACAAATCAAACGCAAACTCAAGAACAAAATCCCTGTCGGACACGCCGTCAAGACTGTTTTGAGTTACTCCGTCAAACCCGAGTTTTTCCGCCACAAACTCACGGTCGAGGTCATATGTTGTTCCTGCCAAAGCTCCGCTGCCCAGCGGCATAACATTGAGACGCTTTCGGCAGTCCTCAAGTCTCTCGCCGTCACGGCGGAACATTTCATAATATGCCATCATATGATGGGCGAGTGTAATAGGCTGCGCCTTCTGGAGATGCGTGTACCCCGGCATAATCGTATCAAGGTTTGCCTCAGCAATCTCTAAAATCGATGATTTGAGCGTTTCAACGTCCTTCATAATTTCATCGATCTCATCTCTCAAATACATGCGTATATCAAGCGCAACCTGATCGTTTCGGCTTCTGCCCGTATGCAGTCTTTTGCCCACATCACCTATCCTGGAAATCAGAATAGTCTCAATGTTCATATGTATGTCCTCGGCGTCAATCTGAAATTCGACATTACCCGCCTCAATATCAGACTTAATCTCGCCGAGAGTTTTTACTATCAAATCGGCGTCCGCTTCAGGAATTATTCCCTGACGGCCGAGCATCTCGGCATGCGCCTGACTGCCCAAAATATCCTGAGCGTACATTCTGGCATCAAATCTGATTGATGAGTTAAAGTCGTCGACAAGCGCGTCAGTGGACTTGGAAAAACGTCCGCCCCATAGTTTTGCCATTATATTTATTCTCCTAACTTCTATCTTAAAGTACGCTTAACCAAAATTATTTATTAAACTTATTCTTCATCATAGCTCTGACCTTAAGCGGCAGTCCGAAGAGGTTGATAAATCCTTCGCTGTCCTTATGGCTATAGAGCTCATGGCTGTCGCCGAAGCTTGCAATATCTTCATTATATAATGAATACGGTGACTTTGCGCCGGCGGGTGTGGCACTTCCCTTATAGAGCTTAAGTCTTACTTCACCTGTAACGGTTTCTTCCATTGAATCAACCATTGCTGACAACGCCTCACGCAGCGGTGTATACCACTTTCCGTCATATACGAGTTCAGCGAACTTAATAGCTGCCTGGCGCTTAAACGCCTGTGTATCACGGTCAAGGCAGAGATATTCAAGCTCCTGAATTGCAGTATAGAGGATAGTTCCGCCCGGCGTCTCATAAACGCCCCTTGACTTCATGCCGACAAGTCTGTCCTCAACGATATCGGCAATACCGATACCGTTCTTTCCGCCAAGCTCATTGAGCTTCTCAACCAGCGGGCGGGGAGCCATTTTCTTGCCGTCGACTGACACCGGAACGCCCTTCTCAAAGCCGATAGTAACATATGTGGGTTCGTCAGGCGCTTTCTGCGGCGAAACGCCCAGCTTAAGCAGGCTGTCAAGCTGCGGCTCGTTAGCCGGATTCTCAAGATCCATACCTTCATGGCTGATGTGCCAGATGTTTCTGTCTCTTGAATACAAGTCCTTCTTTGTAACCGGGATTTCAATATTATGAGCCTCTGCGTAATCAACAGCGTCCTCACGTGATTTGATGTCCCAAATTCTCCAGGGCGCTATAATCTTCAGCTCAGGAGCCAATGCCTTAATAGTAAGCTCAAAGCGAACCTGGTCGTTACCCTTGCCGGTAGCGCCGTGGCAAATGGCTACAGCACCTTCCTTTTTTGCTATTTCAACAAGTCTTCTTGCGATAATCGGACGAGCATGAGATGTACCGAGAAGGTACTTGCCTTCGTATACGGCGCCGGCTTTTAATGTCGGGAAAATAAAATCCGCAACATATTCATCGCGCAAATCTTCGATATACAATTTAGAAGCGCCGGCTTTTTTGGCTCTCTCTTCGAGCCCATCTGTCTCCTTGCCCTGACCGACATCACCGCATACGGCAATTACATCATAATCATAGTTCTCCTTAAGCCACGGAATAATGATAGATGTGTCAAGTCCTCCTGAATATGCCAGTACAACCTTTTCTTTTGCCATTTTTAAGACCTCCAGTATTTCCAAGTTTAAATTAACTCTGTTTTACTTGTCTATTATATAACAAACATTATGATTTTGCAATACAAATTTAAAATAATTCGGATAATTTTCGAAAATTTGGCGTACAAAAAGCCGCACCGAGAATATACCGTGCGGCTTTTATATTTTAAGGAGATACTTAAATAATCAATCTTTAATCACTATCTTTCTTATACTATCCCTCAGAGGCCTGCTTGTTTCCGCTTCCTTTTTGCGCTTTCGTCCGGCCGGAAGTTTCAATATATCTTTAATGTTTTTCATAATTATCACCTGAGATGGGGGAATATCTTAATTAATCATATGAATTTAATTTTATAATATACCGCTCAGGATACTTTTGCTTAATAAATCTGTAAATCTCTTGTAACACTCTTTGTCAAGTTCTACAAAAAAACTGTAAAATAATTATTTTTTCACCATAAATCTTAAATAATACGCAAAAAATTATCCAAAAAAATATTTTAGCCCGGAAAAATCTTGGGTAGAATACAGATTGACTTTTTTCAGAAATGGTAGTTTAATAATAACTGATAAGGGAAATAATCATCAAAGTTTGATACACGGCACTTTTACCGTGTATGGATAGTATAGGAGGTATGGCTATGAGAGAGTTTTCATACACTATCACAAACAAGTATGATTTAGCTGCTAAGCCGGCGCTTGATTTGATTAAGCTCGCCGGAGAGCATGATTGTCGGACATATGTTGTAAAGGACAACCAGGTTGCCGATATTAAAAAGCTTTTTGTTCTTCTGAGCCTTGGCACTCAGTGCGGTGAAACGATTAAATTTGTGACCGAAGGGGCAGACGAGAACCATGCCATTGACAGAATCGGAAATTATGTAACGAATAATATGTAGCCTTAATTATTGTTAATATAAATTTTAAATACAGTTAAATCATACACTTGCAGTTCTGCTTAAGTAGAACTGCTTTTTGTTTTAAAAAAAGAACCGCTCCAGAACGGAGCGGTTCCTGAATGAGCAAAATTATGCCTTAGGAGCATCAACGGGGCAAACGTTTGCGCAGTTTCCGCAATCGATGCACTCGTCAGCGTTGATCTGATATGTAGCATCGCCTTCAGAAATGCATGATACAGGACATTCGCTTGCACATACACCACACTTGATGCACTCTTCACCGATCTGATAAGCCATTATTTTCACCTCTTTTTTATACATTAATTTCTTATTTTCCACAGCTTTATTATAAAGCATATTGGCACGTTTGTCAAGTGATAATTCACATACTGTTACAGGTTCTTTATTGCATCTGTAATAGTTTTTTCCATGGCAAGCTTTCCGTACTTATCAACCTCAAGCTTATTCTTCGGGCCATGGGTCAGGCATCCGGCGCCGCCGATACAGCCGCCGACACAAGCCATACCTTCAATAAAGTTAATATTTCCTATGCCCTTTGATGCTTTAAGAAGTGCAGTTCTGCACTCTTCGATGCCGTCACAGGATACCGCATGAAGCTCAAAGTCCTCATTTCCCTGCTCCTTAAGCGCTTCCTGAACCGCCTCGGCAAGTCCGCCGCAGCGCGCGAAAATTCTGCCGTAATACGAAGCGTTGTTGAGTTCGGACTCGCCGAGTTCTGTCAGTTCAATACTCTTTGCGTCAAACAGCGCCTGAAGTTCTTCAAATGTCAGCGCACTGTCAACATAATCCTTGACTTCATCCTTTCTGATTTCCGCTTTCTTCGCGGTACAGGGGCCGATAAATACAACCTTTGAGCCGGGGTCGTTTTCTTTGATGAATTTTGCAATCGCAGCCATAGGCGACGGATTATGTGAGATGTTATCCTTAAGCGTAGGGAAATTCTTCTTGACATAGTCAACGAACGCCGGGCAGCACGAGCTTGTCAAAAAGCCCTTTTCGGCAAGCTCCTTTGCCTCGTTGTATGCAACCATATCCGCTCCGAGAGCCGCCTCGACAACGCTGTGGAAGCCGAGCATCTTTATTCCTGTAACAACCTGTCCGAGCGTAATCTTTGCATATGAGAACTGACCTGAGATAGACGGAGCTACAACCGCATACAGACGCGTCTTTGTATCGTCCTTATACTGTTTAAGCATATTTACAACTTCGATTATATATGACTTATCAGTAAGCGCCCCCCACGGACACTGATATACGCATGCGCCGCAGTTAATACACTTGCTTTCATCAATAACAGCGGCGTTGTTTTCGTCCATACTTATTGCCTTGACCTTACATGCCTTAACGCATGGACGCTGTGTATTTGTTATTGCACTGTACGGACAAACCTTAGCGCACATACCGCACTCTACACACTTTGTCTTATCAATATGCGCCTTCTGATTTTCATCGAAGGTGATAGCGCCGCGCTTACATACATCCTCACATCTATGAGCAAGACAGCCACGGCAAGCCTGTGTGACTTCATATCCGCCAACCGGACATTCGTCGCAGGCGATATCCAGAACCTCCACGATGTTATCGGTACTCTTATGACCGCCGCTTGCCATTTCAATTCTCTGACCGACAATAGCTCTCTCTTTATAGATACAGCAGCGCATTGTCGCTTTGTCCTTAACAATAGTCTTTGCAATATCATTAAAGCTCTGTGTAAGCGTATCATCATATGTATGACGTGCAACCTCACGCAAAACCTTATATTTCAAATACTGAACCTTTGTATCAAATTTTCTGAGAGTTGTCGCAACTGTTTTTCCCGTATTTTGTTCGATTGGTTTTTGTTCATTACTCATATTATACCCTCCTGCCGGCATAGAAATCAAAGATTTTCATACCGTTTTATTCATTATTCATTATTCAATATTCTTTATTCGCTATTCTATATTTTCGGTCACTCTAAAAATAGTTCACGACCACGTTTTTACCCATCTCTTCAAGACACTGTTTAAGTTCTTCAATAATTTTGGATTTTATACTAAAGCTGATATTCAGATCAGGGGTCTCATGAGCCACATTCTGGGCTCTTCCCACAAACAAATTTATATCTGTCGCCTCTCTGAATAGTAATCTGGCAATTTCGCTTGCTCCGTCGTTTTGTTTTCCCCATTTCTCAAAAAGCGAGTTGTCCTGCAAGTAGTTCTTCGCATAGTCAAGAACACGGGCAACAGTGATTACGCCTTCTGTAACCAGATCCACTCCCTCGATTGAGGCAGTCGGTGGAATTGCGGGGTCTGAATAGTCTACATGAGTGACTATCTCCTTTCCGAGATACCTTGCGGTTATATTAGACGTTGTTCCTCCGCAAACAATATGCTTACCTCTTTTTGAGAAAAACAGTGCAAGCATTTTATTATCATCCTTAGGATCCTTCGGCGAGCCGAACAGCAGATTACACGACTTGCGCTTTCTTATCTGAACCGCGGCGACAGTTGTATCATCGCCGGGCTTTAAAGCATATAAGTGATTGCACTCGTCAGCTATACTTGACGCGATTATCTTGGCTGTCTGCTTGTAGTTATAATTCGCTTCAGCAAAGGCAATGATATTTTCCCTCTGCCATCCGTAATTCAGAACCTGACCAACGCCGGCATATATCGCGCCATCGCTCATGGCGATAAACACATCATCCTGTTCAAGAGAAATTCTCGACTCATATATCTTCTTTCCCTCGATTACACGCTCATTCTTGGAATACTCATAATTCTTTCCGCCGCGCAGAAGTATAACCTCCGGATTGTCAAACTGAATTATCTCTGCCTCGGTGTTTTCGATAAACCGCATTATTGTGAAAGTAGAATACGCAACACCGCGCTTCTTGCACACCGGAAGAGTTGCCGCTATTGTAGAAACACATTCATCTACGCTCATGTTTTCTGCTATCATGGTTGAAATAATCTTCGAGGTGAGCGTTGCAAGAATATTCGCTTTAACACCGCTGCCGAGCCCGTCGGCAAGTACCACGATAAGCTCATTTTCCTTGCGTACCACTTCGACCATGTCGCCGCAAAGCTCCTCGCCTACGTGATTTAAACTTACATATCCAACATCAGCAAACAAATCATTCATCTTGCGCCATTGTCTCCTTCAGCTTGGTCAATGCGATTTTTGTCTCGGCTGTGGTTTCACCGAGCAGCGACGCGATTTCCTGAACAACACGCATCTGCTTTTCTACGACCTTATCGGTAATTTCAATAGCGTTCATGCTCTGCTGTGTCTTCTTTTCACGCATTATTTCTTCATTTGTAACATCTTTCATGATGCTCATGATTATATGATACTCAGGATCATATATGATTGTTTCATCGACATATTTCTGATATTCGTTCAGGTACTTGCGCTTCGGCTCATTGTTTTTATTTCCGCTTGTCATTGCCATCATATAATCCGTCGGATTGAGTATTCTCACAACCGGTTCTCCGGTCAAATCCTGAGCGTTCTTTATATTCATAATCCTCTGTGCAGACTTGTTTATCTGCTGAATTTCCAGGCTGTCGTTAAGCACAATAATGCCGTTCGGCGTATTGCTTATTATTGTATCCGAAAACGACTCGGCTTTTTCCTTGAGGAACGGCAGGCACATTTCCATATCCGCCTTGCCGTTTAATACGGCAATCGCTTTATCGCGGCAGGTCGGATATCCGCAGCTGCCGCAGTTGAGTTCCTGTTCCCTTGTTTTCTTGCCCATACGATGAAGGATTTCTTCAATCGCCGCGCTTCCGGGCATTTTCTGTCTGATAAACTCAACGTCAAATACCTTTTTAAGGCCATCCTCCGGCTGAGCAACATCAAAGTCCTGCTTTCCTGCGGTTTTTCCGATTGTAAGACAGCTGCTTACACGGAAAACCTTGTCATGCTTCATGATTGGCCCGCCGATACAGCTGCTGTCACACGCGCTCATCTCAACAAAGCAGTTTTCTATATTTCCGTTTTGAATATCCTCAAGAGCATTCATACAGTCCTCAACGCCGTCAACGCTGAAATATGAAAAATCTTCATCTATATCCATGCTTTCGATAATACCGCCCTTTGTCGGAAACCACCTGGCTCTTCCGCCGTTTGACTCGTCAGCTACGGAATAGTCAAACTCAATGTTTCTCTCCTCCATCCACTCGTTAAGCTCATCAAATGTCAGGGCATAATCAACGTAACCGGGATACTTATCAACCTCGTTCTTTTTAGAAATACAAGGACCGATAAACACCACACGGCTGCCCTCGTGCTGTTCCTTAATCAATTTGCCGTGCGCCTGCATGGGGGATAAAACCTTAGCCAGATACTTGAGCGCCTCCGGATAACGCTTCTGAATAAGCGTATTTACGCTGTGACAGCATGATGAAATAATCACATTCTGGCTTCTGTCCTTTATGATTTTTTCATATTCTCTTTTAACCACGGTTGCACCGACAGCTGTTTCCTGGACGTCCTTAAATCCGAGCTTAAGCAAGGCGTCCTTGATTATTGAAAAATTAATATTCTCGTAATTCGCTATGTACGACGGCGCTATTGAAGCATAGACCTCCTCACCGTTTTCAAACAGAGCCTTCACACCTGACGTGTCGTCTCTGAGCCTCTTCGCATTCTGAGGACAAACTACATAGCACTTTCCGCACAATATACATTCATTCGGTATTATCTCAGCGTGACCGTCAACAACCTTTATTGACTTCATGGGACAATATCTGACACACTTGTAGCAATTTTTACAATTCGATTTTTCAAGCTGTATACAGTTCTGCATAGTATTCACTCACCTTAAACCGCACTTAAAATATACGTATTAAATACCTCGTCAAAATTATCCTTTGTGACGCCGCTGATAATCTGCTCATCAACCTTGATGCTCACGCCCTCTCCGCATCTGCCGAGGCAAAATGCTGCCGCAAGATTAACCTTATCTTCGAGCTTGTTCTCCTCAACGCGGCTCTTCATAAGGTTGATTATATCATACGAACCCCTCAAATGACACGAACTTCCTATACACACTCTGACTTCCATTTTCTCTCTGCTCCTCTCGTCGCAAATCACTGCACCGTTACGTTTTCGGCTTAAGCCGAAAAGCTTCACCTCTCCGTGTTTGCTCCTCTTCCCACAAAACACTCGGCTTTGTGGGAGCCCTCTAATGCCGACTTCCTGCTTCGGAGTAAGTGTTTACGACCGCAATCTTTAATTCAGTTTTCATTATATAAGAAATACGCCCTATTGTCAATAATTTGACAAGTTAATTTTAGATAAATTTTTGTCAAAAAAAGCTCCGCCCGATTTCAGGCGGAGCTAATTAATTCAATAACCCTTAGAGTACGCTCTTGATATATTCAGCAATCTCCGGAACCTGACAGTTCGGGAAGAACAAATCAGCAAACTTTTCGCCGCTGACAGCTGACTTTAAGAGGTCTTGGTCGATGTTCTTCAAAACATACATAATATCCTGATGCGTAACCTTCTTAACCTCGTCAAGAATCTTTTTGTTTCTCTGTTCGGGAACGGCACGCTCCTTCGGATATCCGCCACCCATCTCGGTCGAGAACAGCTTTTCAAAGGTATAGTCAAGGTTGAGCTCTGCGCCCCAGCCAAAGCCCTGGGCAAACGGCATAGCAATCGCATTGCCGTTGTTTACCTGACTGAACAGATACGCGTCAAGAGGGCTCGTAACATGACCGCAAAGCACACCGGGAAATGAATTAAGCGCAAGCATAGCGCCTTCGCCCGTACCGCAGCCTGTAACAACAAAGTCTACCGCCTTCGAGTTAAGCAGAATTGCCGCAAGAATACCGTTCATTACATATGTAAGCTGTGCGTCGTCATCGGCGCTGTACATACCGAAGTTCAGCACCTCATGACCGAGCGGCTCTACTGTATTTTTCAAAGAATTGTAAATAATCTCATTCTTTGCCGCCTGAGAATTCTCATTAATCAAAGCTATTTTCATTTTTATTACCCCTTTTCCAAAAAAAATGTTTATTTTTTTCCACTTTTATAGTATAATGTTTATTAAGTGTTTTGTCAACCTAATTTGAAGGGGAAATGAAAAATGAAACCATTAAAAAAGTTAGCTCTCTTGGCAATAGATGACCTGACTGCATATGACGCAATCAGGAATCAAATACACGAAATTAAAGAGCTTGGTTTTGACGGACTTGTCTTTCAGACAAGAAATTACTGCGGCAGTCCCGAATATCTGAGCGAAAAATATATGAAGGCTGTTTCGGACATTATTATATATGCCAAGTCTCTTGAAATGGATTTTTGGATTGGCGATGAGCAGTCCGAAAGGGCGTGCTCTGCAAACGACGCGTTTGAAAAAGAACTTACGGCTATGCAAAGCTGTTGGCTTGAGCTCTCCTCTGACAAATCTTATACCGAAAAACGCTTCAGAGCCGGGATAAATATGCTCGACTTCTCCTGTGTGAGGGAACTGATAGAACAAACTTACGAAAAATATAAGTCCGGCCTCCCGAAAGAAGCGTTTAACTACGTCAAAGGCTTTTTCAGCGACAAAAACGGCTTTGTCCGCGGAAACGGCTGCGGGCGCGCGTTAGGCTGCGTTCCGTGGTATGACGATATAGTTAAAGATTATAACCAGAAATACGGAGAGGATATAAACAGCCGGCTTATCGAATTGTTTGCCCCCGAAGGTCAATCAAAGGAAATCAAGGCGCAATATTGGCAGCTGATCACAGAAAGATTGAAGGTGTGCTATTTCGACCAAATTCAGGAGTGGTGCAATCAGAATAATAAGCTGTTTATGGCTGAACTCAAAGGCGATAAAACTCCTTTTTTGCAGGTCAGCTACCACGGCTCGGCCGTCCAAGCATTGAAGGACGTCAACATTCCCGGAGTAAGCGGCTTCGGACGATACGCCGGCAACTGTTATTATCCGAGAATCGCCTCATCTGCCGCTCGTCAGTTCGGTGATGGAACCTGTATGTGCAAAGCTCTGTACGGTGCCGGCTGGGGGCTTAATCCTTATGACCTTGAAAAAAATATTTCATGGCTGATTGAATGTGGTATCAACACTTTTGTCTTTCACTGCGCAAGGCCTGACTTAAAATTTGATAATATAATAGACCGGCCTGCTTCATTTCCAACACATATGCCGTGGAAATCCGCACTGCCGTCTATATTTGAAAAATTAGACCACCTCGCGGAAATTGAATTTGACCGGCCGAGAAATATTCTTGTCATAACTCCAATGCAGGCAATATGGGAAAACTACGTGCCGGATAAACTCGGCGAGATAAGCGAAACAGACGGTTCAAACCAACCCGTGTGCCTGTCGTCCGAACTCAGCGACAAAGCTTTGGAAATCTGCAACCGCCTCCATGAGATCGGCAGAAGATTTGATATAACCGATGAAATCACTTTTGAAAACAATGTCGACTACCGCGAGAGAGGTGTTACAGTCGGCAACGCAGCCTACAGCACTATTCTTGTGACGCCCGGCTGCTCGTTTTCCAAAAAGGGCATGATGTATATCGAACGCGCCAAAGCGAACGGAGTTCGTATACTTACTGACATTCCTACAACTGATACTGAGGTTATACCGCTTGAGCTAATCAAAAGCAGAACACAGGAAATTGTACCGATGAAAATACACCAAAGCGACTGGTCGGTAACATTTCCAAAACAAAACCGTCTTGTTCTGATTCCGAAGCAAGATGGGGAAAACCTCATCTGTAATTTCACAGTTGATTCTGACTTTTCAGCCGGTCCGGTAAAGCTGTTAGTCAGTGACGAAACAGCAAATGTCAGCATAAACAACATAATAGTCACCGCCGAAAACCGTGATGAATACGGTATATACTACGATATTACCGATAACATTCTCGGCGGAAAAAACACAATTCTGCTTGAAAACTGCGGCCATATTTATGCGTGCCTTCTTGGAGATTTTAAAGTTATATCCTCAAGAGGCTACCTGATATTTGACGAACGCCAGGTGCAGACGTCTTATGACTTTATATTAAAAAATCCGACAATGGAAAGCAATTCAAGTCTGACAGAATGTGGTTATCCGTTCTGTACTGATTATGTAATTGCAAAGAAAATCTTTATCACAAGAGAGAATATTCTACACCCATATATCCAGATTGACTGCCGCAATGTTTCGGCGATGGAGGTAAAATTTGACGGCGCTCCGGTCGGATATGTATACGGCAAAAACAACACTCTAGAAGTGCCGTCTATCGAATCGGGACAGCAGCATCTTGTTGAAGTAAAAGCTTTTTCATCGGCATTTAACGCTTACGGTCCGCATTTTTATTACAAGGGCGACAGCGGATTGGTGACACCGTCACAATATTTCGGTGTTAAGGACTTCACTGATGATGCAAACGCTCCCGATGTAACAACAAACAACCGAATGAAGCTTGTGCTGTGGAGCCTGCCGAAGAATATCGATATTATTCAGAAATTTTAATTATAACACAAATCAAAACCCCTGAAACAGTGCTGTTTCAGGGGTTTAAAAGTGGAGCCGATAAGCGGAATCGAACCGCTGACCTATTCATTACGAGCGGATAATATTACTTTCAGCAGTTTTTAGCAATCTCTCAAAACCTACGTTTTTACGCCGTTTTTGACGATTTTACTTTTTGTAACCTATCGTAATTTTTAGCCTTTTTTGGTGCCTGTAGTAGACAAATAGTAGACAAATTTCAAAAATCATAGTTTGTTTTGATAATTATATACGATACAGTGTATTTATACTCGTCCGCCCTTTTACACTAAGAAATATAAAACGGAGCGACATATTTACCGCTCCGACCTGTATAGATTATCATAGTATAACAAAAGAATTGTGGCTCGTTATGAGTAGAATTATACCGGATTAGATAATTCGTATAATTCATGTGGTGCAATGTCTTGACCGCCTGACCATTCTATTGTATTGCCGCAAGGTCTGACAGTCTCAAAATCAGCCTTATTTTTGAGTTTCCCGAACCATTCGCCTCTTATATAGGGTTTTACATCAAAACGCTTTATTTCGCCATTTTCAAAAGTTACAATAACATTGTAATTATCTGACGTTTTTACTTGTATTACATTTGGATATTTCATATTATACCCCCTGTTCTTAAAAATCTGCTATTATTTTAACGGCTCAATCTTAAAATAACCGTCACCGCTTGATAATAATTTCCAGTTTGCAGATAAATCTTCTTTATGAATTTCAATCCACGCAAGCAGCAATTTAAGTTTATTTTTGGGAAAATCACCTTCTAATATGTTTCCCTCAAAATCAACTACAATTTCGTAGTCTTGATATTCTGCGTGTATATGCGGCATATTATGTTTGCCACCTAACTCGCTATACATTCTTACTATGATACCAAAAAATATACTTAACGTCGGCATTCTTATCGCTCTTTTCTATAGATATTTTTAAATAGATAGTTTTAATCAATAAATTACTTACAATTCAATTTCTTTACCTGTATCGTCTAAAATTTTAGCCTGTACAGCGCTTTTGATGTAACCGTTAAGACTCTCATCTTGTTGTTCTGCAATATCTTTCAAAACTTGTTTTTGTCCTTTTTTCACTCTAAACGGTACTTGTTCGTATGCTTTAGCATTATATTTTGCATTTGCTCTTTTTCTTGCTTCAGATATAGCCATAAAATCACCTCTTGACACATAATATTTTAAGTGATATAATAGGTGTAACAAAGGAAACAGCTTTGATTGTTTCCGCAGTTTAGTTATAAAAATAATAACCGCCTACGGCTACCAAACACGGGCGGTTATTTTTTTATGTTCTTTATTAACTATATCAAAGCGACTGTAAAAGCCACTAACAATATCATTTGTATGTAGTCCATAAAATCACCCCCATAATAGCTTATTCCAACCTACAGGGAGCGGAAACAACCGCCGCTGTTTCCTTGCTACGTATAATATTATAACATAAAACAGGTACTGTTATCAATGTATAATATAAACAAAAGCACACTGACAACATTGTATATATTGCATATTGACTTTATACTGTTATCAGTGTATAATAGCACCATAAAATAAATCAAACAAATAAAAACAAAGGCGTGTAACACAAATGAGTACAGACGTATTAACAAACAAGGTCAAGGAGTACAAAGAGTTGCATGCTATGATACGTTAAGCATGCAGTAAACTTGTAACCCTTTTCGGGCTTATAGTCATTTATTGCACGTTCAACGGCAAGCCACGCTATACTTACAAGCTCGTCCGACTCGCTCAAACCAGTACCACAATGAATATTTACGCTCATGCTTTAAAGTCACTTGATGAAACGGCAAGCAATGTTTTAGAGGATATTTTACAAGCAAAATAACTTTATGATTTTTTTAACAGTAGGCAAATAGTAGACAAATAACAAAACCGCCCCATATGGAGCGGTTTATTTATACGCCAAAACCAACGTTTTTACGGCGTTTTCAGTGGAGCCGATAAGCGGAATCGAACCGCTGACCTATTCATTACGAGTGAATCGCTCTACCGACTGAGCTATATCGGCACTCACATTAATATATTATACAATAAATATACTTTATTGTCAAGGTCTGATTTTTATATTTTGATAAAACCTATATTAATATGCGACTATAGCATACTTATAGCTGATATTTACCATTTTTCTTCATAATACCACAGGTTGTCACAAATTCGCTCTACATATAAGCTGTCATAACCTGATTTCGGTTTGCAAAGCCAACCTTCTCCGGATTGTTCAAATTCCTCTTTATATTTGCTTTTTGCGTCTTTGATGTCATCATTCGGGAAATAATAAACACCGCTGCACACCCCGGACGGAGCTATCCCTCTGCCGCCGAAATATAGGTTGATTATTGCTCCGTCAATACCTACAGATTTAAGTTTATCTATGTTAAGCATTGCAATCAGATATTCATCTGTCAGCGGTTCATAGATATATGTTGGTTCAAGATATTCATTTCTCTCACCGGTATCTATAACTACATATTTGCCTTCAATATCACCTGCACCCTCCGGCAGCTCTCTGTCCTTCGTGTCATATATCCCGACAATATTACTTGAATATATGGTATAGACCGCAGCATTTATTATTTCTTTGTTTTCCCGAATAATTTTAGTTATATACTTTTTTGACGTCATATCCCCGGATGTTATATCATGAACAAAAATGCCAACACAAAAAATAGTTAAAACAAGCAGTCCTACACAAGCATACTTAATCGTTTTAATAATAATTTCTTTCATACCTCTCACCTTTATCTGATATTATCTGAAATACTTTTATATATTTGTATGTATATAATACACCGTACAGCTCTCAACATCGACATAATAAATATCATAATAGTCAAACTTTCCATAGCTGCTTTGTCCAATCGGTTTTCCTTCCAAAGTATAAATGTGAAAATAATCACCGGAATTTATTTGTATATCCTTATCAAATGAATATTTATCCGCATAGTCACACCATTCTAACCATCCCTCAAAATTATCAAAGTATTCTTGCAAACTATCAACATCTTCGTTCGTGACAACTCTATACCATTTACTTTTTTCAAACTTTTGAATTGATTTATCATTGAAATGGTATTCCGAATAATTTGTAAAATCCCCAAATCCACCATTTGAGTATTCCACCTTATATTCACTGAACCACAAACTTGTTTTTATGCCATATTTATCCCAATCCGATAAAACAGTACATGCACATAACGTAAAAAACAATATTAAAAATAGCATAACAAAGGCTGCAAATACACGAATTACCATTACAGATATGTTATGCATAATAGCACCTCCTGAAAATTTCTATAACCATATTATATCAGCAATATTATCATTTGCCAATAACTATTTATCGTTTTTCAATAATAAATTAACACAAAAAAGCTCCGGGAAAATTGCCGGAGCTTTTTAAGATAGTTTTACTTATACCAACTCAAGTACTGAAATTTCAGCAGCATCGCCGCGTCTCGGACCTACCTTGATAATTCTGGTATATCCGCCGTTTCTGTCAGCGTACTTCGGGGCGATTTCATCAAACAATTTTGAAACAACTTCTCTCTTTGTAATATAAGAAAGCGCTTGTCTCTTTGTGTGAAGTGTATTCTTCTTGCCGAGAGTAATCATCTTCTCAGCTATCTTTTTAACCTCTTTCGCTCTTGTTGTGGTAGTTTCGATTCTACCGTTCTCTAAAAACGAAGTAGTGAGGTTTCTCAGCATAGCACGTCTTTGATCTGTTGGTCTGCCAAGCTTTCTCTCATGTGCCATTTATATCACCTCTTCCTTATTTTTTAAGTATTAGTCGTCACTTGCAAGTCCAAGTCCCATTCCCTCGAGCTTGGAAATAACTTCTTCAAGCGACTTACGTCCAAGGTTTCTAACCTTCATCATGTCGTTTTCACTGCGTGTGGTCAAATCCTGAACCGTGTTGATACCCGCACGTTTCAGACAGTTGTATGAACGTACAGACAAATCGAGCTCCTCGATTGTTGTCTCAAGTACCTTTTCCTTCTGTCCTTCTTCTTTTTCGACCATAATCTCAACATTCTTAGTGTCATCGGACAAATCGATAAACAGACTGAGATGCTCGCTGATTATCTTTGCGGCAAGGCTGACAGCCTCTGCCGGCGCAATAGTTCCGTTTGTCCAAAGCTCAAGCGTCAATTTGTCATAGTCGGTCACATTTCCCACACGGGTTTTGTCCGTATAGTAATTTACCTTTTCAACCGGTGTGTATATTGAGTCTGTTGCAATAACACCAATCTGACCACGGATAAGCTCCTTGTTCTGGTCGCATGAAACGTAACCGCGACCCTTATCAATATTGATTTCCATAAACAGCTTTGCATCATCGTCCAAAGTTGCAATATGCAAATCTTCATTGATAATCTCTACATCAGCGTCATGCTTGATATCACGGGCGCAAATTTCACCGGCGCCCTCCTGATTGATGTAAATGGTTTTCGGACCATCTGAATGAAGCTTTATCGCAAGGTTCTTAATGTTAAGTATTATCTCGGTAACATCCTCTTTAACACCCGGAATAGTTGAAAACTCGTGTAAAACACCATCTATCTTCACGGAAGTAGAAGCAACACCCGGTAAAGAAGACAAAAGCATTCTTCTCAAAGAGTTGCCAAGTGTTGTTCCATAGCCTCTTTCCAAAGGCTCAATAACGAATTTTGCATATTTATCATCTTCAGAAGATTCAATACACTCAATTCTCGGCTTTTCTATTTCAATCATTGTAAAGACCTCCTATGAATTAGGATAGCAGGCGCAGCCTACTATTTGCTGTAATACTCGACTATCAAATGCTCCTCAACAGGGAAGTCGATATCCTCTCTGTCAGCAAGTGCAATGATCTTTCCTTCACATGTATCTTTGTTCATGTCAATCCACTTCGGAACCAGTCTGTTTGAGTTTCTTTCAATGATATCCTTCATTCTGTCAGCGTTTCTGCTGCTCTCCTTAAGACTGATAACCTCACCCGGCTTAACCAGGTATGACGGGATGTTAACTCTCTTTCCGTTTACTGTAACATGACCGTGGTTAACGATCTGTCTTGCCTCACGTCTTGTGTTAGCGAGACCCATACGGAAAATAACGTTGTCAAGTCTTGACTCCAGAATCTGGAGCAGACATTCACCTGTTACGCCGTTCATCTTTGTGGCCATAACATAGTATTTTGCGAACTGTTTTTCAAGAACGCCGTATATAAATCTGACTTTCTGCTTTTCATTAAGCTGCATACCATACTCGCTCTGCTTCTTGCGTCTCTGGTCAAAAGTTCTGTTTGAACTCTTGTCAATACCCATAACAGACGGCTCGATACCGAGTGTACGGCATCTCTTAAGCACAGGCTGCATATTCTTAGCCATTCTTTTATCCTCCTTACAATATCAATTACGTACGATACAAAACCAATTACACACGTCTTCTCTTCGGCGGTCTGCAACCGTTGTGAGGAATAGGTGTAACGTCCTTTATCATGTTTACTTCGAGTCCTGCAACCTGAAGAGCTCTGATAGCTGCTTCACGGCCTGCTCCCGGACCCTTTACGTATACTTCAACTGTCTTTAAACCATGCTCCATTGCAGCTCTTGCAGCTGTCTCGGCAGCCATCTGTGCTGCGAACGGAGTGCTCTTCTTAGAACCTCTGAATCCAAGACCGCCTGCGCTTGCCCATGAAATTGCATTTCCGGCTACGTCTGTAATAGTAACAATGGTGTTATTGAATGTAGATTTAATATGTGCAGCGCCGCGCTCGATATGCTTTTTCTCCTTACGGCGTCTTGACTTCTTTACTACTTTTGCCATTTGTTATTTCACCTCCTATAAGAATACGAAATCTTACAATATGCAGCTTATTGCTGTAAATCGCCCAAGCTCATATTGAAGAAAATTCAAAATCAATAAACTATCCCTAATTAAAATAATTAATTCTTAGATTTAATTATTTCTTCTTGTTGGCGATAGTTCTCTTAGGACCCTTACGGGTTCTGGCATTTGTCTTGCTGCGCTGTCCGCGAACAGGGAGACCCTTTCTGTGACGGATTCCTCTGTAGCAGTTGATTTCCATCAAGCGCTTGATGTCCAGTGCGATATCACGTCTCAAATCACCTTCAACGTTGTAGTTGTCGATTTCATTTCTGAGAGCCTGAACTTCTTCTTCTGTCAAATCGCGAACTCTTGTGTCCGGATTAACTCCTGTTGCTGCCAAAATCTTCTTTGAAGTAGACAAACCGATACCGAAAATGTATGTGAGACCAATCTCAACTCTCTTTTCGTTTGGTAAGTCCACACCTGCGATACGTGCCATAATTAAATTTCACCTCCATAAATTTCTCTAATGAAAAAGTGGAGCAGAATTTCACCCGATTATAATAAGCAAGCTCTGATTGCATAAATATTTAGTCAGGAGCTTTCTTAATAAGCGGCGTCGGCAAAAATATAGTGGTCTTGATGCCTAACCCTGCTCACATTATGTTAAAGCTTAACCCTGCTTCTGCTTATGACGCGGGTTTTCGCAAATAACCATAACCTTACCTTTTCTCTTAATTATTTTGCACTTTTCACAAATAGGTTTAACTGAAGGTCTTACTTTCATTTCCTTCACCTCCTAAATTTGTATTATGTCCAAATTCAGGATATTTATTCCTAAATATCCATACTAATCGAACCCTATCATTTTAACACATACTTTGAACTTAGTCAAGTATTGTGCAAATTAATTTTCCCAAAACTTAACCAAACTTTTGCGCCCGTTTATCTGAATTTTAAGTCAAGTTTGCCATCTCCGAGATTTTTCGAGCGCTCGCGTATCTTTTCTTCAACTCTTTCTTTCTCATCACCTTGAAGCGGCGTCGGCTGGTAATTATTCGCTGTTTTTGAGGAAGTTATCGAGCAAGGAATTATCTCATAGTCATCATTCTTTGCTACGTTGCCCTCTTTAAACGAAAATGTCTGCGTGAAAATCATAGTATCCGTATCGCTTGGATTAGGATTGCCGCCGAAGCAGAAATTACCCAGGCTGTAACAGATATACCTGCCCTTATACTTTTCAACGCCCTGGAGCACATGCGGGTGATGACCGATAACCAGGTCTGCACCTTTGTCAATCGCAGTATGCGCCAGATTTATCTGTTCCTCGGACGGCTCCGCAGCCTTTTCAACACCCCAATGAATCTGGACTATCTTAAGGTCGGCGTCTGCGGCTTTTGCCATAACCGACGAAACAAGGCTGTCTGCCGAATCATCGAGCTGATACAATCCAATGACTGCGACATTCACGCCCTTGACGTTAAGCGTTGCGATTTCGGAATTTATCGCATATTCGATGCCTGCGTCCCTCAGTATATCTTTTGTATCTTCAAGACTCACATCGCCGTAATCACGGCTGTGATTATTCGCAAGCGTTACCGCCTCAACGCTGCCTTCCGTCAGGATATTCACGTTTTTCGGATCGCCCCGGAACGCAAACGTCTTGTCCGCTCTTTCACCGTTTTTTGAAAGTGTTCCCTCAAAGTTAACAATAGTAATATCATCATCTTCAAAAATAGATTTTACATTTTTAAAGAAATATGTATAATCCTTATTATTTGCGCTGAGCACGTCCTCAAATGTGCCGCCTGAGAAGCTCTCGTCAGAGGCAAGCGTGCAGTCGCCCGCGCAGCTTACTTTTATTGTTGTAATGCCTGTATTTTCTGTCGGCTGCGGCTGTATTGCCGTATCAGCTTCTTTACCGCATGACGGCAAAATGCACACCATGAATAAACATGCAAAAATGCAGATTACTTTTTTCATATTATAAAGCCTCCCCGTGCTTAATTCATGAAAATCTATTTTTTGGAAATTAGCTATTATTTCTTGATAATATTATTTTGCACGCCATGTAATTCTGCCCTTTGTCAGGTCATACGGCGAAATTTCAACTGTCACCTTATCGCCGGGCAAAATCTTGATGAAGTGCATTCTGAGCTTGCCTGAAATGTGCGCCAGTATCTGGTGACCGTTCTCAAGCTCAACCTTAAACGTAGCATTCGGCAGCGCCTCAACTACCTTGCCTTCAACCTCCAAAACATCTTCCTTTGACATAACTTATACCTCCTTTAATAAATTTCGTATTTCAGCATCATACAATGCCGCCGTATCTATATCGACCTTTCCAACAGGCAGCAGATGCATATTTTTTTTCAGCTTAGGATTTTCAATCTTCCTGCTTCTGCCGTCGCAAATCCTTACGTACTCGTCATCTACTTTTTCGACTACAAGATATAATCTGCCGCAGCCACGGCCGGCTGTAGATTTCACAATATCACCGACCGACAAAACAGGTCTGTTTCCTTTTTTGTTATTCATTTTTTCACCTAAATTTGTATAAAAATTTTGGTTTTATATTCACGACTTTCAAGACAAACAAATCCGGCTTACTCAACCTCCGGACTTCCCTCCGGGAAAGTCAGCAGTACGGGTTCGTCTTTGGTAATCAGTACGGTATTTTCATAATGAGCCGTATTCTTTCCGTCTTTAGTTAACACCGCCCATTCGTTTTCCGCAACGTATACGTCCTTCTTGCCGGCGCAAATCATAGGTTCAATAGCAATAACCATTCCTGCTCTGAGCTTGATGCCCTTTGATTTTGTAACGTAATTCGGAACCTCAGGGTCCTCATGCAAATCAGCTCCGACGCCGTGTCCGCAATAGTTGCGAAGCACCGAAAAGCCGTTTGATTCGGCGTACGTCTGAACTGCACGCGATATATCTGAAATTCTGTAGCCCTCCTTGGCGAACTTCAGCGCTTCAAAGAACGACTGTCTTGTAACCTGTATCAGACGCTCACTCTCGGCATCGACACTGCCTACCTTAAATGTGCGGCAAGCATCGCCGTGATAGCCATGATAACATGCGCCGACGTCTATGCTGACGATATCGCCGTCCTTGAGCGGTGTATCATCGGGAAATCCATGAATAATGCAGTCGTTTACGCTTGCACAGACAGTTCCCGGAAATCCGCCGTAGCCCTTAAATGAACCGGTACAACCCTGAGACCTGATATAGTCCTCGGCAATCTTATCCAGCTCGCGCGTTGTGACGCCGGGACGAACTGCCTCTGAGACCTTTTGCAAAGTCTCATAGGTAATTCTTCCGGCGGCCTTCATTTTTTCTATCTCTGACTTAGACTTTATAATAACCACGGTTACGCCTCCAGAGCCTTAAGAACTTCTTTCGTTGTATCCTCAATCTCTTCCTGACCGTTTGCTACTCTGAGAATGCCTAAATTCTTATAATACTCAATAAGAGGTTCTGTCTGAGTATGATACGTATTGAGACGTTCCTTTACAGTTTCGGGCTTATCATCCTTGCGGACAGTAAGGTTGCCGCCGCACTTGTCGCATATTCCTTCTTTAGCCGGCGGTCTGAATTCCTTGTGATATGTCGTCGCGCATTTTTCACATTCAAGACGGCCTGAAAGTCTCTTGATTATTGTCTCATCAGCAACATCAATCACCAAAACTCTGTCAATTTCTATACTCGACGAACTGAGAGCCTCTGCCTGTGCCAGGGTCCTCGGAAAACCGTCGAGAATAAATCCGTTTTTACAATCATCCTCGCTGAGTCTGTCTGCCATAACATCAATCATAACATTGTCTGGAATCAGCTTACCGTCATTGATATATTTTGCGGCAATCCTGCCAAGCTCGGTTTCCTCTTTGATATTCTTTCTCAAAATCGCTCCTGTGGAAATAGTGGGTATATTAAAATGCTCACTCAGTTTTTCGGCCTGAGTACCTTTGCCGGCACCCGGCGCTGCCAATAAAATCAGTTTCATAATTACTACCTCCATATCTTATGCCAAAAGTCAAGAGAATAAATCAATATAATAAATTATATATTGATTTTATCCATAAAAACGGATAGAGCAGGCGTAAACACACACCAATGTGTGAGTGACACCTACTCGTATCGCAAACAATCATAGTTAAAATTGTTACATCAGATTATTCCAAGAAACCCTTGTAATGTCTCATCAGCATCTGTGATTCCATATCCTTAACGGTTTCGAGAGCAACACCTACTACGATAAGCAGTGAAGTACCACCAATTGAGAAGTTGTTCAGTCCAAGTCCTAAGTTAATAAATATAGGAAGGATAGCAACCAAGCCAAGGAATATCGCACCGACAAGCGTAATTCTTGAAAGCGCCTTTGAAATGTACTCTGACGTAGGACGACCCGGTCTGATACCGGGGATAAATCCGCCGTTCTTCTTCATGTTGTTTGACATTTCTATCGGGTTGAACTGAATTGCCGTATAGAAATATGTGAAGAAGATGATTAACAAGAAGTACAATATAGCGTATATCCACGATGATGAAGAGAATACTTTCAAAAATCCTCCCCAGAAACCGCCGGACTGAGATGTAACACCGAAGAAGCCTGCAATTGTGCCGGGGAATGACATAATCGACATCGCAAAGATAATCGGAATAACTCCGGCTGACGCAACCTTAATCGGAATATGCGTACTCTGTCCGCCATACATCTTTCTGCCAACCATACGCTTTGCGTACTGGACAGGAATACGTCTCTCTGCCTCGTTCATAAGAACAACAAGACCTACGACAACAACAATCATTATAAGCAGGAGAATTACTCCGACAAGACCGATTGCTCCGCCCTTTGCATAAGCATAGAGCGACTGTGCCATACTTGGCAGACGTGAAACGATACCTGCAAAGATGATAAGCGAAATACCATTACCAACGCCCTTCTCAGTAATCTGCTCACCGAGCCACATAAGAAATGCGGTACCTGCTGTAAATGTGAAAATTACAACAATTCCGGTAAGAAATCCGGGAGTTGTAACAGCGTTGAAGCTCTTGAGCATGAAGTAAAGACCGATAGCCTGAATAAAAGCAAGAACTACTGTTCCGTATCTTGTAATCTGAGCAATCTTCTTTCTTCCATCCTCACCCTGCTTTGAAAGTCTTTCAAGAGCAGGGATAGCAACTGTAAGAAGCTGCATGATAATTGATGAGTTAATGTACGGCGTGATACTCATAGCAAAGATTGTTGCGTTTTGGAAAGCACCACCGGAGATAACATCGATAAATCCGAACAGAGAATTATCGGATGTAAAAATCTCTTTCATTGCCGCCGGATCCAGAAGCGGAACCGGAATACATGATCCAAGACGGAAAATGATAATCATAATAATAGTATATATGATTTTCTTTCTGAGGTCGACAATCTTCCATGCGTTACGCAAGGTTTCCAACATAACTAAATCACCTCAGCCTTTCCGCCTGCCGCGTTAATCTTCTCTTCAGCGCTCTTGCTGAATCTCTTTGCCTTAATGGTGAGCTTCTTATTCAGGTCACCGCGACCCAAAATAACAATACCATCGTTAATCTTCTTAATAACGCCGTTTTCCTTAAGCATTTCTGCTGTAATTTCAGCGCCGTTATCAAACTTGTTTAAATCTTCTACGTTAACAGAAGTATACTTCTTTGCGAAAATATTGGTAAAACCACGCTTCGGAAGTCTTCTGTAAATCGGCATCTGACCACCTTCGAAACCGGGACGTACACCGCCGCCGCTACGAGATTTCTGACCCTTCTGGCCTCTGCCTGATGTCTTTCCGTTGCCGCTTCCGTGACCTCTGCCGACTCTGAAAGCTTTCTTCTTTGAGCCCTCACTTGGAGACAATTCGTGAAGTTTCATTGAGTCCACCTCCTCCTTCTTTATCCAAAATTTCTTTCTTCAAAAATCCATTTGTATTTTTCTGTGTAGTAATTGAGTAAGATTACTCAGCTACTGTCACCAGATGTTTTACCTTAAAAATCATGCCTCTGATCTGAGGATTGTCAGGCTTTTCAACAGTCTGATGAAGTTTTCTGAGTCCCAGTGCCTCAACTGTGGCAATCTGGTCCTTCTTCGCACCGATAGTGCTCTTGGTTAAAGTTACTTTAATTGTATTAGCCAAGGATAATTCCTCCTATCTTATTGCTCACTCGCTTGTGCGTTTATTAACCCAAAATCTCTTCCGGTTTCTTGCCTCTGAGCTTTGCTACTTCTTCAAGACTCTTGAGCGAAGCCAAACCTTCGATTGTTGCGGCTACAACATTCTTCGGGTTGTTGCTGCGTAAGCACTTTGTTCTGATATCTTTTATACCTGCAAGCTCAAGCACCGCACGTGCGGGTCCGCCTGCGATAACTCCGGTACCTTGTGCAGCCGGTTTAAGCAGCACTCTGCCGGCACCAAACTCACCGATAATTTCATGAGGGATAGTTGTCTCTACCAACGGAACAGTTATCATGTTCTTTTTAGCATCGTCTATACCCTTGCGAATAGCGTCAGGAATTTCAGCAGCCTTACCCATACCGCAGCCAACGTGACCGTTGTGGTCGCCGACTACAACCAATGCGCTGAATCTGAAGTTTCTACCACCCTTTACAACCTTAGCAACACGGTTTAAGAAAACTACTTTTTCCTCCAGTTCAAGAACGTCTGCGTCTATACGCTCCTGCTTTTTTGTTCTTTCGCCTTTTAATGCCATTTATCGTTTCACCTCTTTCTTATCGAATTAATTAGAATTCCAGCCCGCCTTCACGAGCGCCTGCGGCGAGTTCTGCAACTCTGCCGTGATATACATATCCGCCTCTGTCAAATACAACCTTTGTGATGCCTGCTGCAACAGCTTTCTTTGCAACTGCCTCACCTACTGCCTTTGCAGCGTCTTTATTGCCGCCGTAGGTAGCCTTTAAGTCTGCGTCAAGCGAAGACGCTGATACCAAAGTCTTTCCGGTTGTGTCATCAATAATTTGAGCATAGATATTCTTAAGACTTCTGAACACACAAAGTCTCGGACGCTCCGGTGTTCCGGAAATCTTTTTACGTACTCTTGCATGTCTTGCGAGTCTTGCTACGTTACTGTTTTGCTTCTTAATCATTAAATTCTCACCTCCATACGGCTATTACTTCTTAGAACCGGTCTTACCTTCCTTACGTATGATGCGTTCATCAACGTACTTAATACCCTTGCCCTTATACGGCTCAGGCGGTCTCTTTTCTCTGACTTCAGCAGCGAACTGACCAACTCTCTGCTTATCGGGGCCTGAAATGATGATTGTGTTGGGCTGAGGTACCTCAATAGTAATACCATCGGTCTCCTCCATTTCAACCTGATGTGAATAGCCCAGGTTCATAACCAGCTTCTTGCCCTGCTTTGCAGCTCTGTAACCAACACCGTTGATTTGGAGCTCCTTCTTGAATCCCTCGTTTGTACCGACAATCATGTTGTTCAGCAAAGTACGAGTAAGACCGTGAAGTGATTTATGCTGCTTTGACTCAGACGGACGTTTAACGTCTATTGTCTCGCCGTTTTGTTCTATGATAATATCCGAAGGAAGCTTCTGCGTAAGCTCGCCCTTAGGACCCTTTACGGTAACTTCATTGTTTTCTCCGACTTTAACAGTAACTCCTGCGGGTACTGTAATCGGCATATTTCCAATACGTGACAATGAATTCTCCTCCTTTCTACCAAATAAATGCCAGTACTTCTCCGCCTACATTCTGCTGACGGGCTTCTTTATCTGTCATTACACCCTTTGATGTCGAGATGATAGCGATACCAAGACCTTTAAGAACTCTCGGCAGCTCATCCTTTGAAGCATAAGATCTAAGACCGGGCTTTGAAACCCTCTTAAGACCTGTCAAAACTTTCTGCTTGTTCTCCGCATACTTAAGTGTGATGCGGATTATACCCTGAACACCGTCGTCAATTACTTCGGCACTCTTAACATATCCTTCGCGAACCAGGATGTCAGCTATTGACTTCTTCATCTTTGAAGCCGGAATATCTACTGATTCGTGTCTTGCGTTGTTAGCATTTCTGATTCTAGTGAGCATATCTGCTATAGGATCTGTAATATGCATTTAGACTTACCTCCTTTTTATCGGACTTTAGAGATTGGTTTGGTTTTCCGTCTCAATTAGCATACATCTGCTTAATCTTTAGACCACCTTATCTCTGTCATGTTTGTATTACTATGTTTTGCGGGATTAAATTACGGCTTACCAAGAAGCCTTCTTTACGCCCGGAATCTGGCCCTTATAAGCAAGTTCACGGAAGCATATTCTGCAAATACCGAACTTACGAAGATAAGCGTGCGGTCTGCCGCAAATCTTACATCTATTGTATTCGCGAGTTGAATACTTCTGCTTTTTCTGTTGCTTTATAACCATTGACTTTCTAGCCATAAGCTTTTATCCTCCTATTCGGTACTATTTTGTGAACGGTGCACCCATCAATGTCAGAAGCTCCTTAGCCTCTTCATCGGTTTCCGCCGTTGTAACAAATGTGATGTCCATTCCTCTGATCTTATCAATCTTATCATACTCAATTTCAGGGAAGATAAGCTGTTCTTTGATACCGAGGTTGTAGTTACCTCTGCCATCAAATGAGTTTGGATTAATTCCTCTGAAGTCACGTACACGAGGCAGTGCAGCATTGAATAATCTGTCAACGAACTCGTACATCTTTGATCTTCTGAGTGTAACCTTACAACCCAAATTCATGCCTTCTCTTACTTTAAACGTAGCAACTGACTTTCTTGCCTTTGTGATTATCGGCTTCTGACCGGTGATGATTGCCAGATCAGCTGCTGCGCTCTCACAAGCCTTTGAGTTTTCTCTTGCGTCGCTTACGCCCATGTTGATAACTACCTTGACGAGCTTAGGAATCTGCATCGCACTCTTGTAGTTATACTTAGACATCAAAGCATCCTTAATCTCTTTTGTATATCTCTCTTCAAGTCTCATTTAGACTCTTACCTCCTTCCGTAATTATTTAGGCTAAAATGTTTCCCCGCACTTCTTGCAGTAACGAACGTGTGAACCGTCCTCAAGTACCTTACGTCCAACTCTTGTCGGAGCGCCGCACTTGTTGCAAACATTCATAACCTTGCAGGCATAAATCGGTGTTTCCTGCTTGATAATTCCACCAACTTCGCCCATTTTGCGTGGCTTCTTGTGCTTTGTAGCCATAGAAACGCCTTCGACAATGACAGTGCGCTTTTCGGTGTTTACCGAAAGAACCTTGCCCTTTTTGCCCTTGTCTTTACCGCTTCTAACGATTACTTCGTCGCCGGTCTTGACGTGCATCTTAGTAGACATTGTATTCCTCCTATTCATATTAAGAAAACTGCGCCTGCAATCTTCATAGAATTGATATTATATCAAATATTCTAAATCCAACCCTTTTTATAGTTTGACTTCTGCTGTAGTCCCTGCGCAGCTTCAAGCTGCAAAAATCAAACTCGTTATTTGCATCCCTGCGTTCCTCCTTACGAGGAGCCGAGCGTTTCAAATTAGCTGCATAAGTCCATGTTAGACAAATAATCCGAACCGCCGAGATAGATACAAATTGTAAATTTGTGTTCAGCTTGGTGGTGCAGGATTGTGCCGCGTATGTTCTATACGCAAATAATCCGAACCGCCGAGACAGATACAAATTGTAAATTTGTGTTCAGCTTGGTGGTGCAGGATTGCGCCGCGTATGTTCTATACGCAAGTAATCCGAACCGCCGAGATGGGCACAAATTTTAGAGTACCTCGGGAGCAAGCGATAATATCTTCATATAATCCTTATCTCTGAGTTCTCTTGCCACCGGGCCGAATATACGCGTACCTCTCGGTGTCTTATCGTCTCTGATCAAAACTGCTGCGTTCTCATCAAAGCAAATCTTTGAGCCGTCATTTCTCTTAACGCCGTTCTTTGTACGAACGATTACAGCCTTAACAACGTCACCCTTCTTAACACCGCCGCCGGGCGTTGCTTTTTTAACAGAAGCGATGATAACGTCACCAATGTTTCCGTAACGTCTGAACGAGCCGCCCATTACACGGATACAAAGAATTTCTTTAGCTCCGCTGTTGTCAGCAACCTTTAATATAGTCTGCTGTTGTACCATAACGGAATTCCTCCTATCTTTAACTTAGTAACATTAAGCTCAGGCAAAATAAAATTATTTAGCCTTCTCAACGATTTCAACAAGTCTCCATCTCTTATCCTTTGAGAGAGGTCTTGTTTCCATAACCTTAACTCTGTCGCCTATTGAACATGTGTTATTCTCATCATGTGCTTTAAGCTTATAGGTTCTCTTCATTACCTTGCCGTAAAGCGGGTGCTTTTCGTTCTCCTTGATTGCAACCACAATTGTCTTATCCATCTTGTTGCTTACAACCTCGCCGATACGAGTCTTACGATAATTACGTTCTTCCATTTATCTGCACCTCCTACGCGTTCAGGTTTGAATTCAAACCGAGTTCTTTTTCTTTTAAAACTGTTTTACACCTTGCAATGTCTTTCTTAACGCTAACCATTCTCATAGGATTGTCGAGCTGGTTGGTAGCGTTTTGAAAACGTAGGTTAAAAAGTTCTTCCTTTAAGTCTTGAACCTTATCTTCAAGCTCCTGCGTTGAAAGGTCTCTTATCTCATTTATTTTCATTAACTATCACCTTCCGTTTCTTGGTCAGCTTTTCTGACAAACTTACACTTCATCGGAAGCTTATGCATAGCAAGACGCAGTGCCTCACGTGCAACTTCCTCACTAACGCCGCCTATCTCAAACATAACTCTGCCGGGTTTAACAACTGCTACCCAGTACTCCGGAGCGCCCTTACCTTTACCCATACGGGTTTCAGCAGGCTTCTTTGTAACGCTCTTGTCCGGGAAAATCTTAATCCAAACCTTACCGCCTCTCTTTGTGTAACGCGTCATAGCAACACGGGCAGCCTCGATCTGATTGCTTGTAACCCAAGCCGGGCTAAGTGCCTGAAGTCCGAACTCACCGTAAGAAACCTTGTTTCCGCGATGAGCTGTGCCCTTCATACGGCCGCGGTGAACTCTTCTGTATTTAACTCTCTTTGGGGATAACATTATTTTCTGCCTCCTCTCTGACCTGCACTTCTCTGCTGTCTTCTGGGAGCAGCTTCTCTTCTCTGTGTGCGAGCGCCCTTATCTGCGAGAACTTCGCCCTTGTAGATCCAAGTCTTAACGCCGATTTTACCGTATGTTGTATTTGCTTCAGCAAAACCGTAGTCAATGTCAGCTCTGAGAGTCTGAAGCGGGATAGTTCCCTCATGATAATGCTCTGTTCTTGCGATTTCTGCGCCGCCTACACGACCTGCAACCTGAGTCTTGATACCCTTGGCACCAAGCTTCATAGCTCTGCCCATGCACTGTTTCATAGCCTTTCTGAAAGAGATACGTCTCTCAAGCTGTGAAGCAATATTTTCAGCAACCAACTGTGCGTCCAAATCAGGGTTCTTAACTTCAATTACATTTAAGATGATAGTCTTGCCTGTCATCTTCTCAAGCTCTTTCTTGAGCTTTTCAATCTCGCTGCCGCCCTTACCGATTACGATACCCGGCTTGCCTGCGTGGATTGAAATACGAACTTTGTTCGCAAATTTTTCTATTTCGATTTTTGAAACTCCGGCCTGGAATAACTTCTTCTTCAAGAATACTCTGAGGTTATAGTCCTCAACGAGGCTGTCGCCGAAGTCCTTTTTGTTTGCAAACCAACGTGAATCCCAGTCTTTAATAACACCGACTCTGAGACCATGCGGATTAACTTTCTGACCCATGCTTGTGTCCTCCTATCTTATTCCTTCTCCTGAAGTTTTATTGTAATGTGACTTGTTTTTTTGTTTATTCTGAATGCACGTCCCTGCGCTCTTGCCTGAATTCTCTTAAGCGTCGGACCCTGGTCTGCATATACCTCTGCAACATAGAGCTTTTCAACATCCATCTGGTGGTTGTTCTCAGCGTTTGCGATTGCAGAATTAAGCAGCTTCTCAACAACAGGGCTTGCAGCCTTAGGAGTATTCTTCAAGATACCGATTGCTTCGCCAACGGACTTGTTTCTGATAAGGTCGATTACAACTCTTACCTTTCTCGGCGCAATACGTACATGAGTAACTTTTGCTACTGCTTCCATATCTGTATGGCTCCTTTCAATCTAAATATGCAAACTATTTTATTTTTAACTTAAACCGACTGCTGACTTATTCTCAGAACAATCACCGGCTTAAGTATAGGTCGTAACAGTTTGCGGATTCAAAGCTGTCTTTCAAAGCTGCCATGCAGCTTTGACTGAGAGCTTTATTTTTAATCAGTTCAGTCAAATTATCTTTGACTGTCAGTCTTACGGTTCCTTATTCAAGGCTTAACCGGTTGTTTTTGCACCGGCATGACCTCTATATGTTCTTGTAGGAGCAAATTCGCCGAGCTTGTGGCCGACCATGTCCTCGCTTACATATACCGGAACGTGCTTTCTTCCATCATATACTGCTATGGTGTGTCCAACCATTTCAGGGAATATTGTGGAAGCTCTCGACCATGTCTTTAAGACATTCTTCTCATTCTTCTCGTTCATTGCAACGATTCTTGCAAGAAGCTTCTGGTCAACGAAAGGTCCCTTTTTTACACTTCTGCCCATATTATATTCCCTCCTTATTTAGCATTACGTCTCTTAACAATAAACTTGTTAGACGCTTTCTTCTTATTTCTTGTCTTATAACCAAGAGCCGGCTTACCCCAAGGAGTAACAGGACTCGGCATACCGATAGGTGACTTACCTTCACCACCGCCGTGCGGATGGTCGTTCGGGTTCATAACAACACCACGAACGGTAGGTCTCCAACCCATGTGACGCTTTCTGCCTGCCTTACCGAGGTTGATGTTTTCGTAATCTGCGTTACCAACCTGACCGATTGTTGCACGGCAGTTAAGTCTAACCATTCTAACCTCACCGCTTGGGAGTCTGACCTGTGCAAAGCCGTTCTCCTTAGCCATGAGCTGTGCTGTGTTACCTGCGCTTCTAACCATCTGGCCGCCCTTACCCGGGTTAAGCTCGATGTTATAAATCATTGTACCAACCGGAATATCTTTGATTTCCATTGCGTTACCCGGCTTGATATCTGCGCCTTCGCCCGAGATAACCTTGTCGCCCTTCTTAAGTCCAACCGGAGCGATGATATAAGTCTTTACACCATCCTCATACTGGAGAAGCGCGATGTTTGCCGATCTGTTCGGATCGTATTCGATAGACTGAACGGTTGCTTCCATTCCGTCCTTGTTTCTCTTAAAATCAATAACTCTGTACTTTCTCTTTGTACCACCACCGCGGTGTCTTACAGTAATTCTACCGTATGAGTTACGTCCTGCCTTGCTGTGAAGAGGACGGAGCAAGGATTTCTCCGGTGCTACCTTATCAATCTCTTCAAAAGTAGAACATGTCATCTGACGCAGTGAAGGTGTAGTAGGATTATATTTCTTAATTCCCATTTTCTATATCTCCTTATCTGCAAAATTTAAGGTTTCGATTAAGCCTCAAACAACTCGATAGTCTTGCTTGACGGTGTGAGCTTAACAACTGCTTTCTTCCAGTCTGCTCTCTTACCTACAAACACACCCTGTCTCTTCGGCTTGCCCTTGTAGTTGATTGTAGTAACTTTTTCAACCTCTACCTTGAAGATTTCTTCAACGGCCTTCTTAATCTCAATCTTATTTGCGTTCTTAGCAACTTCAAAAGTGTACTTCTTGTCCGCAGTCTGATCCATACTCTTTTCTGTGATGATGGGTCTTCTGATAATATCGTGTGCTACCATTATGCGTACACCTCCTCAAGTTTAGCTACTGCATCCTTTAAGATGATGCACTTTGTATGGTTCAAAACTTCATATGTGTTGATTGAACCTACAAATGTTGTATCAATGCCTCTGATGTTTCTTGCAGAATTAACGATTTTCTTATCATTCTCAGGAAGAACAATCAAAGCCTTTTCTGAAACATTGAGGTTTGCAAGCATGCTTGCAATCTGCTTTGTCTTGTACTCGCTGCACTCGAGTGAATCAAGTACGATAAGTTCGTTTTCCTGAACCTTAGAAGTCAGTGCAGACTTAAGAGCCAGCTGTCTAACCTTCTTGTTCACGGAATATCTGTAATCTCTCGGCTTAGGGCCGATAGCGACACCGCCGCCTACCCACTGGGGAGCACGGATACTACCCTGTCTTGCACGGCCTGTGCCTTTCTGTCTCCAGGGCTTGATACCTCCGCCTCTGACTTCTGTACGTGTCAGAGTTGACTGTGTGCCCTGTCTCTGATTTGCCAAGTAGTTAACAACTACTTCGTGCATAACGTCCTTGTTTACTTCTACGCCAAAAACGTTTTCATTTAAATCTATTGTGCTGACAACCTTGCCGTCAACATTATAAACGTCTACTGTAGGCATTTCTATATCCTCCTCTCTCTGTGGTTTATACGCTTGCCTTAACTGCGTCACGAACAACAACCAAGCCGCCCTTAGGTCCCGGAATAGAACCCTTAACCAACAGAAGATTGCGCTCTGTATCTATTTTAACTAAATCAAGATTCTGGATTGTAACCTTATCCACACCGTAATGTCCCGGCATCTTCTTGCCCTTGAACACTCTTGACGGGTCTGAACAAGCACCGAGAGAACCCGGGCCTCTGTGATAGTGAGAACCGTGTGTCATAGGACCTCTGTGTGTTCCCCATCTCTTGATTGAACCTGCAAAACCATGACCCTTGCTTGTACCGGTAACATCAACAACGTCACCGTCAGCGAACTGCTCAACTGTGAGAGCATCGCCTACATTGAGTTCAGCCGCATTGTCGAGCTTAAACTCCTTAAGGTGCTTCTTAACCGGAACGCCGGCCTTGCCGAAGTGACCTTTTTCAGGCTTGTTTGCACGTTTTTCCTTCTTGTCCTCAAATCCGACCTGAACGGCTGTGTAACCATCAACCTCTTCAGTCTTCTTTTGTACTACCGGACACGGACCTGCCTGAATAACGGAAACCGGAATGAGAACTCCGTCCTCAGTGAAGATCTGTGTCATGCCAATCTTTTTACCTAAGATTGCTTTCTTCATGTTTCTTTCCTCCTATTATACACAAGCATTGGTTTATGATAATAAACTTACCTGCGGGTCAGCGGTTGAGTAACCCCAACATAACCAAAATTTTTTGGTAAACTGTTTTAAATTGCCTCGCCGGAATCTGCAACGCTGTCTATCCGGCAATATCAAACTATATCTTAAGCTCGATATCCACACCTGCCGGCAAGTCAAGGTGCTTAAGAGCGTCGATTGTCTTACCGTTCGGGTTAAGAACATCGATAAGTCTCTTATGTGTTCTGAGCTCAAACTGCTCACGAGAGTCCTTGTACTTATGAACAGCTCTCAGGATGGTAACAACTTCCTTTCTTGTAGGAAGCGGGATAGGACCCGATACCTTTGCACCTGTTCTCTTGGCTGTCTCAACAATCTTAGCGGCGCTCTGGTCGATAAGATTTGAATCATAAGCCTTAAGTCTGATTCTGATTCTCTCTGTTGCCATAAAAAATGTACCCTCCTTATTGGAATAAGTTTACACCGTGCCGGGCGTTTCGCACGGTTACAAAATTAAACCCGAATCGCTTGTTTTAAGCACACAATTCGGGAGGAATTTACACAATACTACACATCTTCGCACCAGCATAATGCGAAAAAGGCATAGGTGTATTCTGTTTTGGTGTGACCTTCCGCCCTGTTTTTAAAACCGGACAATCTCCCCCGAAATTTCCAAACGCACGTTTTCACGCGGTTTGCCACCTCCAGGTTCATCGTATGTCTCTGTCACGCCTAACCATTATACTACCTATGCATAAAAATGTCAAGAAAATTTTCGGTAAAAACTACACAAAATTCAGCTGCTACGCGGCATTTTATTGCACATTTTTGTATGCAGCCGCACCCTTCACATAATATGACCGACAGTTATTATGTGCTATAAATTATAGTTTAATTGCATAAACATTGCAATTAAAGCTTGCAGCCGGATACCGCCCATGCAATGGGCGGTAATGCAAACTACGGTAGGTGAGCTGTGAAACAGCGA
>CAJKEB010000003.1 GCA_905198865.1 uncultured Eubacteriales bacterium
ATATAGAACGCGCGAGAAAAATATGCAAAAAATGTCCATATAGTGATTTATCTTAGAAGCACTCTGCTTCTTCGTAAAGTGATTTTAAGGCGGTAGAATTATGTAAAACATATTGACAAAGTAAGATTTAATTGATATAATAGCAATAGAAAAAGACGCTCTTAGTCAAAGTTGCTAAGCAACTTTCAAAGATAGCTTTGAATCCGCAAGCATAGCTTGCTTATCAAAAAAAGGCAAGACCTCAAACGGTTATGCCAAAAGAATGATTATTTAAAAATAACGCACTTCACTTGGCGGTGGGCGTTATTTTTTTACGGCTGTTATTAACAATAACAACAGGATCATAAATATTATGTATTCCTGCACCATAGGCTATCACCTCCTTTTCAAGAGATGATGGCATAACCGCCCAGATTTTACACTGTTTTCAATCTTGCCTTTTGTCGGATTAAATCCGACAGATGTTATTATACACGAAACATCATAAAAATACAATATTTGTAACATAAATGAAAAGTTATATAACATCTAATTACAGTGGATTGCCGCTGTAATTTATTCTATATAATAACTTCGTCAAGCGTGCGTTTTGGAACATTGATTATTCCATTTTCGTCCTCGAAGTATTTTATATCATTGTCTTTGACATCGACACACTTGCATTCCTGAGCCGGATAGCCTACTGCGAGCAGGTATACCACTTCACAGTCGGTGTTTATAAGCTGCTTGAGTCTGGGGCGGTCAAGCGCGCCCAGCCAGCAGGTTCCGAGACCTAGCTCGACTGCGGCAAGCATCATGTTGGCAATTGCCGAGCCTGCCTCGGTCTCAAATGTGTTTTTTATACTCGTATCGCCGAGTATTGCAATATAGCATGTCGGTCTTTCGTTTTCTGCCGGGTCCCATTCCGTCAGATAACCTGCCCATTTGGTGCAGGGGTATATCCGGTCGGCGTTTTCGAGGATCCTGAACTTAAGCGGCTGCATATTTGCGCCGAATGCCGCAAGCCGACCGGCGTCAATTATAGTAATCAGGTCATCTCTTGAAACCTTTTCCTGTGTGAACTTTCTGATTGAGCGTCTTGATTTTATTGCGTCAAGTACATTCACTTGTATAGCCCCCTTATAGCTTTTGTTATATTATTTAAGTTAATTTTATATATAAAATTATGTTTTGTCAAGGCTGATATAACTCCGGCTTATGGTGTAAGATGCGCGGATTTTCGGCGTATGGTTCCCAAAATTAATTTGTATAACTGCGGTAACAGAAATGTAATAAAACTAAGTCGATATTTGTAGTATAATAAGAGATAATTTATATATAGATTCAAAGGTTTGGTGAATGAACCGGAAAAGGTGGTTATATGCCGGGAAAAGAGAACTTAGTTTTGATTAATAACAATAAATATAAAACGGTAAAACGAACCGAGTATGAAAACAGGGGCAATGCGCCGGTTTATATAGATACAAGCGAAGTGCTGTGCGACACCATGAAGCGCAGGACGGTTATGCGGCTTAAGCTGTATAACAACAGTCCGAGGACAGTAAAGTCAGTGTATCTGAACGCAGGGTGCTTTGATGAAAACCTGAATCTTTGCGTACAGCTTAAGAACATACCGTATGTCAATATGGATGCCGCCGCATATTCGGGCTTTGGTGAAGGTCAGCTGGTGGAGGTTCCGGAGCTTACGAATTCGGTATTTGTTGAGGTATCCAAAATCTTGTTCGATGACAGCAGTATGTGGGTGAATGAAAACCAGGAGCTTGATGAGGATATTGTATCGGAAAAGGCGGTCGGCGAGGACTGGAACAGATTGCGCATGACAAAGGCTATACATAAGAGGGAGACAGAACTTAAAGAGAAGAAAGCAATTAAAAAACGGCTTCCGTTCAGAAGCAGAGTTTTGATCTGGACAGCATCGGCTGCGGCCGTTTGTCTGCTGGCTGCGGGCGTAGTTTGCGTCAGGAATTACTTCTCGGACAGGCGCGAGTGCTATAAAACCGCTATGAACTATTATATTAACCGGGATTATTCGAATGCCGCTGCTGCGCTCCGGACGCTTGACGATCAGTATATATTTTTTGGCAACGAGGAAAAAGAGATCAGATATTCGGCGGCAATTTCAAACATGCAGTGCGGGAATTACAGCGAGGCACTCAGATATTTCATGCAATGCGGAAATTACAAGCACAGTATTGATAATATAAGGAAGATAGCAGATATGTACAGCCGTTTGATTGCCGCGGGAGCAAATCACAGCGCGGTAGTAAGCAAAAACGGCACAGTAAGCTCGTTCGGCGATAACAGCTATAAGCAATGTGAAACCCAGGATTGGCTCGGTGTTGCGGGTGTTTCTGCATCGGGTAATCATACTGTGGCTGTGACTGTGGACGGCACTATGTTCGGCACGGGCGACAATGATTACGGTCAGTGCGATGTAACGGGCTGGCTTGACATAGTCCAGGCGGCGACCGGTAAAGAGCATACTGCTGCTTTAAAGACAAACGGCAGAGTTATTGCAAGAGGCAATGATAAGTACGGTCAGTGTGACGTTCAGGACTGGGAGGACATAGTCTGGGTTTCCGCGTCCGGCAATCATACGGTTGCTCTTAAAAATGACGGAACTGTTGATGCGGTCGGCTGGAACAATTACGGACAGTGTGATGTTCAGGACTGGAAGGATATAGCGTTAATCGCAACCGGTGAAAAAAACACCGTAGGCATTAAGTATGACGGCACGGTTGTCGTTGCCGGAGATAACAGCAGAGGTCAATGCGATTCATCGGAGCTTAAGGATATTGTTTTTGCCGCTGTGGGCAATGAGTACATAGTGTATGTTGACGCATCGGGAAGGGTTAAGTCGAAAGGCCTCAACAGCAATAATCAGGGTTCCGTTTCGCTTTGGAATAATATTATTACTGTTGCTTGCGGAAGCTCACATACCCTTGCAGTAGATACAGACGGAAAGGTTTATGCAATCGGAGATGACCGTGACGGAAAGCTCAAGGCAGGCGGTATGACCGGTATCGGAGCTGAAAACATACCTGTAACTGAGTAACTGAGTAGCTGAGGCGTTTTGAAATCTTTCCGGATATTGGATTTATATAAAATGCCGATCGAATTGACAATATGTATTTGATTTGTTAAAATAGAGCCATAATTTTTTAAAAATTAACACAAAGTATTGCAGGAGGAATGATTGATGGATATTTTTGTTGAGCAGCTCGTTAAGAAAAAGAGAGACGCAAAGGATTTTGCGATTATGATAGGCGGAGTTGCTGCCGCGATTTTGATTGTCTTTCTTTTTACATTAGTATTTAATTCGGCTCTTGGATTTGTTATGGTTATTGCGGTATTTGCGTTGATATACGGTTTGTATTATCTGATAACCTCGCTTAATCTGGAATACGAGTATTGCTTCACCAACGGCGCTCTGGACGTTGATAAGATTGTTAATCTGAGAAAAAGACAGCGTATGACCGAGCTGAACGTGAGAGAAATTGACTTAATGGCGAAGAAAACAAGTCCGAGCTTTGAGAAGTATTTGAACAATTCGGCATTCAAAAAGGTTTATGCCTGCGCAGATAAAAACAGTGACGATGTGTACTTTGTGATATACAACGAAAACGGCGCGCAAAAAATGCTCCTGTTTTCGCCCAACGAACAGATTAAGGAAGGCTTTAAAAAGTTTAATCCGCAGAAAGTGGAATTATAGAATAGTTCAAGAGGAATTTAAGTATGATAGGAATTGATGTAATCGAGATTTCACGTTTCAGGGATATGAATAATCTTGAAATGTTTATACGCCGCGTGTTTACTCAAAACGAGGCGGACTACTTTGTGACGAAGAAGAACGGAGCGAGAGGGTTTTATGCCGCGATAGCCGGACATTTTGCTGCAAAGGAAGCATTTTCAAAGGCGATTGGCACAGGTGTGAGAGGGTTTTCGCTTGCGGATATTGAGGTTTGTCACGATGAACTCGGCAAGCCATATCTGAAGTTCGGCGGTGTAACGGTAAATGCGGCGGTCACAATTTCACATTCGGACACTATTGCGATTGCGGCTGTGTATCTGCCGGATGAGCTTAAGTGTACAGGACTGCCTGTTTATGCCGGACTTGATAAGTATAAGGAGCTTATGCCGGAGCGTATGTCGCATTTTAACAAGGGCGACTGCGGAAAGGTATTTATTGTCGCGGGCAGCACAGGCATGACAGGCGCGGCGTGTCTGTCAGCGGCGGGTGCGCTTCGTACCGGCAGCGGGCTTGTGACGGTCGGCTTGCCGAAATCCTCGCAGCCGATTGCGGCAGTTAAGCTTACTGAGTCTATGACCGTTCCGCTTCCCGAAAATGAGGACGGAACGCTGAGCCTTAATGCTCTCGGCGAGATTAAAAGCCGCATGAGTAAAAGTAACGTGTGCGTGTTCGGCCCCGGATTAGGACGAAATGCTGATATTGCAAAGCTGATAGATTCATTGCTTTGCGGAAGCTGCGACATGCTGATTGACGCCGACGGGCTGAATGCAATAGCGGACGACATGGATATTTTAAGAAAACATGCGAACAGGCGTTCGTGCAGACTTGTTATCACACCGCATCCGGGCGAGATGTCACGGCTGTGCGGAGAAAGCATTGAGGCTGTTCAGAATAACAGAGTAGGTGTCGCAAAGAAGTTTGCAAAGGAGTTCGGCGTTGTGGTTGTGCTTAAGGGGCATGAGACAGTTATCGCCGCGCCTGACGGAAGAACTCACATCAACAACAGCGGAAATGCCGGAATGGCGACCGGGGGTACGGGTGATGTGCTGTCCGGCGTTATAGGCTCGCTGATGGGTCAGGGGCTTGAGCCGTTTGAAGCGGCAGTGCTTGGTGTGTTTATTCACGGAGCAGCCGGAGATTTTGCAAGACGTGACAAGGGTGAATTTGGTATGATTGCAGGTGATGTTGCCGAAAATATTCCGGAGGCAATCAAGCTGATTTTGCAGTGAAATATGCGCGGGATATATTGTGATAATCAAATGCGTCAGAGTAAAGGAGAATAGTTTAAATGGTTACAGAAAAACGTGCCTGGGCTGAGATAAACTTAAACGCAATAGAGAATAACATCAGGGAAATCCGCAGACATGTGGGCAGCGGCGTAAAGATAATGGGAGTGGTCAAGGCTGACGGCTACGGTCACGGTTATCTGGAGGTTGCAAAAACTCTGCTTGAAAACGGAGCGGACTGCCTGGCGGTTGCGGTTCTTGACGAGGCTATTCAGCTGCGTAAATGCGGAATTGATGTTCCGATTCTGATATTGGGCTACACACCGCCTAAGTATGCCGAAGAGTTGATAAAAAATGATATAATGCCGAACTGTTATACATACGAGCTTGCCGAGGCGATGTCCGAAGCCGGCAAGCGTCTGAAGAAGAACGGAAAGATTCATATAAAAATCGATACCGGCATGGGACGCGTCGGCTTGCGCTATACCGAGGACGAAGAAATAAACAAAGCGACAGTCGATGAGATTATCAGGATTTCAAAGCTGCCGTATCTTGAAATAAACGGTATGTTCACTCACTTTTCTGTTGCCGACGAGGACGATGATGAGTATACGCAGAGCCAGTTCAGGCGCTTTAAGGCTGTCTGCGATAGGGTTAAGGCCGCAGGCGTTAAGGTTGGGCTGTGTCATTGCTGCAACAGTGCCGGACTTATGAGGTTCCCGGAGTATCACATGGACATGGTCAGACCCGGAATAATATTATACGGACTTAAGCCGAGCGGCTTTGTATCTGACGATATTCTAAGGCTTATGCCCGCCATGTCGCTTAAAGCTCAGATTACAAATGTCAAGTGCGTTGAACAGGGAACAAGCGTAAGCTACGGCAGGAAATTTGTGTCGGAGGGAAAGTCAACAAGGATTGCAACAGTTCCGATAGGCTATGCCGACGGATACTCAAGAACTCTCTCGGGCAAAACCGAAATGATTGCAGGCGGAAAAAAGTGCCGACAAGTCGGAAATATATGTATGGATCAATGTATGATTGACGTGACAAATGCCAATAATATCAATATCGGTGATGAGGTCATTTTGTTCGGCAGCGACGGTGAAAACGTCATTCCTATTGAGGAGATAGCCGACATTATGGGGACAATCAATTATGAAATCCTTTGTGTGATTGGTAAGAGAATTCCTCGCGTTTATCTGAGAGACGGCAAGATTGCAGACGTGCATAATTACTTGCTCGATAATCCGATTTCCGAATAGTGATATTGTGTGATATTGTATCTGTATCGGCATAATAAAACGTGACCTGTACATAGAGTGTTAATGTAAGCCGCTCATTACCGCAAGTTGTCCGGTTTTACAGAACCAAAACAGGTTACTCGGCATAAAATATTACCAAGGATATTGACATATTTGTCTAAAGCATGAAGGAAATTTTACTTGCGGAGTGTGAATTGAATTGGTAGTAAAAAGAGGAGATATATATTATGCTGATTTAAGTCCGGTTGTCGGTTCTGAGCAGGGCGGAGTAAGACCCGTTCTGATAATCCAGAACGATGTGGGAAACAAGTACAGTCCGACAGTTATTGCGACCGCTATCACATCTCAGGTCAATAAGGCAAAAATGCCGACGCATATTGAACTCGATGCGGGCGGATACGGTTTGTCGAAAGATTCGGTTGTTCTGGCAGAGCAAATCAGAACTATTGATAAAAGACGTTTGAAAGAGAAAATAGGACACTTAGACGACAGTCTTATGAACAGAGTAAATCATGCCATAAGCATAAGCTTTGGCTTAAACGATTAGTAAAAATCAGGACAACCGTATGAGCAACAGCGTTTAAGCAGCTCTTGCTCATGCGTTGTCTGTGAATATATAAATACAAGAAATAATACAAGGAGGAATGAAACATGAAAAACTTTTTAAAAGATAAAAAACCGGGACTTGTCAAAACAGTAATAGCCGCAGCGGCAATAATAGCCGTGCTGGGTGGTACATTGGTTCTTGCCGAGCCGGGAGACACTGATGACCCGGTTGTGACAAAGAGCTATATTGTTGACGTGGTTGTGCCGCAGCTTAAGGCATACGTTGAGCAGAAGATTTCAGGCGGAACCTCGGACTCGTATTCTGACAGGTTTGCCGTTGTAAACGTCAAGTCCGGTCAAAAAGTTATATTTGACAGCGGTGCCGAGTTTATTTTAAGAAAGGGAAGCGGAACAATAATAGGCACCGAGCAGGGCGGTATAGCGGATACCACGTCTGGTTACGACCTGGCTGACGGAACAGGAATGCCGTCAAATCATTTGCTTATTGTTCCCCGTGACGATGGCAGAGGATTTATTGCCTCAAGCGATGTGATTGTCATGATTAAGGGCGGATATTCTTTCAGGTGATGCTATGGCTGAAACAGAAAATTCGATGCATATAAGAGTTATCGCAAGAATACATAACGGCTTTACGTCAAAGTTCGGGATCCCGCGCCAAAGCGGACTTATTGATGAGGTGGAATCGAAAATTATATTCGAGCCGGAATTCAGGAACCGCGAGGCGCTGAGAGGGCTTGAGGAATACTCGCATTTGTGGCTGATTTGGCAGTTTTCGGAGGCGGCCGGCAGAAAATGGACGCCGACCGTTCGCCCGCCGAGGCTCGGCGGCAATATAAGAATGGGCGTGTTTGCTACCCGTTCGCCGTTCCGCCCGAATTCAATCGGACTGTCCTCAGTCAGGCTCAGGCGTATTGAAATGAATTCAGATGACGAACCGGTAATTTATGTATCGGGAGCGGACTTGCTTGACGGAACACCGATTCTGGATATTAAGCCGTATTTGCCGTACACTGATTCACACCCTGAAGCGTCAAACGGCTTTGCAGCAGTGAAAGGGGTGGCATGCCTCAAAGTCGAGTTCCCGGACAGCTTGCTCGGCAAAGTCCGTGAGTGTGACCGTGAAGCGGTCAAGGCGCTGCTTGCGCAGGATCCAAGACCCGGTTATCAAAACGACCCTGAGCGGGTCTACGGCATGACCTATGGTATGTATAATATAAGGTTCAGAGTGCATGACGGCACACTTTATGTAATTGATGTTGAATATGTTTAAGCGGAAGGCTGCTGCGATGAGTATCGCAGCAGCCTGTTGTTTTGTAATATAAATTATAGTTTGACGAGTAGTTCGCCCACCCTATTGCGCTCGCCGCCTCCGCCCCGAGCGCTCTATCGTGTCTCCTTTCAGGAGACGCGATTTAGGGGATTTCATCCCCTAATACCCCTGAATACGGGGTTTTAGGGGCAGCGCCCCTAATAACGGCTTCCCCGGAGGGGAAGATGTTACCCGCCCGGGTCTGGCGGGCGGAACTGGGCTAGGCTGTGACCGAAGAACGCACACTTATTAATAGAACTTGTCTTTGTCAATATTAAGACCATACTTTTCGTTGTATTTCTTTCGCCTTGCTTCCCGTTCTTTCTCCTGCTTGGAGTCTGCATGATATTCGGCAGCCTTTTGAGCAACCATTTCAATGTCATGCTTTGCACTAAGCGTATCTACAAGCGTTGTTGCATATACAGGATCTTCGTAATGCTTTGCCTGGTATCTGTAGATAAATTTAAGCAATACCGGTGTGATAATAGTAGTTACCACAACGACGATTATTATCGGTGCAAAGAATTCATCTACCATCAGACCGAGCGCAGCACCTTTGCTCGCAACAATCAGAGCAACTTCGCCTCGTGAAATCATACCTATGCCGATTTTTGTTGACTGTAGATTTGTATATCCGCAGACCTTGGCGCCCAATCCGCAGCCCACAACCTTTGAGAGGATTGCGACAAGTAAAATTATAACTGTAAAAATCAATATCGAACTACTCATTGAACTGAGAGTAACTTTTAGTCCGACGCTTGCAAAGAATACGGGCGACAGCAGCATAAACGAAACAGTATCGAACCGTGATATAATATATGGTGTACGTTTTGTTCCGGAAAGAATAAGACCGGCAACAAAAGCACCTGTTATATCTGATACACCGAACCATTCCTCAGCACAAAAAGCCATCAGCAGGCAGAATACGAAGCTGAGTACACTGAAACGGCGCAGGTCGGATTTATAGCTGTCCATCCATGGTCTGACAAACTTAATAAACAGAAAGGCTACAACAGCACAAAAAGCAAAGAATGCAACAATCTTAAACAATACAATCGAAAGACTTATTGAAGGGTCTGCGCAGCTTGTAATAACAGTTAAAGCAATAATACCGAGAACATCATCAATAAGCGCCGCACCTAAAATTGCGTTACCCGAATGTGTCGAAAGCTTGCCGAGCTCCTTAAGCGTCTCAACGGTGATACTAACTGATGTTGCAGTGAGGATTACACCTATAAATATGTTTTGAAGCATTGTGTTCGTACCCCCGCCTTTATTGAATAAGGAGGCAATAAGCCAGCCGCTCAAAAGAGGAACGAGAACGCCGAGTAAAGCGATTACTGTTGAAGCTACACCGCATTTTTTGAGTTCTTTTATATCCGTTTCAAGTCCGGCGCTGAACATAAGAACAATAACGCCAAGTTCAGAAACTGAGGATATGAAGTCATTTGCTTGCAGCCAGCCGAGACATGCCGGACCGAGAATAAGTCCCGCAAGAAGAGCGCCGACTACCTGCGGCATCTGGATTTTTCTTGTCAGCATACCGAGCAGCTTTGTGCTGAGAAGAATAATAGCCAAATCAAGTAAGTAACCAAATTCCATTGTAAAATTCCCACCTTTTGTTTAACCGATTTTATAATATATCCTGAAAATATCCGGAAATCTTAACAGTTTAATTTCCGAAAAGCTATATAAATCATTTAAGCCGTATAACATAATACTACTTTTTTTATTGTTTGTCTACTGATAATTATCCTTTTTTCTTAGTTTTTTTCACTCAATCTGGCGGTGAGATATAATTTGTATATTGAAAAGATATATAAATTATATCTCGTTTTGTAATAAGTATCGACAGTTGATTATTATTAAATTATTGCTGAAAAATTACCTTGCGTATAACTAAAAGAAGGGAAGCTGAGCGTCATATGCAATTTGTAAGCTATTATATCCGGTCGAACTTTGTATATTGTATAAAATTAATCCTTGAAAATAGTTTGGTATTGTGTTACAATATATAAAGTTGTAAAAAATAGTAATTATTAAACATTAAAAGGAAGGTTGATTAAAGTGGAAATTACTGTAAACAAAACTCAAAACCCAAAGGTTAAGCCTGATATGAAGGATTTGCCTTTCGGTAAGTACTTCTCAGACCATATGTTTGTTATGGACTATGATGAGGGACAGGGTTGGCATGACCCGAGAATCGTACCGTACGGACCGATTGATCTTGACCCGTCCGCTATGGTTTTCCACTATGCGCAGGAGGTTTTTGAAGGACTTAAGGCGTACAAGACCCCGGATGGACATGTTCGTCTTTTCAGACCTGACAGAAACTTTGCAAGACTTAATGTTTCAAATGAAAGACTTGCTATTCCTCAGATTGACGAAGAACTCTGCCTTGAGGGGCTTAAAAAGCTGGTTGAGCTTGACAGAGACTGGATACCCGAGCAGGAGGGTACATCGCTCTATATCAGACCGTTTATTATTGCTACAGATCCGTATCTCGGCGTAAGACCGTCAAATTCATATAAGATGATGATTATCTGCTCACCGAGCGGTCTTTATTATCCGGAGGGTCTTGCTCCGGTTAAGATTTATGTTGAGGATTCATATGTGCGTGCCGTACGCGGAGGTACAGGCTTTACAAAGACCGGCGGTAACTATGCCGGAAGTATCAGAGCCCAGGTTGTAGCCCACGAAAAGGGTTATTCACAGGTTTTGTGGCTTGACGGCGTTGAACAGAAATACATAGAAGAAGTCGGCTCAATGAATATATTCTTCAAGATTAATGGCGAGGTTGTAACGCCTGCTCTTAACGGAAGTATTCTGAGCGGTATTACCAGAATGTCGACAATTGAGCTTCTCAAGTCATGGGGCGTTCCGGTATCTGAAAAGAAAATTTCAATTCAGGAGGTTGCCGAGGCTTATGACAACGGAACGCTTGAGGAGTGTTTCGGTACCGGTACAGCCGCAATCATCTCGCCTGTCGGAGAACTCAGATGGGAAGACAAGGTTATGCACATCAATAATAATCAAATCGGTGAAGTGACTCAGAGAATATTCGATACAATTACAAACATTCAGACCGGAAAAGAAGAAGACAAGTTCGGCTGGGTTGTTACAGTTGATTAATTTTAAATAGGGGTTTCAGCCGATAGTTTTTATGACTATCGGCTGAATTTTCATAAAAGGATTGGGGGAGCTATATAATGAAACGAGGCAGCGGCATATTAATGCACATTTCTTCTTTCCCGACAAAGTACGGCATAGGTACAATGGGAAAGGAAGCATATGAGTTTGTTGATTTTCTGCAAAGAAGCGGACAAAAGTACTGGCAGATACTTCCGATAGGACCGACAAGCTACGGTGATTCGCCGTACCAGTCGTTTTCTACGTTTGCCGGAAACCCGTACTTTATCGACTTTGATGCTCTCAGAGAGGACGGTTCGCTTAGATTTGAGGACTATTCTTCACTTGATTGGGGAAGTGACCCTGAAAGAGTTGATTATTCGAAGATTTTCGAAAATCGTTTCAAGGTTTTAAGGATAGCGTATGAAAACGACAAGAAGCGCAAGAGGGATGAAATCCAGAAATTCAGAGTTGAGAATTCGTATTGGATTGAGAACTATTCGATGTTCATGGCGCTTAAGTTTGATAATAATCTCAGGATGTACCGTGACTGGGATGAGGATATTGTGTTAAGGAAGCCCGAGGCGATTATTAAAGTATATAACAAGCTTGACGACGAAATAAGCTTCTGGGTTTATGTTCAGTATCAGTTCTATAAGCAGTGGAATGCTCTTAAAGCCTACGCCAACAAGCAGGATATAAAAATAATCGGTGATATACCGATTTACGTTGCCGAGGACAGTGCGGACGCATGGTCTCATAACGAGGTGCTTATGCTCAATCCTGACAGAACGCCTGTTAAGGTTGCCGGCTGTCCGCCGGACGGCTATGCGCCCAAAGGTCAGCTATGGGGCAATCCGCTTTATAACTGGGACTATCTTGCGTCAACCGGATACGAATGGTGGATAAAGAGGCTTTCGGCTGCACTTAATATGTATGACGTAGTGCGTGTTGACCACTTCCGCGCGTTTGACGCGTTTTATGCAATAGAATACGGAAAGCCGGACGCTGTTGAGGGCGAATGGCTTAAGGGACCCGGTAATGATTTCTTTAATGCGGTCAAGCGTGAATTCGGCGAGTCGCCTTCACTGATTGCAGAGGATTTGGGAACGATTACCGATGATGTGCGTGCATTGCTTAAGTACAGCGGCTTTCCGGGTATGAAGGTGATGCAGTTTGGATTTTATCCCGGCAGCAACAGCGACTACCTGCCGCATAACTACGGCCATAACTCGGTTGTGTATATTGGCACACATGATAATGATACGTTAAAGGGCTGGTTTGAATCGCAGTCGAAAGAAACGCAGGAATTCACGGTTGATTATCTGCGCCTTAATGAAGAAGAGGGATATAACTGGGGATTTATCAAGTCAATGCTTGCCTGCACGGCGGATACTGCAATAATTACAATGCAGGATATTCTGAACCTCGGCAGCGATGCGAGAATGAATACTCCGTCAACTATGGGCGCAAACTGGCAGTGGCGCCTTAAAGATATGACCCCATTCACTGACGAACTCGCCGCAAAGCTTTTAAAGCTGACAAAGTTATATTCAAGATGACGTCGCAAATCACTGTGCTGTTTCGTTTTCAGCTAAAGCTGAAAACTGCACTGCTCAGTGTTTGCTCTTTTTCCCACAAAGGCACGCCTTTGCGGGAGCCCTATGAAAATAGCTCCCCCATTGGGGGGAGCATTTTTATTATACATTTATTATATTATAACCGTCGTTCAGCACTACCCAGTTTTGAGGGAATTCACGCATAGAGTTCCAGTAACCCAGTCCGGAGAGGTTATAACTTGAGGCGAGGTTCAGCTTTGCGGTTATGCTCCGTGCGTCCTCAAACCAGACCTCGTGAAGCTGACCCGTATCGTCGGTATATCTGAACCACGGTGTTTGTGCTGTGGTGTCATACTCTATTATTGCTCCGAACCTTTCGGCAAGACGTATACATTCGACGGGCGAGAGTGACTGTGCACGTGTTATTCCCTTCTCGAACGGTAAAGGCCAGTCATAGCCGTAGGTTGGTATCCCCATAAGTATTTTGGACGAAGAAATTCGTGTCAGAGCATACTTGACCACATTTTCGACGTTTTTTATAGGCGCCACCGCCATGGGCTCACTGTAGGTATAGCCCCATTCGTAGGTCATAAGCAAAACCTTATCGACAGATGCGGCGATTGCGCCGTAGTCGTGACCCTCGTACAGCAGACCTTGCTGTGTGTCGCTTGTCTTGGGCGCAAGAGCTGAAAACAGCGGGTAACCGAGCGGGTTTATTCTGGAATACACATTTTGCAGAAACATTACATAATTAAATCTGTCCTCGGGATATATGAACTCAAAATCAATATCCAGTCCGTCATAACCTTTTGCCTGCATGTTATTGATTGTCTCAGTAATCAGCTTTTCCTGCAAATCGGGATTTACAAAAATCATATTTGCTCTGTCACTGCTGAAGCTGCCGCTTTCGGTCAGGGTTGAAAGGTGCATAAGCGGACGAGATGAGTATTCTCCTGCCATTTCAATAATCCATTCATCATTTTCAAGATTTACAAGTCCGCCGTCTGCTCTTATTCCGTATGTAAACGGTGTTATATATGTCAGAAACGGCATTTGTTCACGCATCAGGTCTCGGCTTATAAACGGATATGCATAGCTGTTTGTGACAAACGAGACCGCCTTGTTTTGGTTTTTGTATTGTATAACCAAAAGCTGTCCGGCGGTAAGGCTTGTGTTTCCCTTTAAGTAATAGTTATTGCGCAGTAATTGAAGGACAGTCGTGTCGTAGCTTTGAGCTATAGAAAACAGCGTTTCACCGCTCCTGACTGTGTGAAGTATGTCCGGCTCCTGGATTATCAGGGCTTGACCGATAACTGCCTGTGAGCTTTGACTTAGTCCGTTGTCGGCAAAAAACATTTGCAGCGGCACACCGAAGTTTTTAGCAATTCCACTCAGTGTTTCGCCGGACTTAACAATATGAATAAACATAGTAACACCTCCGAAAATAGTCATGTATATAAATATATGTCACTGAACAAAGTTTTATTAAAAGAATATTCATGGCATGGCTATTGACTTTTAAGTGTCAAATATATATAATTGTGAAATATAGTATAAAATAAAATCAGAGGATGAATTACATTGAATAATTGTGTTTTTGAAAGCGCTGCACCGGAAAGCGTCGGAATAAATTCAAGGCGGATAATTAACTTTATTAAATCTCTTGAAGACTGCCGCATTGATATGCACAGCATATTGATTTTAAAGGACAGAAAGCTTATTTGCGAAGCGTATTATGCTCCGTTTAAGCGGGATTCATTACATAGAATGTTTTCTGTCACAAAAAGTCTTGTTTCGGTTGCGATAGGAATACTTTTGGATAAGGGAGCAATAAATCTCGATGAGTCTATAACGCGCTATTTTCCGGAATATAAGCCAAAAGACGGATTTCATCCTTTTCTTGTTGAAACGACAATAAGAGACATGCTTAAGATGACAACTCCGCATAACGGTACGACGTTTGATAAGCATGTCTTAAATGACTGGACGGAGAGTTATTTTACAAAGGAGCCGACCCACAGACCAGGTACTGTTTTTTCGTATGATACGTCTGCTTCGCATGTGCTTACAGCGTTGATTGAGAAATTGACAAAGATGAGTCTGCTGGATTTCCTGAGAGAAAACGGTTTTACAAAAATCGGATTTTCGGACGAGGCGTATTGTATGAGGGACGGAGCAGGAGTAAGTCAGGGCGGTTCGGGACTTATGGCTTATCCCATGGACTTGCTTGCGGTTGCCGATATGGTGATGAATAAGGGACAGGCGCAAAATCTGCAAATTGTTTCACATGAATACATTTCGGAGGCGGTAAGCTATCAGGTTCCGAACTTTGTAAAGGGCAGTTTTATCGAAGAAATGCAGGGATACGGTTATCAGTTCTGGAGAATACGAAACAACGGTTTTATGATATACGGAATGGCAGGTCAGCTTGCAGTTTGTCTGCCGGATAAGAATATGATTCTTGTCACCACCGCCGATACCACTGACCGAAAAGACGGAATGCAGCTTATTTTTGAATCGTTCTGGCATGAGTTATATGATTACATAGGCGAGGACTTGGACAGCGAAAGTAAATATGATTCGCTTTTAAGGCTTTGCGAAAATCTTGAGGTAAAGCCACTGAAGTCGGAGACAGCACGTGAGTTTAATCAAACATTTGAATTCGGTCTGAATAATCTGGGTCTGAATAAGCTCAGGATTGTAACCGGCGGCAGCTGCGGAAAGGTTGTTTTGGAAAGCGTGCATGGTAATCAGAAGATTGAGTTTGGCTTTAATTCAATGAGAAGAGGAGTGTTTTCACGCTATTCTTGTCCTTATGCGGCTTCGGGCGCATGGGTGGATAAGGATGTCTTGGTTGTTAAAGCAAACCTGATAGGCGAGTGTATCGGAAAGGTCATAATGCAGTTTTCGCTTTCAAAGCCGGGTGCTGTCACTGTGTTTTCAAGAAAAACCGAACAGGTTTTGTTTACGGAATACTCCGGCTTTGCTCAGTCGGTATAGCTGTGTATAACACGTTAATTTGTTTGCAAAATTCGGTTGACTTATACCGGTTGTTGAACTATAATTATTGGTGTGCGGTAACTATTGGATTTTGATATATTTAAGATATTAAGGACGAAAGATTTATGAAATATAAGATATTTATTAAACCGGCAGCTTTGATATCGGCTGCTGCGATTATCTTTATGGTATCCGGCTGCGGCAAGTATGCGACATCTTCCGGCGGTATTGTTGAGAACAATGGTAATACCGCACAGGGTTTTTCCGATTCGGGTTCGGCGCAGAATACTTCAGATCCGGGTGTTGATGCGAAGGATTTTGGCGAGGATGTTGCGGCGGTTGTCGGCGGTGAGGAGATTAAGCTGAGCGATATCGGTTATTATATCTATAATAATGCCGTTATTACTGTTAATAAGGCGGTAATTGGTAACTTAGACAGCTCGGATAACTCGGCTTCATCAAGTACAGCCGATGATATTTTAAGATTTGACTGGAATGATTTGAGTGCGAACGGCAGAACTTATAGAGAAAACGTGATTCACGACGCACTTGATGACGCGATAAACGATGTTGCTTTCAGGCAGATGGCGGAGAAATGCGGATACTCTGTTGATAGTTCAAAAAATGAAGCGACAAGGCTGATAGATGACGCGATTGAAACAAACGACGAGGAAAAAATCTTGGCAAATGCGGCACTTCTCGGCATAAGTGACATAGAAACATACAAAAAAATCTACACTAATATTGCCGTGTTTGAGGGCGTTGCAAAAGAGTTCAGTGAAAATTCCAAAAAGTACATTGACGATACAGAGATTCTTTCAGACTATGTCGGTACTAAGGGAGTAACTGTTCAGAGTATTTTAATAATGAATGACACTGACAAAGGAAAGGCTGACGCTGTTGCGCGTGAGGCTGCCGGCAAGGCACAGTCGGGTCAGGATTTTGCACGGCTTATGAAGGAATACAACGAGGATACGGGCGAGAGCGAATCCGGATACACATTTCCCGAGGGAGAGATGCAGTCAGATTTTGAAAACGCCGCCTTTTCGCTCGGCATAGGCGAGGTCAGTGACGTTGTCCGTTCCGATTACGGATATTATATTATCAAGAGAGTTGCCGGTGCATATGAGCTTCAAAACTATTGGCGCTCAATTTCAGAAGTGAGTATTGCTCCGAATGTGTATGACTTAATAGACTTTGATGAAGTAATAAGTATGATTAGCTCAGCAAATCCGGATTAAACTCGGGTTTGGCAGCTTAGAAATTTTATATCATAAAAATAGGAAGGGAAGTTATTTAAATGAGCAAGATTACAGATAAGGTATTGGTTGAGATGAAAAACGGCGAAACATTCACGATTGAGCTGTATCCGCAGTATGCGCCGAAAACAGTTGCAAACTTTCAGAAGCTGGTTTCTGAGGGATTTTATAACGGTTTGACATTTCACAGAGTAATTGATGATTTTATGGCTCAGGGCGGATGTCCTAAGGGCAACGGAACAGGCGGCAGCGGTGAGAATATTCCGGGTGAGTTCATTCAAAACGGATTTGCCGATAATACACTGAGCCACACGAGAGGCGTTGTTTCCATGGCACGCGCCATGAATCCGGATTCGGCAAGCAGTCAGTTCTTTATTTGTTATACGGACGTTCCGTTTCTTGACGGTCAGTATGCCGCTTTCGGAAAGGTGATTGACGGCATGGAAACGGTTGATAATTTCCTGAATACAAAGCGTCTCGGCCCCGAGGGCGGTACGCCGGTGTCACCGATAATAATACAGAGAATGAGCTTCACAGATTAAATTATAAGGACAGAGATGGTATAACATATGCAGATACCTGTACCTGAGCAGATTAAATCAATATTAAAGCAGCTCCAAAGCAGCGGTTATGACGCTTTTGTTGTAGGGGGCTGTGTAAGAGACAGTATTCTCGGCACCGAGCCTGAGGATTGGGATGTTACAACCTCCGCACTGCCAAGCGAGGTTAAAACAGTGTTTGCAGATTTTCCTGTCATTGATACGGGAATTAAGCACGGCACAGTGACTGTTCTTGCCGGTGAAGAACATATACCTGTCGAGATTACAACCTTCAGAACCGAATTCGGATATTCCGACAGCAGACGCCCTGATAGAGTTGAGTTTGTTACCGATATTAAGTCGGATTTGTCAAGGCGCGACTTTACTATGAATGCGCTCGCCTTTGACGGCAGAAGCGAAAGCGGAGTTCTTGATATTTTCAGCGGTATGTCCGATATCCGAATCAGACGTATACGCTGCGTCGGCGACCCCGAAGAGAGGTTTAAAGAGGATGCGCTCAGAATTCTGCGCGCTTTAAGATTTGCGGCGGTTTTGGGCTTTGAAATTGAAGAAAAGACAGCTCTTGCCCTGCATAAGACAAAGGAGCTGCTTAAAAACATTGCCACAGAGCGGATTTTCAGCGAGTTCAAAAAGCTCATGTGCGGCTGTGATTGTACGAGAGTATTGCGTGAGTTCAGAGATATTATAGCTGTCTGTATACCGGAAATTGAGTGTATGTTTGACTTTCCTCAAAACACCGAGTATCATTGCTATGACGTGTGGGAGCATACTCTTCATGCTATAGACGGCGTGGAGCGAAATCCGGTTCTGAGAACCGCAATGCTGTTCCATGACGCCGGCAAGCCTGAAAGCCGTACAACTGAGATTATTGGCGGCGGTATGGAGATCGACCATTTTTATAACCATGCCGAAATATCTGAGAAATATGCAAAGACGGCGCTGAAACGGCTCAAGACAGACAATGAGTTTGCAAATTCGGTTACTGAACTTGTGAGAGTTCACGGCGATACGGTTTTGCCCTCGCGCAAAGCAGTGCGCCGAAAGCTTAATAAATTTGGAGAAACACAGCTTCGGTATCTTCTTGCCGTCAAAAGAGCCGATATTCTGGCTCAGGCTCCCGAATTCAGAGCCGGGCGTCTTTGTGAACTTGACAAGGTTGTTCGTATTTTGAATGAGCTTATTAAGAGCAATTCGTGTTTTGGAGTAAAACAGCTTGCGATTGACGGGCATGATTGCATTGACCTCGGTTACAGGGGTAAAGAAATAGGCGTTGTACTCAATAAGGCGCTGTATGCTGTCATGGATGAGAAAGTCAAAAATGAAAAAGAAGATCTTTTAAATTATATCAAGCCTTCAGTATAGATGTTATACGAAGTGACAGAGATGGTGCCTGACACTTTGAATAATTAATAAAAAATTTTCATGTATATACTTGATTTTTGATGTCATTATGTGTATACTCTAAATAATATGATTTGACAGAAATATACAGTTGTCTTGAAATGGAGATGTTGTGATATGAGCAAAAAGTATTCAATCGGTATTGACTTTGGTTCGCTGTCAGGCAGAGCTGTACTTGTTGAGGTAGATACCGGCAAAGAGGTTGCAGCGTCAACTCTTGAATATCCGCATGCCGTAATGTATGAGTATTTGCCTGACGGGAAAACACGTCTCGGTGTTGATTGGGCGCTTCAGCATCCGCAGGATTATCTTGATGTGTTAGGTCGCACAATACCGGCTGTTTTAAGAGACAGCGGGGTTGAGCCTGAGAACGTGATTGGAGTCGGCATTGACTTTACCGCATGTACAGTGCTTCCGGTTAAAAGCGATGGAACTCCTTTGTGTTTCCTTGATGAATACAAGTCAAATCCTCACGCATATGTCAAGCTGTGGAAGCATCACGCTGCGCAAAAATATGCGAACAAGCTGAACGAAATTGCCGAAAAATCCGATAAGGATTTGCTTAGCAGATACGGCGGAAAGATTTCCTCCGAATGGATGATACCGAAGGTATGGCAGATAGCGGAGGAGGCGCCCGAAGTTTATGACGCAATGGATAAGTTTGTCGAGGCGGCTGATTGGATTATCTGGATGCTGACCGGCAAGGAAACACGTAACAGCTGTACAGCCGGTTATAAGGCTATGTGGAACAAGAAAGACGGATTTCCGTCAAAGGAGTTCTTTAAGTCGCTTAACCCTAAGCTTGAAAACTTTGTTGAGGAAAAGATCGGCTGCGAAGTTACACCAATCGGCGAAAAGGCGGGCGAGATTACGCGTGAGGCCGCAAAGCTTACCGGTCTGATGCCCGGAACCGCGGTTGCTGTAGGCAATGTTGACGCGCATGTTGCGCTTCCGGCGGTCGGTGTGACAACTCCGGGAAAAATGCTCATGATTATAGGCACGTCGACCTGCGATGTTTTGCTCGGCAATGAAGAGAAAATCGTTCCCGGTATGTGTGGCGTTGTGCAGGACGGAATTATCCCGGGCTACCTCGGATACGAGGCGGGTCAGTCCTGTGTCGGCGACCATTTTGATTGGTTTGTCAAGAACTGTGTGCCGGAGAGCTATTACAGAGAGGCAAAGGCTATGGATATGAATATACACCAGCTTCTCAGAACTAAGGCAGAAAAACAAAAACCCGGCGAGAGCGGCTTGCTTGCGCTTGATTGGTGGAACGGAAACAGGAGCGTTTTGGTTGACGTTGACCTGACCGGTGTTATACTTGGCCTTAATCTTTTGACAAGACCCGAAGAGGTATACAGAGCTCTGATAGAAGCCACTGCATACGGCACAAGAAAGATTATTGACACATTCGAAAAGAGCGGTGTTCCGATTACAGAGCTGTATGCGGCAGGCGGCATAGCCGAAAAAGACGCATTTATGATGCAGATTTATGCCGACGTCACAAACAGAGACATAAAGATTTCCGCATCATCTCAGACGCCGGCGCTTGGCTCGGCAATGTTCGGTGCAGTTGCAGCAGGTAAGAAAAACGGCGGATATGACACTATTGAAGAATGTGCAAAAGTAATGGGCAAGGTCAAGGCTCATTATTACAAGCCGATTCCCGAAAATGTTGAGACATACGACAAGCTCTATGCCGAGTATGAAATTCTTCACGACTACTTCGGCAAGGGTGAAAATGACGTGATGAAGCGCCTTAAAGATATAAAAAAGCAGGCAAAAAGTCTGTAGTGAATTGATTTTGGGGGATAATTATGTTAGAGGAATTAAAACAAAAGGTTTATGAGGCAAATATGATGCTGCCTAAGCACGGACTTGTGACTTTCACATGGGGAAATGTTTCGGGTATCGACAGAGATAAAGGCCTGGTTGTGATAAAGCCGTCAGGCGTTGAATATGACAAGATGCAGCCCGAAGATATGGTTGTCGTTGATTTAAGCACAGGCAAGGTTGCGGAGGGCAGGCTCAATCCGTCATCGGATACACCAACGCATATTGAGCTGTATAAAGCGTTTCCCGATATAGGCGGTGTTGTACATACTCATTCTTCATATGCTACCTCATGGGCTCAGGCGGGCAGAGTGATTACCGCATACGGAACAACTCATGCTGATTACTTCTACGGCGATATTCCGTGTACAAGAGCTTTGACAAAGGCTGAAATCGAAGACGGCTATGAGCTCAATACAGGAAAGGTAATAATTGAAACTTTTGAGGATAAAGACCCGAATGCGATTCCGGGAGTTTTGGTGTTTAATCATGCGCCGTTTACATGGGGTACTGACCCTGCAAATGCGGTTCATAATTCCGTTGTGCTTGAAGAGGTTGCAAAGATGGCATATCGCTGCGAAATTATAAATTCCGGCGTGACAAGAATGGGTAAGTATATCTTAGATAAGCATTATAACAGAAAACACGGTGAAAACGCGTACTACGGCCAGAGCAGCAAGTAGAAAGATATTAAAGATTAACGGTGGATAAAATGGGTAAGTTTATTGTGTTTGAAGGTCTTGACGGATCGGGTAAAAGTTCACAGATAAATATTTTAGCCGATGAACTGAGACGGCGCGGAGAGAAGGTTTACGTCACTGCGGAGCCGACTGACGGTGAGACCGGTAGGTATTTGAGACGTATTTTGTCGCAAAGTCTGAAAAAGGATATGCATCTTCAGGCGGCGCTGTTTCTCGCCGACAGAATTGAGCATATCACTGACCCGGAAACAGGTATCAAGAAATACCTTGACGACGGATATACAGTGCTTTGTGACAGATATTACTATTCATCCCTCTCATATCAGGGCAAAAGTGGCAAGTGTGATTTTGACTGGGTTTTTGAAATGAATATGGGTTGTGAAAAGCTGCTTAAGCCCGATATTTGCTTCTTCCTGGACGTGTATCCGAAAACCTGTAAGGAACGCATTGAAGAAACCCGCGACAATGTTGAACTATACGAAAAGAGTATTGAACTTATGAGCAATACACGCTGCGGTTTTATGGAGGTCTTTTCGCTTCTTGAGAAAGAGTACGGGCATAATATAGTCTGCATTGATGCAAATGACAGTATTGACAATATATCAAAGGAGATAATGAAACATGTATAGAAGATTATTTACATCTGAATCAGTAACAGAAGGTCATCCGGATAAAATTTCGGATTTGATTTCTGATGCTATCCTTGATGCAATTTTGACTGACGACCCCAAGGCTCGTGTTGCTGTTGAGGTAACCGTGACGACCGGATTGGTTCTGGTCGTGGGTGAGGTTACAACGAGTACGTATGTTGACATCAAAAAGATTGCACGTGAAACAATCAGAGAGGTAGGCTATGACAGAGCAAAATACGGATTCGACTGCGACACATGCGCTGTTCTCGTTGCATTGGACGAGCAGTCGCCCGATATTGCAATGGGTGTAGATGTCGATGGCGCAGGCGATCAGGGCATGATGTTCGGCTTTGCGTGTGATGAAACGGACGAATATATGCCGATGCCTATCTATCTTTCGCATAAGCTGGCAAAAAAGCTCACAGAGGTTCGCAAGAACGGAACATTGGGTTATCTTCGTCCCGACGGCAAGTCTCAGGTCACAGTTGAGTATAACAATGACGGAAGCGTGAAGCGTGTTGACACGGTTGTTGTTTCAACCCAGCACAATGAGAGCGTAACTCAGGAGCAGCTTCATGAGGATATTGAAAAGTATGTTATCAGACCGGTTATAGGTGATGAACTCATGGACGACGACACGATTATCTATATCAATCCTACAGGACGCTTTGTAATCGGCGGTCCTCAGGGCGACAGCGGTCATACCGGCAGAAAGATAATCGTTGATACGTACGGCGGATACGCAAGCCACGGCGGCGGTGCGTTCTCCGGCAAGGATCCGACAAAGGTTGACAGAAGCGCGGCATATGCCGCAAGATATGTTGCAAAGAATATCGTTGCAGCCGGTCTTGCAAAAGCGTGTGAGGTACAGCTTGCATATGCAATCGGCGTTGCAAAGCCTGTATCTCTCAGAATTGACACAAGAGGAACCGGCGTAATTGACGATCTTGAAATTGCTGACAGAGTGATGAAGGTATTTGATTTATCGCCTAAGGGAATAATCGAATCACTCGATCTGCGCAGACCTATATATAAGCAAACAGCCGCATACGGTCACTTTGGCAGAAACGAACTTGACCTGCCTTGGGAGAGACTTGACAAGGCAGACGCACTGAAATAATAAGGCTCCCCTTTAGGGGAGCTGTCGCCGTAGGCGACTGAGGGGGACACTCATGTCATATGATGGATTTGTAACGCACAGCATCGTGCATGAATTAAATACAAAAATCGTCGGCGGTAAGGTTGATAAGATTTATCAGCCCGAAGCCGACGAAATTATAATTTCAATACGGACATTCAGCGGCAGCTATCGGCTGCTGCTTTCTGCGAGTGCGTCAAACGCAAGGGTTCATTTTACTGAGGCAAAGCGTGAAAACCCTATGACTCCGCCTATGCTCTGTATGCTCATGCGCAAGCATTTGTCAGGCGGCAGGATAGCTGCAGTAAGCCAGATAGAATTTGACAGAATAATTAAGATAGATATCGAAAGCTATAACGAACTCGGTGATTTGGGAATTAAGTCGATAATTATTGAGATTATGGGCAGACACAGCAATATTATATTTATTGACGAGAACAACAAGATTCTTGACAGTGCAAAGCATGTTGATTTTACAGTCAGCGCGGTCAGACAAATCCTGCCCGGCTTTATATATGAGCTTCCGCCGAAGCAGGACAAGATTGCGCCGACTGACTTTTCACTTGTGGACTTTATGAACGATTTGGCAAAGCAGAGCGGCGATACTCTTCTTGATAAGTTTCTGTTGTCTCGGATTATGGGCATGAGTCCGCTTATTGCCAGAGAAATAGTCTATCGCTTTGCCGGGCATACAAAGGTTACAAAGGACGAGATTGACGAAGCCAAATTTGTAACGTATGTTCAATCAATATGCGGTGACATCAGCAGCAATAACTATTCACCGTGTGTTGTGCTTGATAGTAATACCCGAAAACCGCTTGCTTTTTCGTGTATTGAGCTTACGCAGTACGGTGAGTCTGTGAAAATAAAGAAGGTCGATAGCATCAGTGAAGCAATCGATGATTATTATTTAACTCGCGCCGCACAGGAGCGTATGAGGCAAAAGAGCGCGGATATATTTAAGCTGGTTAATAATAATATCGACAGGTGTACTAAAAAGCTTGCTATGCACCGCAGAAATCTCGAAAAGTCAAAGGACAGGGAAAAGTATAAGATTTGCGGCGACTTACTGACTGCGAGTATGTATAAGGTTAAGTACGGAATGAGTGAGGTTGAGGTTGAAAACTATTACGATAACAACAAGACTATGACCATAAAGCTCGACCCTGATATTTCGCCTGCGCAGAACGCACAGAAGTATTATAAGAAGTATAACAAGGCAAAGGTGACAGAGGAACACTCTGCCGAGCAGATTTCAGGCGCAGAGGAGGAACTCGCATATCTTGAGACGGTTCTTGACAGTATTGTAAAGGCTGAATCACCGAATGATTTGAATGAAATAAAGGACGAGCTTGCCGAACAGGGATATATTTCAAGAAGCGGGAATGCGAAAAAGAAAAAGAAGCCGCAGAAGTCAAGTCCGATGAGGTTTGTGTCAAGCGACGGCTATGAAATTCTTGTCGGCAGAAACAATAAGCAAAATGATGAGCTCACAATTCGTATGTCGTATTCTACGGATATTTGGCTGCATACAAAGGAAATCCCCGGTTCGCATACTCTGATCCGTACCAACGGAACAGGCGAAGCGCCGGATAATACAATACTTGAAGCGGCTCAGCTTGCTGCATATTACAGCAAGGCAAAGAATTCGGCTCAGGTTCCGGTTGACTTCACACAGGTCAAAAATGTGAAAAAACCGAACGGAGCAAAGCCCGGCTTTGTGATATACGAACGAAACCAGACGGTATATGTAACGCCAAAGCTGCTTGAAGCCAAAGAGCAGGAAAAATAGAGTTTTTATTTTGCCTCTCCCTACGGGAGAGGTGGCGCCGTAGGCGCCGGAGAGGGCTGCTAATTCCTGCGTATCTCTCCGGCTAAATACAGCGAGCCGCACACGCATATTAATGCGTTGGGATTTTCAGAAGTCCTGTTTGTAAGCTCTTTAAGCGCTGCGGCGCTTTGTTTTATTGCCGTTGAGTTAATACTATGCTTTGAAAATTCATTGCTTAATTCATTGCATGATAAGCATCTAGGCATATCAACCTCGGTTGTGACAACTTCAGAATTATTTTTTGCGGCAAAGTCCGAAATCAGTTTTACTATTTCTGAATAGTCCTTGTCCTGCATGACCGCAGTCAAAAAGTATATCTGACGTTTGGTTTGAGAGAGCGCTTTAAGAAGCGCAGCAATCGCCTGAGGATTGTGCGCGCCGTCTATAACCAGATTTTTATTGAGGTATTCGAGCCTGCCGTTTATTTTTGCGGATTTAAGGCCGTTTCTAATGTCTGAATTGCTTATCCTATACCCCTTTTTATCTATAACGTTTGCAAGCTCTATTGCGGTTACCGCATTATAAACCTGAAACTCACCCTCCATTGCGAGGGCGTATTTTTCATTTTTATATACAAAGCTGTTGCCCTTACTGTCTGTATTCGAAATATCTTTTGTATTTGGTACTATAAGCTCGGCGTTTTGCGTTTTGCATACCTGATTTGCGTTTTCAAACACGACTTTGTCCTGTATTGGATACAAGACAACATTTGAATTTGGCTTGATAATCCCGAACTTATCCTTTGAAATTTCGTCAAGAGTGTTTCCAAGATACTGGCAGTGATCAAGTCCGATTGCGGTAAATCCGACAGCTGTCGGGTTTTCAATGACGTTTGTTGCGTCAAGCTTGCCGCCGAGTCCGACCTCAAGCACCACAAAGTCGCATTTGTTTTTGTGAAAATACTCGATTGCGACTGCCGTGTCAAAAGCGAATTCCGAGACTTTTGCGTCGTACCTTTCGGAAATGTCCTTGACATATCCGACTATTTCAACAAGCTCATCATTTGAAATCGGTACACCGTTTATTCTTATTCGTTCGTTAAAGTATTCCAGATACGGAGATGTGAACAAGCCTACCTTGTAACCTGCCTGCTTTAATATTTCGGCAATCATTGTGCATGTGCTGCCCTTGCCATTTGTACCGCCTATATGAATAAACTTCAAGTCATTTTGCGGATTATTCATCATATCCAGAAGTATACGAAGCAGGTCGTTGCCGAGAATTCTGTTGAATTTTGGAATGCTGTGAATATATTCGAGTGTTTGTTTGTAGTCCATTTATTTTTCTGTTCTGCGAACAGGTACTCCTTCTTTCTCAAGATAATTTTTCAGGTCGTTTATTTCAATTTCCCTGAAGTGGAAGAGCGAGGCTGCAAGAGCGGCGTCCGCCTTTCCGTCCGTCAGGGCTTCTTTAAAGTGAGACATTTCGCCGGCTCCGCCGGAAGCGATAACGGGAATATTGACCGCTTCTGAGATTGTTCGTGTAAGCTCAATGTCATATCCGGCCTTTGTTCCGTCACAGTCCATAGAGGTCAGAAGAATTTCGCCTGCGCCAAGCCCTTCGGCTTTCTTTGCCCACTCGACAGCATCAAGACCCGTGTCAATCCTGCCGCCGTTTATATAGACGTTCCAGCCACCGTTTTCACGGTGTTTTGCGTCAATCGCTACAACTACGCACTGGCTGCCGAACTTCTGTGCCGCATCGGATATAAGCTGCGGATTGCGTATAGCCGATGAGTTTATAGAAATCTTGTCAGCGCCCTGTAGCAGCAGCTCACGAAAGTCATCGACAGATTTTATTCCACCGCCCACAGTGAAGGGGATAAAGACCGTTTCTGCCACCTTTCGCGCCATTTCAACAACAGTGTTTCTTGCCTCGTGCGTTGCCGTTATATCCAAAAAGACAAGCTCGTCCGCTCCTGCCTCGTTATATACCTTCGCAACCTCGACCGGATCCCCTGCGTCAATCAGGTTGACGAAATTCACACCTTTAACAACACGCCCGTTTTTTACATCAAGACATGGGATTATTCGTTTTGCATACATATATTATTGCCCTCCTGCTTCAGACTTACAGACTGCCGAAATTTTTAAGTATTTTAAGCCCCAGATTTCCGCTCTTTTCCGGGTGGAACTGGGTCGCATACACATTGTCTTTGTGCAGTGAAATCGGCAGTGTGTGGCCGTACTCGGTAGTTGCCGATATAATGCTCTTGTCCTCAGGCTCCATATAAAACGAGTGTACGAAATAAACATACGGCTCACTGCCCAAATCCTTAAATATCGGACAATCCGGCTTATAATCAATAGAATTCCAGCCCATATGCGGTATTTTAAGTCCGTCAGTGTGGGGGATTTTTTTGATTTCACCCTCAAAGATACCGAGACCCTTTGCTTCGGGCGATTCCTCACTCGATTCAAACAACAGCTGCAAGCCGAGGCAAATCCCAAGAAACGGCGTACCGCTTTCAATAACCTTATGTATACAGCCGCTTAGCCCTTTGTCATTAATCGACTTCATACAGTCGCCGAATGCTCCGACTCCCGGAAGAATTACTTTGTCTGCTTCCAAAATCTTTTTGGAATCTGAAGTTATTTCAGTCTCAAAGCCCAAAAACTCAAGAGCTTTCTCAACCGAACGCAGATTCCCTGCTCCGTAATCTATTATTCTGATCATAATATCACTCCATAACATTAATTGTCACAATTATACTATTATACGCCGTATTTTGCAAGTAATAAAACAAAAAATATTTTACAAAGACAAAGAGAACGCCGGAAATTCCGACGTTCTGCATAAGCAAATTATTGAACTGCTTCAATAAGCGGATGCATATTATCATCCCAAATGTACAGCTTATAATTCTCTGACTGCGGAATATCCACCGTAAGCTGTACGCCGTTCTCGAATTCTTCATTTATTCCGGATTTTATATCTGTCACAACATAATCGTCGCTGTATTCAGCAGCAAATAGTTGTATACCTGACAAGTCAACAGTCTCTCCTTCAACCGGTGTAACAGTAAACACAAATTTATCCCCGTTAATATCTTTGGTTACGTTAATCTTGTCAGATATTGGGGTGATGACACTGACATTACTATTGTAATGTATTACAGCATTTGTCAAATCTTCATTAGATGAACCAATATCTATATTATTCCATTCTTCCTCAGTGCCGGAATAATATACATTAGTCAAACTGCTACAACCGGAAAAAGCTTCCCATTGAATACTTGTAACGCTGTTTGGTATGGTTATACTCGTTAAGTTGCTGCAACCATCAAATGCACCTCTATCAATACTTGTAACGCTGTTTGGTATAGTTATATTTGTTAAGCCTTTGCAAGCCACAAGCATCCAAGTATTAATAATTGTAATACTGTTTGGTATAGTTATATTTGTTAAGTTGTTGCAACCATTAAACGCACCATATTTAATACTTATAACGCTGTTTGGAATGGTTATACTTGTTAAGCTGTTGCAACCTGAAAATGCATAAATTCCGATACTTACAATTTTGTTTGGTAAATTTATGCCTGTCAGGGCACTGCAATCAGAAAATGCATTATTTCCAATACTCGTAACGCTGTCTGGAATGTTTATACTTGTTAAGCTGCTGCAATCAGAAAATGCATAATTTCCAATATTTTTAACGCTGTTGGGGATAGTATAAGTTCCGGTCTTTGCTCCGGGACAGCATACTAATACGGTTTTGTCTTTATTAAATAAAACTCCATTCATAGAACTGTATTTTGGATTATCTTCTTCAACATTTATACTTGATAAATTGATGCAATGTAAAAACGTATCATAACAAATTAAAGTAACGCTGTTTGGAATAGTTATGCTCGTTAAATTGCTGCAATTGGAAAACACAGAACTACCAATACTTGTAACGCCGTTTGGAATGTTTATATTTGTTAAGCTGTTGCAATAATAAAACGCATCATATCCAATACTTGTAACGCTGTCTGGAATGGTTAGGCTTGTTAAGCTTCTGCAATATGCAAACGCAGAACTACCAATACTTGTAACGCCGTTTGGAATGTTTATACTTGTTAAGCTGTCGCAATCATAAAACGCATCACTTCCAATACTTGTAACGCTGTTGCCGTCAATTTCAGAAGGTATATCTATGGTTACTGCGCTTGGATTACAACCGTAAATTGTTATTGTGTTGTCATCATTGATATAATATGTCAGGTAACCGTATGAATAGATTGTGGTCAAATCGTCCGAAGTATCTGCTTTATCGGCAAATACCGAAGCAGGAACGACAGACAGCAGCATTGCTGCGACAATCATCACGCTGATTAGTTTGTTTGGGAATTTTTTCAATTTTGACACCCTCTTATTAATGAACATACGATTTTCTTAGTGAGAATATTTATTATATAATATGTGATTATTATATCACAGCAGTTTTACGTTGTAAATGAAATATTTAGAAAAATATTAAAATTGCTTGATATATTTGACAGTTTGTTGTATAATCATAATAATATAGAGTGCAAAGATTGATAAGAGAATATTAGGAGAAAATACAGCATATGAAAGTATTATTTATGGGTACGCCGGATTTTGCGGTGCCGTGCCTCAGTGCAATAGTTGAAGACGGAGCAAATCAGGTTGTGGGTGTTGTGTCACAGCCGGATAAGCCTAAGGGCAGAGGTCATAAGATGCAATACACCCCTGTAAAGGAAAGGGCTTTACAATATAATATTCCTGTTTTTCAGCCCGAGACCTTGAGAAACAACAGCTTTGAAAGTGAGCTGCGTGAGCTGAAGCCCGATGTAATCGTTGTTGTGGCTTACGGTCAGTTATTGCCGGAGTATGTTTTGAATTATCCGAAGTACGGATGTGTAAATGTACATGGTTCACTGCTGCCGAAGTACAGAGGCGCAGCGCCTATACAGAGATGCGTTATTGACGGTGAGAAAAAGACCGGGGTTACTACCATGTACATGGCAAAGTCGCTTGATACCGGTGATATGATATTAAAGTCAGAAACCGAAATAGGCGAGTATGAAACTGCCGGTGAGCTGCACGACAGATTGTCCGTTATGGGTGCGGAGCTTATTGTGAAAACTTTGGCTCAAATAAGTGACGGCACTGCGCCGAGAGAAAAGCAGGATGATTCGCAGGCAAACTATGCTAAAATGATGTCGAAGGAGACCGGGCATATAGATTGGTCAAAGCCGGCTGATGAGATTATTCACTTAATTCTCGGCACGAATCCGTGGCCTGTTGCATACACGTCATACAAATCGGAAACAATGAAGATATACATGGCAAAGCACGGAGAGACCGTTCCGCCAACCGCCCGGCCCGGTGAAATAATTGCTGTTAACAAGAAAAATTTAGCCGTTGCCTGTGGCGACGGAAACAGCGTATTGATTGAAGAAATTCAGTTCAAGGGCGGGAAGCGAATGAATGTGGTGAGTTATTTGAACGGTCACAGTATTGATGCCGGAGAAGTATTGATATAGTGCGATATTCGGCTGACGAATGTATAATTTAATCAGGAGGTAAGTATGTATTATTATTGGATGTATGACACTACAATGCTGCTGCTTATACCGGCAATTATTTTGGCTATGTGGGCGCAGTTTAAGGTCAGCAGTACGTTTAACAAATATTCACAGATTGCGTCTGTGCGCGGCCTGACCGGAGCAGACGCGGCAAGACAGATACTGGACAGAAACGGACTTAGCTCTGTGCGTGTACAGCGTGTAGCAGGAAATCTGACAGACCATTTTGATCCGCGTACGAATGTGGTCAATTTGTCAGATGCGACATATGCGAGCAGCAGTATCGGTGCAATAGGCGTTGCTGCCCATGAGTGCGGACACGCTGTTCAGCATGCAACGGGATACGGACCGATAAGGGTCAGAAATGCGATTGTTCCGGTTGTCAGCTTTTGCAGTAAGGCGGCTATGCCGATAATCTTGATTGGATTTATTCTGTCGGCGTTCGGCGGATTTGCGCCGGTTATTATCAAGATCGGCATTATACTCTATGCCGCAACAGTTGCGTTTCAGATTATAACGCTTCCGGTTGAGTTCAATGCGAGCAGCCGCGCGCTTAAAACGCTTGAATCGTATAGTATGCTTAACTCTGAGGAAATCAAGGGCGCAAGAAAGGTTCTGAGCGCCGCGGCCATGACATATGTTGCAGCTGCTTTTTCGGCGATAATGATGTTGCTGAGACTTATTTTGCTGTCAAACAACAGAAGACGTGATTAGAAGGAGTTTTGACGAGATGAACGCAAGAGAGGCTGCGGTAAAAATATTGTTTAAACTTGACAGAGATAATGCTTATGTGAACAAGGCTCTTGCTGACGAGCTTAAGAATAATTTATTTACGGACGTTGACAAGGGATTTATCACGGAAATCGTTATGGGCTGTGTCAAGAACCGTGAGCTGCTGGACTTTTATATTATGCAGTTTTCTAAAGTTAAAATCAGAAAGATGTCGGTTCAGGTGCGGAACATACTTGAAGCCGGAGCATATCAGATTATGTTTCTGGATAAGGTTCCGGATTCGGCGGCGTGTAACGAGAGTGTCAAGCTTGCAAGGAAATATGCGTCAAGGTCAAGCGGATTTATCAACGGCATATTGCGTAATCTTTCAAGAAACAAATCGGCAGTTAAACAGCCTGACAAAAGCGGAGACAAAGTAAAGTATTTGTCGGTCAGATATTCATATCCCGTCTGGCTGACTGAAATGCTCACTGAGCAGTATGGCCTTGAGACCTGCGAGTTGATTCATGACGCAGCGAACAAGTCGTACAATCCAATGATACGGGCAAACAGATTAAAGTCGGATTGCTGTACCGGTGGAGAGCTTGATAAAGATAAATTTATTGGGATTTTAAAACGCGATGGCATAGAGGTCTGTGCGGACAGCGAGATTGACGTGTGTTTTCATGTTAAAGGCAAGCTTGATATAAACAGCTCGGCGGCATACAAAGCCGGGTATTACACGCTTCAAAACCGCAGCTCACAGCTTGCGGTTATAGCGCTCAATCCAAAGCCTGGCGAATTTATAATCGATATGTGTGCGGCGCCCGGTGGCAAGACTACTGCCGCTGCCGAACGTATGAACAACACCGGCAAAATTCTTGCTTTTGATATACATGAACATAAGATTGAACTGATTGACAAAGCGGCAAAGAGGCTTGGAATAGATATTATCAAACCGGAGCTTAAGGACGCTGCCGTTTTTGATGAAAGGTATGCCGGTGCTGCGGACAGAGTGTTTGTTGACGCACCGTGTTCGGGTTTTGGGGTTATACATACAAAGCCCGATATAAAGCGTCACAGGAAGCCTGAGGACATTGAAGAGCTTGTTCAGATACAGAGCCGGATTTTAGATACTGCCTCAAAATATGTCAAGCCCGGCGGAGTTTTGGTATACAGTACGTGTACCATTTTAAAGCAGGAAAATGAGATGCAGATTAAGAACTTTTTAAACACTCACAGTGAATTTAATCTTGATTATGAAAGGACGCTGCTGACTCATGTTGAGGGCGGAAGCGGATTTTATATCGCAAGATTGATAAAGCATTAGTTGTTTTGATATAGGTGTCGCACGAATTGTGACAGAGGGGCAAAAATTTATATGAAAGTTAGAAGATATGACGGATATAATTAATAAACCACAAAGACTAAACCTGAAGGACTTCACTCAGACTGAGCTTGAAGAGTACATTGTTTCAATTGGCGAACAGAAATTTCGTGCAAAGCAGATATATAAGTGGCTGTTTGAAGCAGGCGTAACAGACTTTGATGAAATGACAAACATTTCAAAGGCTCTCAGAGATAAGCTTTCGCAACGCTGTACTACCGGAAATCTGATTGTTGAAAAAAAGTTTGTTTCAAGACTTGACGGAACACGCAGATATTTGTTAAAATTAAGCGACGGCAATTATATTGAATCCGTGCTGATGAAGTATCATCATGGTTATTCGATATGTATTTCATCGCAGGTAGGCTGTGCTATGGGGTGCAGGTTCTGCGCTTCGACTAAAAACGGCAAGGTTCGCAATCTGACCTCCGGTGAGATAATCGACCAGATTATTACGGTTCAGCGCGATATAGGAACGCGTATATCGAATATTGTGATGATGGGCGTCGGCGAGCCGTTTGATAATTTCGACAATGTTATAAAGTTCATTGAAAACGTCAATAATCCATTGGGACTTGGCATAGGTCAGAGGCATATAACAATATCCACCTGCGGACTGGTTGAGAAGATTTGCAGGCTTGCCGATATGAATTTGCAGATTACGCTTGCAATATCGCTTCATGCAACAGACGACGAATCAAGAAGTGAAATAATGCCTGTCAATAAGAAGTACGGCATTAAAAAGCTGATTAAAGCATGCAGATATTATTCTGAGAAAACAGGAAGAAGAATAACCTTTGAATATACGCTAATACATGGCGTGAATGATTTTGAAAATAACGCACTGGCGCTTGCGAAGCAGCTTAAAGGAATGTTGTGCCATGTGAATCTGATACCCGTTAATTCTGTTGAGGGAACCGGATTTTCTGCCGGCAGTGCTGAGAGTATTGAGCGGTTCAGAGGAATAATAGAAAAGAACGGAATCTCTGCGACCGTTCGGCGCGAGATGGGCAGCGACATATCCGCTGCCTGCGGTCAGCTGCGGAGTAGTATCAAATAACAGGTTACGGCGGGCTAAAGTGGGTAGACTTATATAGAAAGGAATGATTGAAATTGAAGTTTGATGTATACGGCATTACCGACACGGGATGCGTACGTGAACTCAACGAGGACAATTTCTGCATTTGCGGGTTTGAGCATAATACTCAGCCGGGCTTTTGTGTGATTGCAGACGGCATGGGCGGTCACAATGCGGGCGAAGTCGCCAGTCAGCTTGCTATTGATTTTATTACTGAATCACTGAGCAATATTTTGGAATGTGACGGCGATAATGAGGTTTCTGATATACCGCGCAAAATAAACGATGCTGTTAATTCTGCAAATGAGAGTATATATAATCTTTCACGGAAAGATGATAGCCGCATGGGAATGGGAACTACAACGGTTATTTGTGTTTTTGCCGATAATGAAGGTTACATAGCCAACGTGGGTGACAGCAGGGCATATGCCTGCAGAAAAGACGAGATATATCAGATAACGGTTGACCATTCGGTGGTCGAAGAAATGGTTGCAAACGGTTCAATCACCAGAGAAGAAGCAAGAGTTCATCCTCAAAAGAATATTATCACAAGAGCTATAGGCAGTGAAAAAAATACAAGGGCAGATATATTTGAATACGAATATAAAGCCGGAGACAGTATTATAATGTGCAGTGACGGACTCAGCGGTATGGTAGATGATGAAACGATTTTGGACACTGTCAAAAATTACAGCAGTTCAAAAGATATTTCCGAGTATTTGTGTAACCTTGCAAAGAATAATGGCGGCGTTGATAATATAACCGTCATTACTATACGCATTTTAGAGGAGGAAGAATCCGTATGAATTTAATTGGAAAAGATATAGACGGCAGATATAAAATATTAGAAGAAATAGGAAAGGGCGGAATGGCGAATGTTTATAAGTCGTTTGATAAGCAGCTCAACCGATATGTAGCCGTTAAGGTTTTAAAAGAGGATTACCGTGACGACAAGGAGTTTGTACGCCGTTTCAATGTTGAGGCACAGGCAGCCGCAAGCTTGTCTAATCCGCATATAGTATCGATTTATGATGTCGGCTGTGAGGCAGGTATGCACTATATTGTTATGGAACTCATTGAAGGTGAGACTCTGAAAAATTACATAGACAGAGTGGGAGTAATTCCGTGGCGTGATGCCGCAAACTTTTCTATTCAAATATGTGAAGGTATTGAAGAAGCACATAATAATTCCGTAATTCACAGAGATATAAAGCCTCAGAATATTATAATGACGCCTGACGGCACGCTTAAGATTACTGATTTCGGGATCGCAAGAGCAACAACTCAGGCGACAATGACAATGGCTAACAATAACACCATAGGAACCGCACACTATCTCTCGCCCGAACAGGCAAGAGGCGGATATACCGACGAAAGAACGGATATATATTCTATGGGTGTTGTTATGTATGAGATGCTTACCGGTACTTTGCCGTTTGACGATGACAGTCCGGTGGCTATAGCAATCAAGCATTTGCAAGAGAATGCCGCTCCGGTTACTCAGCTTAATCCTGAGGTGCCTAAGTCATTTGAATATATAGTCATGAAGGCAATGTCGAAGGAACAGGACAGAAGATATTCTTCCGTAACTCAGATGATAGCTGAGCTGAAAATGATGCTCGCAAATCCGAATGTTAATTTTTCGTCAGAGGCTCCACTAGGCAGAAGGCGTACAGAAAGTGTTATTTCCGAAGATAATCTTGACAATACTTTAAAAATGCCGGTGATTGACGATATAGATGATAACGGATTTGATATTCCCGGTAATGATTATGACGATTTTGACGAGCAGGATGAAGAATATGAGGCTATTGCAAGACTTAATGAAAAGCGGGCGAGACGAATGAAAAAGAAAAAAGACCGCAAGGTGGCATTTATCGCTTTCCTGTCGGCACTGGCTGTCCTTGCTGTGGGTTTTGCGGTTTCGTATGCCTTCACAGATGGATTTGGCATATTCGGAACACAAAAGGACATGGTTAAGATACCCACTGTTGTAGGTATGACGCTTAAGGACGCACAAAAGCAGTACGGCGCTGAGTTCAGCATAATCGAAAAGGGCAAGAAGGAAAGCACTATGCCTGTAGGAACAATTCTTGAACAAACTCCGTCATCAGGTCAGTTGGTTGGCAAGAGTGATTCTATAATCATCAGTGTAATCGTAAGTTCCGGCGAGAGCGAGGTCGTTATCCCCGACTACAGAAAAATGGAGATTGATGAGGTAATAGAAGACCTTGAAAAGCTGGGTCTTAAGTATACAATCAGAGAAGAAGCTAATGCTGAGGTTGACAAGGGTCTTGTATTCAAGCAGGAGCCGAGCGCAAAAAGTAAGGTTTCAGCAGGGGATATGGTTTATATTTATGTAAGCAACGGTCCCGAAAAGACTTCTGCACCGGCTGTTACAGAAAAGCCCGGTACACAGAATACTACCGGAACTTCAACAAATAATAACACAACCGATAACAAGAATGAAAATACAAACACAAATAAAGATAATCAAAACAGTAATACGGGTTCAAACAATGATAACGGAAATACAAGCTCAGGAAATACAGGCGGTTCAGGAACATCCGGCGGAACTTCGGGTGGCAGTTCTTCAAGCGGTGGTTCAAACAGCGGTTCAAACAGCGGTTCAGGAACATCCGGCGGAACTTCAGGCGGCAGTTCAAACAGCGGCTCGGGAACATCAAGCGGAGCTTCGGGCGGCGGTTCAAACAGCGGTTCCGAGAGCGGCGGTGCAGGCGCAGAAGATCCCGGCTTGGAAGCTTAGTTTGGAGAGTATTTAATGCCAGTGTCTACAGATATATTACAGAAATCAGAAAACGGAACAATAAACGGACGTATAATAAAGGGAATCGGCGGTTTCTATTATATTGATACCGCCGATGGAATTTTTGAGTGTCGGGCGAGAGGCCGCTTCAGAAAGGAAGGAGTGACGCCTCTTGTTGGAGATGTTGTGACTTGCCGTATTGATTTGCCTTCAAAAACCGGTATGATTACGGAAATTCATCCGAGGAAAAATCAACTTATCAGACCGCCTGTGGCAAACGTGACGCAGATTGCAATTGTGTTTTCCGCAGTGAATCCAAAACCGAATTTGAGAGTTGTCGATAAGCTGATTACATCTGCTGTTTATGCCGATATTAATCCTTTGATATGTATAAACAAAGCGGATTTAACCGATGTGAGTGAGTTTTATGACATATATGACAAGTCCGGGTTTGATACAATAGTCGTCAGCGCCAAGGAGAGCTTCAATATTGATGTTTTAAAATCAAAACTCGTTGGTGAGACGACAGTTTTTGCCGGTATATCCGGCGTTGGCAAATCAAGCCTTTTAAACAGAATTGTTAAAGAGGCTGTTTTGGAGACCGGAGAGGTCAGCTCTAAGGTTGAACGCGGCAGACATACAACAAGGCACAGTGAGCTTATGCAAACAGATGACGGAAACGGATATATAATCGATACACCGGGGTTCAGCTCCTTTTCTGTCTCGGATATTGACGAATCTGAGCTATATACTTTGTTCCCGGATTTTGCTCCGTATGTTGATAATTGCAGATTCCCTGATTGCAGGCATACAGTTGAGCAGGGCTGCGCTGTTATAGAAGCTGTAAATTCGGGCAAGCTAAGCAAGTCAAGACACGACAGTTATCTGGAGCAGTACAGAGAAGTTCTTGATAATAAAAAGTATTGAAGTTGTACATGAGAGTCCAATCGGGTAGAGTTTTAAATCGTGCGGAGAATTAATTGGAGGAAAGACATATGTCTCAAATAATCTTATCACCGTCTATATTGGCGGCGGATGCGGCAAATCTTCAGCGTGACGTTACCGCTGTTGAAGCTGCCGGGGTTGAATATTTACATATTGATATTATGGACGGACACTTTGTTCCGAATTTAAGTTATTCAGCAAGTGTTGTCAAAGCCTTAAGACCACATTCAAAACTGGTCTTTGATGTGCATCTTATGCTTTCCGACCCGGATAAATTTATTGATGAGTTCGCAGAAGCAGGAGCTGATATTATAACCGTTCACCGGGAAGCAGTAGATGATTTGAGTGAAACAATTTCGCATATAAAGTCGCACGGTATTAAAGCAGGCGTCAGCATAAAGCCGGGTACACCGGTAGATGTGCTTAACGATTATTTGGATAAGGCGGACATGTTTTTGTTAATGACGGTTGAACCCGGGTTTGGCGGTCAGAGCTATATGCATCAGGTTGATAAAAAGATAACTGAGCTCAGAAAGAAACTTGACGAATTTGGCTTGTCAGCCGATATAGAGGTTGACGGCGGTATTACAGCGGACAATATTGACTGTCCGGTTCGCGCCGGAGCAAATGTCATCGTATCCGGCTCGGCAATTTTTAAGTCAGAGGATATTAGCTTGACTGTGACAAAAATGAGAGAAAAGGCGGAGCAGGGAGTTTTGAAACGTGAAATCAATCATCTTTAGCAGCGGAGAAATCAGAGACTACAGATATTTAAGAAATATTGATTTTTCAGAATATTTGGTCATATGTGCCGATAATGGTTACAGCCATGCACTTGAGCTTGGCATTGTACCCGATGTTATTGTCGGTGATAATGATTCGTATGAAAATGAATATCCAAGCAATATCAAGCATTTTCTTTATCCGCCAGAAAAGGACAAAACGGACACGAATATTGCGATAGACTACGCTATTGAGCAAGGCTGTGATGAGATTGATTTATATGGCGGCATCGGCGGACGGATTGACCAGGAGTTCTCGCATTTCTGTCTGATGAAGTATGCGCTTGACAGAGGCGTAAGGCTCAAAATGATAGATGATATAAATGAAATATGGATGGAGAATTCCTCATTCACGCTCTCTTCCCGGAATTCCGGGAAGAAGTATGTATCGTTTTTCCCGTACGGCGGTTCGGTTCAAAACGTCTGTATTTCCGGACTGAAATACGAAGCACAAAACATGACCTTAAGTACTGGACTTGTACAGGCTTCAAGCAATGAATTCATCGATGGAAGAAGAGGCGAAGTCAGGTTTGACGGTGGGGTAATAATTGTCATGCTGTGCAATGATAGAAAATAGTCACAATTGAGTATTGTAATGGAGCAAAATATGATTAACAAATTAAGCAGAATAACTGCTGCGGTCTCTGTATTGATATGTATTGCAGTTTTGTTTACGTCCTGCGGCAGTATAAGCAAAAAAGAATATACGGCTAAGTCTAAAACTGCGGTGCCGGCATTTAACGATGTGTTTGTTTCGTTTTCGGAACTGAAAAACATAAGCGCTGAGCTTCTCAATGAGCGTCCTTCCGAGCAGTGGTGGAGTAAATTCTACTCGGTTTACAGTAATGCCGGTTCAATTCTTGAGACAAATGATAAGCTGCTCAGCAGTGGAAGTTTGGGCGAAATAGACAGGCAGCTTGCGGTTGTGTTATCCGATGTCGCAAAGAGCTATTATGACAGCTTTGAGATTATGAACGCCGCTTTCGGAAACGAGGACATTGAGATAATTAATTACGCCTATAATGAGTTTTCAGTGAAAATTGCTAACGCAAACGCAGTCTGGGAAGAACAGCTTGCAGCAGTGACAGCAAAATCTCAAATTAGTCAAAATCAGTAGAACAGACGGACAACAGCGTCCGTCTGTTTTATATTTAACAATATATTTTTATATATGCTATTATTATATAGTGGTTACTTTCAGGAATTTCTTCTTGCCCTTTTTGATTACCATTTCACCGTCTTTGAAATAAGTATTGTCAATAGTTGTCTGTACGTCTGTGACCTTTTCGCCGTTAATCGAAAGACCGTTTTGCTGAACAAGACGTCTGCCCTCCGCCTTTGACGGAACGAGACCGACTTTAAGCAGCAAATCAAGTACGTTGATTCCCTTGTCAATTACCGAGGCTTCAACCGATTCAGATGGCATATTTTCGGTATTGCCGCCGCCGCTGAATATTGCCATAGCTGCATCGTTTGCTTTCTTGGCTTCTTCTTCGCCGTGAACCATCTTAGTGACTTCATATGCAAGCACGCACTTTACTTTGTTGAGCTCTGCGCCCTCGCATTTTTCGTATTCGGCTATCTGCTCCATAGGCAGGAAGGTTACAAGCTTGAGCAGTCTTATTACATCAGCGTCGTCAACGTTTCTCCAGTACTGGTAGAACTCGTACGGTGAAACCTTCTCGGGGTCAAGCCACAGTGCGCCTTTTTCGGTCTTGCCCATCTTCTTGCCTTCGCTGGTAGTAAGAAGAGTAAAGGTCATACCGTATGCCTGATCGCCGTCCTTGCGTCTGATAAGCTCAATACCGCCGATTATATTAGACCACTGGTCATCGCCACCGAACTCCATTATAGCGCCGTAATCCTTGTGAAGCTTATAGAAATCATAGCCCTGCATAAGCATGTAGTTAAACTCAAGGAACGACAGACCCTTTTCAAGACGGGTCTTGAAGCATTCGGCTGTCAGCATTCTGTTAACAGAGAAGTGAACGCCGACCTCGCGCAGAAAGTCGACATAGTTAAGATTAAGCAGCCAGTCAGCATTATTAACCATGATTGCCTTTTCGCCGTCAAAGTCGATAAACTTTGACATCTGCTTTTTGAAGTTGTCAGCGTTGTGCTGAATTTGCTCCTGCGAAATCATCGGGCGCATGTCAGCCTTGCCTGTCGGGTCGCCGACCATTGTTGTGCCGCCGCCTAACAGTACGATAGGTCTGTGTCCGGAGTTCTGCATATGCTTCATAACAACAAGCTGCATAAAGTGACCAATATGAAGGCTGTCGGCGGTCGGGTCAAATCCGATATAAAATGTAACTTTTTCACTGCCGAGCAAGTCTCTTATTTCTTTTTCATGAGTGGTCTGTGCTATCAGACCGCGCTCTTTTAAAATATCAAATACGTTTCTTTCGCTGTTTTCACTATTCATTATCCGAATTCTCCTTTTCTGCGTCATTTATATCGTCAACATCAACTGTAACGCTGATACCGAGTTCGTCAAGCTGTTTTTGATCAACGACGCTCGGCGATTTCATCATAAGCTCTGAAGCCGTCTGAACCTTAGGAAAGGCAATAACGTCACGAATCGAGTCACAACCTGCCATAATCATAACAAGTCTGTCCAGACCGTAAGCCAGTCCGCCGTGCGGCGGTGTTCCGTATTTGAACGCCTCCATCAGATAGCCAAATCTGTTCCATGCCTCCTCGTGGCTGAAGCCGAGAGCCTTGAACATCTTCTCCTGTAACTCAGCATTGAAAATCCTAAGGCTGCCGCCGCCGATTTCGTTACCGTTCAATATTATGTCATAAGCCTTTGCGCGGACATTCTGAGGCTCAGTTTCAAGCTTGTCTATGTCCTCGTCAACCGGGTGAGTAAACGGGTGATGCTTTGCCACGTATCTGTCTTCTTCCTCGGAATACTCAAAGAGCGGGAAGTCCGTAACCCAAAGGAAGTTGAGCTTGCTCTCATCAATCAAATCAAATCTGCGAGCAACTTCAAGTCTGAGGTTGCCGAGCGCATCATATACAATATCGTTTTTGTCGGCAATTATCAGAATTGCATCGCCGACTTCTGCGTCTGCTTTCTTTAAGATTGCGTTGATTTCTTCGTCCGTAAAGAATTTGGTAATCTGTGAGCGGAGCTTTCCGTCCTCAACAACAATCCACGCCATGCCCTTTGCCTTGTAGGTCTTAACATATTCGCCGAGGTTATCAAGAGTTTTTCTTGTCAGCTTATCGCCGAGACCCTTGGCGTTTATACAGCGAACGCTGCCGCCGTTTTCAATAGCGCCGGTGAACACCTTAAAACCGCAGTTCTTGACCTCATCGGATATATCGACAAACTCCATACCGAATCTTGTGTCGGGCTTGTCCGAACCGAATCTGTCCATAGCTTCGCTGTAGGGCATTCTTATAAACGGAGTCTGAACGTCAATTCCAACGGCTTCTTTGAATACACGCTTCAAAAAGCCTTCGTTGATTTCAATGATTGTGTCAATGTCAACAAACGAAAGCTCCATATCAAGCTGTGTAAATTCCGGCTGACGGTCTGCGCGGAGATCCTCGTCTCTGAAGCAACGAACTACCTGGAAGTATCTGTCATATCCGGCAAGCATAAGGAGCTGCTTATACTGCTGCGGCGACTGCGGAAGCGCATAGAACTTGCCCTTTTGCACACGGCTCGGTACAAGGTAGTCTCTGGCGCCTTCAGGTGTGCTTTTTGTCAGCATAGGCGTCTCGATTTCAAGAAAGCCGTTTTCGTCAAAGTAGTCACGTGCGATTTTGGCAACCTTATGGCGCAGTATCATATTCCTCTGCATGTCCGGACGTCTTAAGTCGAGGTATCTGTATTTAAGACGCAGTGCGTCATTCGTGTCAATATCCTCTTCGATATAAAACGGCGGAGTTTCGGAGGAGTTGAGTATTCTCAGCTCGGTTACGAATACCTCAATTTCGCCTGTTTTCATATCTCTGTTGATGTTTTCAGGTGTTCTCTTAATAACGTTGCCGCGTACGGCAATAACGTATTCGCTTTTCAAATGCTCGGACTTTTCAAACACGCTTTTTTCTGTCGCGTCATTGAAGGCGAGCTGAACAATACCTGTTCTGTCACGCAGGGTAACAAAATTTACTCCGCCGAGTTTACGGTTTTTGGCAACCCAGCCGGTGAGAACAACTTCCTGATTTTCGTTTGAGGCATTCAGTTCGCCGCACATGTTTGTGCGTTTCATGCCTGACATTGTTTCAAATTCCATTTATATTTTCTCCTTTGTAATAATTTCACTGATTGCTTCAGCCGTGAGCGGGGTTTCAAATTGACTGCCGTCCGCCATGTTCTTAATATTTGCCTTGTTTGAGTCAACCTCGTCATCGCCGAGTACAAGGCTGTACCGTGCACCGAGCTTATTCGCATATTTCATCTGCGCTTTTACACTGCGCGAGCATAAATCACGCTCTGCACTATATCCTGATTTTCTGAGGTCATGTATAAGCTTTTGTGCAAATATATCAGCTTTATCGCCGATTGTTGCAATAAATATATCGGGAACATGCTCTGCGGGCAGTTCAGTTCCCTGTTTTTTAAGTATAAGTACAAGTCTTTCAATACCGATTGCAAAACCGATACCGGGCGTCGGTTTGCCGCCGAGCTCTTCGACAAGTCCGTTATACCTGCCGCCGCCGCATACCGCTGACTGTGCGCCGAGTGCGTCTGATGTGATTTCAAAAACGGTTCTGGTATAATAATCAAGACCTCTTACAATGCCTGTGTCTATATTGTACTCTATACCGACTGCGTCAAGATATTTTTGTACATTTTCAAACTCATGCCTGCAATCATCGCAAAGATAGTCAATCATCTTAGGTGCAGCCTCAGCAATTTCATGGCATACGGGCGATTTGCAGTCGAGTATTCTCATGGGATTTTTCTCAAGTCTGCCCTTACATGTATCGCACAGCTCATCAATGTGTGACGTAAAATAATTCTTTAGTGCTTCGTTGTATTTCGGCTTACATTCAGGACAGCCAATGCTGTTGATATTAAGGTTAAGCCCCTGCACATTAAGTTCATTGAAGAAGTCATATGCAAGTGTTATAATCTCAGCGTCTGTCGCACTGTTTTCGCTGCCGAAGCATTCAAGTCCGAACTGGTGGAACTCACGCAGCCGTCCCGATTGGGGCTTTTCGTAGCGATAGCATGTGATTAAGTAATACAGCTTTGTAGGCTGCGGATTTGCATACAGGGAATTTTCAATATAGCTTCTCGCAAGCGAAGCGGTTCCCTCAGGTCTTAAAGTTATGCTCCGTCCGCCCTTGTCGTTAAAGGTATACATCTCCTTTTGAACAACATCGGTGGTTTCGCCCACACCGCGGTTAAACAGAGATGTCTCTTCAAATACAGGCGTCCTTATTTCTTTATATCCGTACTTTTCACAAACATTTTTTGCGGTGGATTCGATTAAGTTCCAAATTGCGGCGTCCTGGGGCAGTATGTCCTCGGTGCCTCTCGGTTTTTTTATCATTTAAGTTTCCTCCTATAATTGGCTGGTGAATGGCTGTTTGGCTCTGCACTTATTTCTTAATATCCCTATACCGCCGACCTCGACTTCAACAACATCTCCGTCGTGCATCGAACCTATTCCGGAAGGTGTTCCGGTTGTGATTATATCACCGGGATAGAGTGTCATTATTTCTGAAATCTTAGAAATGAGATAATCTGTTTTAAAGATAAAGTTTGAGGTATTGGACGATTGCTTTAGCTCGCCGTTCAGTCTAAGCTTAATATCGGCATTATCGGGGTCAATATCAGTTTCTATCCAAGGACCTACAGGCGCAAATGTATCAAATCCTTTTGCCCTCGTCCACTGTGAGTCTATATTCTGCAAATCTCTCGCAGTCACATCGTTAAGGCATGTATAGCCGAGTACGTAACCCTTAGCTTCCTCCTGACTGACATAAGACGCTGTCTTGCCTATAACAACAGCAAGCTCCGCTTCGTAATCGACCTGATTTGACATTGGCGGACAGATAATACTGTCATTCTGTCCTATAATGGAAGAGGAGGGTTTCATGAACAATGCCGGGAATTCCGGTATTTTCAGATTAAGCTCTCCCGCATGGTCTGCGTAGTTTAAGCCGACAGCAACAATTTTAGACGGCTCGCACGGCGGAAGCAGCCTGACGTCATCAAGTGATATGACTATATCTGTTATCGAATAATAATCAAATATATCGCCATCTAAAAGTGTGACTTTGCCGTCATCGACTATACCGTAATATATTTCATTGTTATATTTTACTCTCGCATATTTCATAAATTAATCAATCCTTAATTAATTTTTATTTCTTCCGGGATGTGTTAGCATCTCACGATATTAAATCCTCAATAAGCTGTTTAAGATCCTCGCGTCCGGTTCTCTTTTCTGAGGAGAAAGGGATAAGTATCGAGTTTTCATCAAGACCCAGAGCATTATATATTACAGTCAGATTTTTTTCGATTTGTGACTTTTTCAGCTTATCGATTTTGGTTGCTATAACTATAGGTGTGTGATTGTAGTGCCTAATCCAGTTGTTCATTGTTATATCGTCCTTTGACGGCGCATGTCGTGCGTCAACAAGCTGGATAACCTGAACCAGGTTATAACGGGCGGACAGATAAGTATCTATCATATCCGACCACTTTTCAAGCTCCTGTTTCGATACCTTTGCATAACCGTAACCGGGCAGGTCAACTAGTCTATATCTGTCCTTATCGATTGAGTAAAAATTGATTGTTGCAGTTTTGCCCGGCGTACTGCTTGTTCTCGCAAGCTTACTGCGATTGGTCAGACAGTTTATAAGCGACGATTTTCCGACGTTGGATCGTCCAACAAAGGCAATCTCCGGGACAAGAGTGTCAGGATACTGTTCTTTTGAAACCGCAGTTTTAAGCAAATTGGCTTCGATATATTCCATGAGTTTGTTTCACCGCATTTCTGTTTTGTAATTATTATTGTTTTACCCGCCTTATATCTATATCATTCTCCGGCGATTCAATATGAAGCTTGCCGGCATCGGGTATAATTGACGGCTGTTTTGCTTTGGAGCCTATAGAAAGCAGTGGTCTGAGCGGCTTTGTAAGTATATGCTCAAGCACATCGTCCATAGTCTTTGCAAAATAGAATGTGATGCTATTCTTGACAACATCTGGTAATTCTTCATAGTCCGCCTTGTTCTCGTACGGAATAATTATATTCTTAATCCCTATACGGTATGCGGCAAGGCTCTTTTCCTTCAGTCCGCCTATAGGCAGAACATGGCCTCTCAGAGTTACCTCACCTGTCATAGCGGTATCGCTGCGCAGCGGCATACCGCTGAGAGCGGAAATCATCGCTGACGCCATGGTTATTCCGGCTGACGGACCGTCTTTAGGCACAGCTCCTTCGGGAATGTGGATATGTATATCCTTGTTTTCGTAAAAGTCGGGGCTTATTCCGAGTTTATAACAATTTGTGCGGATATAGCTGTATGCCGCCTTTGCGGATTCCTTCATGACATCGCCCAGATTACCGGTAAGCTCAAGCTTTCCGCTGCCGTCCATGATGTTGACTTCAATTGAGAGCGTTTCGCCGCCGACTTCTGTCCATGCAAGACCGGTCGCAATACCGATTTGGTTTTCGTTATCATTTGTGTTTTTGTGATAAATCTCTTTACCGAGGTATTCCGAAAGGTTCTTTTTAGTTATGCTGACAGAATATTCGGCGTTGTCAATCACCTTGACGGCAACCTTACGGCAGATTTTAGAGATAGTTCTCTCAAGGCTTCTGACACCCGATTCGCGTGTGTAACCGCTGATAATCTCCTTAAGTCCGCCGTCCGTAAACTTAATTACAGACGAAGAAAGACCGTTGTTCTTTCGCTGCTTAGGGATTAAGTATTTCTTGGCTATAGTCAGCTTTTCTTCATCTGTGTAACCGGATACCTCGATTATATCCATACGGTCAAGCAGAGGTCTCGGAACAGAGTCAAGAGTGTTTGCGGAAGCAATAAACATGACATTTGATAAATCAAACGGAACTTCGACATAATTATCTCTGAAGGTTTTGTTCTGCTCAGGGTCAAGAACCTCAAGCATAGCCGATGACGGGTCACCGTTATAGTCGCGTGACATCTTATCAATCTCGTCTAATAGTATGACCGGGTTGTTTACTTTGGCGCGTTTGAGCGCGTCAATAATCCTGCCGGGCATTGAACCGACATATGTCTTTCTGTGTCCTCTGATTTCGGCCTCGTTGTGAAGACCGCCGAGACTGATTCTTATATACTCGCGTCCGATAGATTTGGCAAGAGAGCTTACTATAGAGGTTTTTCCGGTGCCCGGAGGACCGACCAGACATAAGATATTGCCTGACGGTTTGTTTGTAAGCTTGCGGACGGCTATGTATTCGATAATTCTTTCTTTTACCTTATCAAGTCCGTAATGGTCACGGTCGAGCTTTGCTTTGGCATTATTGATATTAAGAGTCTCCTTGCTTGAACTGTCCCAGGGCAGAGCAAGCAATGTCTCAATATATCCCTGAACAACAGCGTATTCCTGCGAATGTACAGGGAGTTTTGAAAGCTTATCGAATTCTTCGCTGAGCTTTGCCGTGAGTTCTTCGGGCAAATCTCTGTCCTTGATTGCGTTCTGATATTTTTCAATATCCTTATCGCAGTCCTCGCCTTCGCCGAGTTCGTTTTTGATTACCTTGAGTTTTTCCCTGAGAACATAGTCACGCTGATTGCGGTCGAGGTTCGCGTTAACCTGCTCCATGACCTTTTTCTCAATATCCAGTATGTCTATTTCATCAGACATAATTGTTATAAGATCTTCAAGTCTTGACGAAACGTCAAGATCGTCAAGAATACTCTGCTTAAGACCCGGCTTTATAGGAAGATTTGAAGCGATAACATCAGCGAGTTCACCGGGCGAATCAATCGCAAGTATCGCATTGATTGCATCAGGTGAAATCTTGTCATACAGCTCAAGGAATTCCTCGGTCAGATGCTGAACCTTGCGCATAAGCACCTGAATATATAATTCATCATCTGAAACAATATCGTCAAGCTTTTCGACTTCAACGCTTATATATTCGGTGAGAACATCATATCCGGTTATTCTGCCGCGTTCCTTGCCTTCGACAAGAACTCTAACCGCACCGTCGGGCAGACGTAATATCTGGCGTACTTCGCATATTGTGCCAACCTCTGCAAGGTCTGAAATACCGGGATTTTCAACCATAATGTCATTCTGATAGCACAAAAATATAAGTTTGTTACGCTTCATAGCCGTTTCTATAGCGTCTATAGATTTTGGGCGTCCGACATCAAAATGCAAAATCATCCCCGGAAAAACGGAAAGACCTCTGAGCGGAACCAAAGGAAGCGTGTATTTGTTTTCATTCATAAAATATACCCAAACTTTCTGTAAAATCACGTTCTAAGCAATACTGCTTAAAAGTACTAATAATTAAACGTTAAACATAATTATACTATTAATAAGTCAAAATGGCAAGCGTTTCTACAAAATTCTGTTGTACAATTTTTTCAGGAGGAGCATGCAATTTTATGTTGAATATTTGCAAGTTTTGTAGTAATATGTTATTATAACACAACATAACCGGGAGATGCTGATATAGATATGAATACAATATACACCTTCGGAATTAGTTTTATAATATATTCAATTCTCGGCTGGTGCTGCGAAGTCGCTTTTGCTGCCATTGTCGATGGGAAGTTCGTCAACCGCGGTTTTTTATTCGGACCGTATTGCCCGATTTACGGATTCGGCGTCAGTTTTGTCTTTCTTTGTTTAAACCCGATAAAGGATAACTTTATAGTATTATTTTTCTGTTCGGTAATCCTTACGTCCTTGCTCGAGTTTATAACAGGATATGTTCTTGAAAAGCTCTTTCACCAGCGCTGGTGGGATTATTCAAAGGAAAGGTTTAATATTAAAGGTTATGTCTGTCTGAAGTTTTCCATTATGTGGGGACTTGCGTGCCTGATTGTTGTGGATATAGTACATCCGGTATTTGAAAGACTTGTATCGCACATTCCTATGAATGTCGGAATAATAATTCTAATAATATTCGGCATGATTTATATTTCGGATTTTATTACAACGATTATCGGAATAAACAAAATGGGAAAGTATATGAAGTTGCTTGCGAATACTGCTGAGCATTTAAATAAAATTTCAGTTTCTGTCGGTGAAAATATTTCAGATGGAACCTTGACTTTAATGAAAAATGCAGATAATATAAAGCAGGAGTTTATAAGTAAAAACGAGAAGCTCAAACAGCGCCATCAGGAGCAGAAAAAATACATAAGCGAAAAGTATGCTGAGCTTGCAAAAAGCAAGACATTTACAGCAAAACGTATTCAGTCGGCTTTTCCGGATTTGAAGATACTTGAAAAAGAGAACAGAATTTACAAATTTTTAAACAAGAAATTTGAAAGGGATTTGGATATTGATGCAGATAACAAAGATGAATAAATTTGGCTTATTGACAGCGGTTATTTTAGTTGCCGCACTTGTTCTGACCTCGTGCAGCGGTATAAACATAAATAAAGACAGTGGAAAAATCAGTATTGTCACAACTATTTTTCCGTCATATGACTTTGCCCGGGAAATTATCGGCGATGAGAACGCCGATATTAAGATGCTGTTAAAGCCCGGTTCTGAAGCACACTCATATGAGCCTACGCCGCAGGATATTATCGCAATACAAAACTGTGATGTATTTGTCTATGTCGGCGGTGAGTCGGACGAGTGGGTTAAGAACATCTTATCCTCCGTCGATACGTCTGAAATAAGCATTGTGTCCATGATGGACTGCGTTGACGCAGTAGAGGAGGAAATAGTCGAAGGTATGCAGGCAGAGCTGAGCGATGACCATGATCACAGCGGCAGTCACGAGGATAAGCATGACGAGAACCCACATACTGACATGGAAGAACCTGATACAGATTTTGAAGAAACTCCCGATTCAGACGATGACGGCGCATACGAACCCGAATATGATGAGCATGTTTGGACATCGCCGCTTAATGCTATTAAAATAGTTCAGAGTATAAGCGAGGCAATAGTCGAAAAAGATTTGTCCAACGCAGAATACTATCAGAAACGGACACAGGATTATGTTCAAAAATTAACTGAGCTTGACAATGAATTCAGAGATGTTGTGAATAACGCAAAAATAAGAACTATTATATTTGGAGACAGATTTCCGTGCAGGTATTTTGCTGATGAATACGGCTTGAAGTATTATGCCGCATTTCCCGGCTGTTCCTCAGAGACTGAGGCAAGCGCCAAAACTGTTTCATTTTTAATTGACAAGGTAAATGACGAAGGAATTCCAGTGGTGTTGTATCCCGAATTGTCAAATAAGAAGGTCGCGACGACGATTTGCGAATCTACAGGCGCAAAATATATGCAGTTTAATTCCTGCCACAATGTCACGAATGATGAATTTGAAAACGGCGTGAGCTATTTGAGCCTTATGCAGGAAAATGTTAAGGTGATTGAAGAGGCTCTTAATGATGAAGCAAGGTAATAATGATATGAACGATTTAAGTTTTATAAAAAAGAAGGTTGTCGTCATAGGCGGAGGCCCTGCCGGAATGATGGCAGCTGGTACCGCTGCAAAACGCGGGCATAATGTTAAGCTAATCGAACAGAATAAAATACTCGGCAAAAAGCTGCTGATTACCGGAAAGGGCAGATGCAACGTCACCAACGCCTGCGACGACGTTGAAACGCTCATTCAGAATGTGCCGACAAACAGCAGCTTTCTTTATAGTGCATTTTATACGCTGACAAATCATCAGCTTATAGAGTTTTTTAACGAGTTGGGCGTTGAAACAAAGGTAGAACGCGGTAACAGAGTGTTCCCGAAGAGCGATAAAAGCTCGGATATCGTCAGCGCAATGCGCAGATATCTGACCGATAATAACGTGGAGATTATTCATGACAGAGTTGATGAGGTACTGACAGAAACTCAGAATAAGTCCCGAATAACAGGCGTAAGGTGCGGCAGACGCGGAATTATTAATTGTGACTGCGTGATTATTGCTACCGGCGGTATGTCGTATCAAAAGACCGGCTCGACCGGCGACGGTTATTACTGGGCGGAAGAAATGGGTCATACAATCCGCGATTTAAGACCGTCTCTTGTTCCGCTTAAGGTAAGCGAGATGTGGGTCACAGACCTGGCAGGGCTTACTCTTAAGAATGTTGAGATTAAAGTTAAAAATTCAAAGAACAAGACAATATACACCGACTTCGGCGAAATGATGTTCGCCCACTTCGGTATTACCGGCCCGGTTATACTTAGCGCAAGTGCGCATATGCGCGATATGGGACGCGAGAAGTATAAAATAGAACTTGATTTAAAGCCGGCTCTTGACGAGAAGCAGCTCGACGAACGTATACGCCGTGATTTCTCGCATATGCTGAATAAGGACTTCAGAAACAGTCTGGGCGGACTTTTGCCCAAGAGCCTTATAGGAGTTGTTATTGAGCTTTCCGGCATAGATCCGTATAAGAAAGTGAATTCAATAACAAAGGAGGAGCGAATGAGGCTTGCTCAGCTGCTGAAGTGTGTTGAGCTTAATGTAACAGGTTTTTGTGATATTGAGCAGGCGATAATCACATCGGGCGGCGTGGACGTAAAAGAAATAAATCCATCCACCATGGAATCAAAATTGGTGAATGGACTGTACTTTGCCGGTGAAATTATTGATGTAGACGCCTATACGGGCGGTTTTAACCTACAGATAGCGTTTTCGAGCGGCTTTCTTGCGGGACTTTCTTGCTGAGCTTCGCTGGAACCCGGCTTTGAAATTTCTGTATAATGTCGCGGTGATTACACAGAAGATAATCGAAAGCAGATAAGTAATCACGGTTGTGATAACAAATCTTGTAAGAATATCGCTTATTTTTAAATTGTTAAGTATCTCAAGTGTTGACGTTATTATCAGGCAGTGTACAAGATAGATGTTGTACGAAGCCCCTGAGATACTGATAAAGAACCCTTTGCCGCGGCTCTCGAGAGATTCGGTCAGACCATAGGCATACTGGTAAAATCCAAAGGTCGAAAACAGACAAAAGATTATTACTATCGCGGGTGACAGAACGTTGCTGATAACACCGCCGTATTCCATATAAGACGTAACACAGTGGATTACAGCGAATACAAGCCAGCCGGCATAAATAACAAGTCTGTACTTGCTGAGTAATCTCATGAATTGGTTATAGTACATACCGGCATACATCCCAAGAACCCAGAATACCAGGTAAGACGGAAAAACCTTATGTATATATTCCGCAGGTGCGGCAATACGGCAGCCGATTGAACACAATATTGCAATAACCATAATAATGGCATGAAATACCTTTGATTTGTATTTGCTGATAAGTATCCACATCGGCATAATAAGATAGAACTGCATAATAAGCACAACAAAGTAAAATTGTGCGGACAAGTCTCCATTTAATATATACTTGATGAGTGAAACCGGATTGAAATCATAGATGTGAAATGCATAAACAAACACAATATAGTATATAATAACCATGATAATGTACGGCAGATAAATTTTGCGTATTCTGTCAATCAGGAACACAGGATATGAGAACTTTCTCTCTCCGTATTTATAAAACAGCTTTAATGCGCTTGTAAAAATAAAAGCAGGTACAGCAAAAGTAGTGAGCTTTGTCACAGCAAAGAACACTATTGATAATACACTGCCCTTCGGAAAATAATTTACTCCTTCCGAAAGAACATGTATCAGTATAACAAACATACATAAGAAGAATTCAAAAACAGATACTTCAGTAATTTTTCTTTTCATAATCAATCCCTCTACATAATATTATATTTATTCTACACTATTTTTAAGTTCAAGTCAATGGTTAAAAATTATTAATAACTTTTCAGAAAACTGAGGCTGAAACTTTATATAGTTTTTTATGTATTTTGAGCTCAAATATTGTTGAATAATAGTACAAGCAGTGGTATAATTATGACCGCACCCAAAGGGTGCGTATGCCATAAAGTAAGCGATTACTTTATGGCAAGTAAGTCAAAATCGCACTAAAAGTTCATAGTGGAAGCGGGTTTGGTTTATGGTTTTAAAAATGTAGTATACAAGGAGGAATGGTATTATGCAAAAAGCATGGGAAGGTTTTAAAGCCGGAAATTGGCAGAATGAAATAAACGTAGAAGATTTTATTCGTAACAACTACACGCCGTATGAAGGCGACGACAGCTTTTTGGAGGGAAGAAGCGAAAAGACAGACGCTGTATATAAAATAGTCAGAGATTTAATTCTCGAAGAAATCAAAAAGGGTATTATTGATGTAGAAACTGAGATTGTTTCCGGTATAGACAATTTTGCTCCGGGATATATAGATAAGGAAAACGAAGTTATAGTAGGACTTCAGACAGACGCTCCGCTTAAGCGTATCGTCAATCCTTACGGTGGTATGCGTATGGTTGAGCAGTCGCTCAAAGAATACGGATATAAGCTTAATCCGGAAATCGAGAAGCACTTTAAGGAGTACAGAAAAACTCATAATGACGGTGTATTTGACGCATATACGCCAAAGATGAGGGCGGCAAGAACAGTAGGTCTTATGACCGGTCTGCCCGATGCTTACGGCAGAGGAAGAATAATAGGCGATTACAGACGTATTGCGCTTTACGGAATAGATGCACTTATTGAAGGCAAGCAGAAGGATTTTGAGGCAAAGATGAACTTGCCTGCCACAGATGATATTATCAGAATAAGAGAAGAAATCAGAATGCAGATTAAGGCTCTTAATCAGATTAAGAGCATGGCTCAAAAGTACGGTTATGATATATCAAAGCCGGCTGAAAACGCAAAAGAGGCAATCCAGTTCACATACTTCGCTTACCTTGCCGGTGTAAAAGAGAACAACGGCGCAGCAATGTCGTTTGGCAGAAACGGATCGTTCTTTGATATTTATATTAACCGTGATATGGAAAACGGATTGCTTACCGAAAAGGAAGCGCAGGAGCTTATTGACCAGCTTGTTATAAAGCTGCGTCTTGTCCGCCATCTTAGAACGCCTGAGTATAATGAGCTGTTTTCAGGCGACCCGACATGGGTTACCGAGTCAATCGGCGGTATGGGCGGTGACGGCAGAACTATGGTTACAAAGACCTCGTTCAGACTTCTTCATACCCTGACAAATCTCGACCCCGCTCCGGAGCCGAACATGACTGTTCTCTGGAGCAACGATTTGCCCCAGGGATTTAAGGACTATTGCGCAAAGATGAGTATTGAGACAGATGCAATCCAATACGAGAACGATGACCTGATGAGACCCTTATACGGCGATGATTACGGCATTGCGTGTTGTGTTTCGTCAATGGAGCTCGGCAAGCGTATGCAGTTCTTTGGCGCACGCGTTAACCTTGCAAAGACCTTGCTTATGTCAATCAATAACGGTGTTGACGCGCTTAAGGGTATTAAAGTATTAAGCTGTACAGAGTCAATGGCTGATGATGAATATCTCGACTTTGATAAGGTTATGCAGTCGTACTTTAAGTGTCTTGAAGAGGTTGCGGAGCTGTATGTCAATACAATGAATACTATACACTACATGCACGATAAGTATGCGTATGAAGCAGGACAGATGGCGCTGCATGATACCGATGTCAAGAGATTTATGGCGTTTGGTGTTGCCGGACTTTCAGTTGTTGCAGATTCATTGTCGGCGATAAAGTATGCAAAAGTAAAGCCAATCAGAAATGAGGAAGGTCTGACGGTAGACTTTGAAAGAGAAGGCGATTTTCCGAAGTTCGGCAACGATGACGACAGAGTTGACAGCATCGCGGTTCAGATCCTCGACAAGTTCTACAGTGAACTCAAGAAGCATCCGACATATCGTAATGCCGAGCACAGCTTGTCGGTTCTCACAATCACGTCTAATGTGGTATACGGAAAGAAAACAGGCACTACGCCTGATGGCAGAAAAAAGGGTGAGCCGCTTGCGCCGGGTGCAAATCCGATGCATGGGCGTGATGTAAACGGCGCTTTAGCTTCGCTTAACTCGGTTGCAAAGCTTAAATTTGCCGATTGCTGTCAGGACGGAATATCAAATACGTTCTCAATTATTCCCGATGCTTTGGGCAAGGACGAAAATATGCGTATAAGCAATCTGGTCGGTATGCTTGACGGATATTTCAAAAAGGGCGGATTTCATCTGAATGTGAACGTTCTCAACCGTGCAACATTGCAGGATGCGATGGAACACCCGGAGAAGTATCCGACGCTCACGGTCAGAGTTTCAGGTTATGCCGTTAACTTCAACCGTCTGACGCGCGAACAGCAGCTTGAGGTTATTTCAAGAACCTTCCATGAATCAATGTAAAATTGTAAGGGTTTTAGAGGACTTTGTCCTCTGAAACCCATGTTTTTGGTGAGTGTCATGCAAGATATAAACAAGAACAATGATTTTGAAAGCTTTACAATCGGAAATATTCATTCTTTTGAGAGTATGGGCAGCGTTGACGGTCCCGGCATAAGAACGGTTGTTTTTATGCAGGGCTGTCATTTGCGCTGCGCCTTTTGTCATAACCCCGATACATGGCAGTTTACAGAAAATCATGCGGTCAGAAGCTGTGACCTGATGGAGAAAATATTGAGGTTTAAGCCGTACTTTGATTCGTCGGGCGGCGGCGTAACATTTTCGGGCGGCGAACCGCTCTTGCAGGCGGATTTTCTTTTGGACATGCTGAAGCGCTGCAAAGCAAACGGAATTCATACTGCGATAGACACTTCGGGCGTCGGACATAAGGGTAAAAAACGATTCAGACCGGATTATGCTGAAATATTAAAGTATACGGATTTGGTACTGCTGGACGTAAAACATACAAATCCCTCAGCTTATAAAAATTTGACAGGGCTTGATATGGGTTATTTTCTTGAGTTCAAAGAAGCGCTGCGATCTGCTAAACCTGAGGTCTGGATTCGTGCGGTGATCGTTCCCGGGATAAATGATAATCATGATTATATTAATTCACTAATTGAGTTCACGAAGGATATTCCTAACGTAAAGAGATATGAGCTGCTGCCGTATCATACGCTAGGTGTGAACAAGTACAAGGAGCTTGGCATAGGATACAGGCTTGAAAAAGTAAAGCCGATGGATAAAGCTAAAACAGCAAAGTGGGAAGAGGAGCTGAACGAAATACTAAAATAATGAGTCTTGTATAAAATTTTCCTTGACACGGCGGTCACTTCGGTTTATAATATTTAAGGTTAGATGCCCCCGTAGTAAAGAGGATATTACAAGCCCCTCCTAAGGGTTAGTCATCGGTTCGATTCCGGTCGGGGGTGCCACGTCGCAGCAAACTGCGCTGCATTCAAAATGCCCGCTCATTGAGCGGCATTTTTTATATGCTCCGTTGCTGCTCCTTTTTCGCAAAAGGTCACGACAAGTCGCTCGGCTCGTTTGCGAGCGCACTCGCTGTCGCTTTGTTGCCTACCAACCTTTTGCGAGTAAGTGTCTTACGGCGCAAAGTATCTTTTTTGTCATGTTTTCACTTGCCGGAGCAAAGTTCGCTTTGCTCCGTTTTTCTTTCTCAAGAAAAACATCCGCCCGCTTGACATACTCAGCAGGGTAGTGATATAATTCATAAGGTTTTCAAGCATTAGCTGTATATAATTTGATGCGGCTTGGAACATTATAAATTTTTAAAGGCAGGCGAAATAAATGTTAAACCAATTTTCAAGAACTCAGCTTCTTCTGGGCGAGGACGGCATGGAAAAGCTTTATAATTCACATGTTGCCGTGTTCGGCATAGGCGGCGTAGGAGGATACGTTGTGGAGGCGCTTGTCAGAAGCGGCGTAGGAACAATTGATATATTTGATGACGATAAGGTTTGCCTTACCAATCTCAACAGACAGATTATAGCAACAAGGGAAACCATCGGCGAATACAAAGTGGACGTGATGAAGAAAAGAGCGATGTCGATTAATCCTGATATTACGGTCAATGCTCACAATTGTTTTTATATGCCCGATAATGCGGATAACTATGATTTTTCAAAGTATTCATATATTGTTGATGCCATTGATACGGTTACCGGGAAGATTGAACTTATCATGCGAGCAGACGCAGCAAATACGCCAATTATCAGCTGTATGGGTGCGGGAAACAAGCTCGACGCGTCACGGTTTGAAGTAGCGGATATTTATGAAACCTCAATGTGTCCGCTGGCAAGAACAATGCGGCGTGAGCTGAAAAAACGCGGAATTGAGAAATTAAAGGTGGTTTACTCAAAGGAAAAACCGATACGGCCGGTTGAGGATATGAGCATAAGCTGCCGAAGCCATTGCGTATGTCCGCCGAATACTGAGAGAAAGTGTACTGCGCGGCGTGATATTCCGGGCAGCGTAGCGTTTGTTCCGGCAGTAGCGGGTTTAATTGCGGCAGGTGAGGTTATAAGAGATTTAACAGAGAAATGATAAAAGCTGCTGCGATTATTACGCAGCAGCTTTTGATATTTTCTATTTACTCATCAGATCCGCCTTGTTTACACAAGCGTCAATTGCCTTTTGAACAGATGCGCGGAAGCCGTTGTTTTCAAGCTCACATACGGCTGCAATAGTAGTTCCGCCGGGTGAGCATACATTGTCCTTAAGCTGCATCGGATGTTCGCTGCTTTCAAGTACCATTTTGGCACTGCCTTCAACAGCTTTTGCGGCAAGCTTCAGCGAAACAGCCTTTGGTATGCCATACTTTACTCCGCTGTCAGCCATTGCGTCAATTAACATATATATGTATGCAGGACTGCTGCTGTGTAATGCAATAGCGGCATTCATATATTTCTCGTCAAGTCTTACCGTTTCACCTACTCCTGATAGGATTTCTTCAACCATATCAGCTTCTTCAGGTGTTACGTTTTCGTTTGGGGTTATGACTGTCATTCCGCAGCCGACAAGCGCCGGTGTGTTAGGCATGGTGCGGATTATTTTCTTGCCGCTGCCGATACCTTTGTTAAGTGCATCAAGCGTTATTCCTGCGGCAATCGAAATATATATCTTATTATCAAGTCCTTTGAGTTCTTTAAAAATCTCAGGCATAATATTCGGCTTAACCGAGAGAACAATAATATCGACTGTGTTCTCTGTTTCTGAAACCGATGTACAGCTGCAAACTCCAAGCGTCTTACTGAGCTTATCAAGCTGGGCAGTGTTAACATCAAATACATATACATCGGAGGGCTTAAACTTGCCGGAGCTGATTAATCCGGACATTAAAGCCGTTGCCATATTTCCGCCGCCGATAAAACCAATAGTCATAATATCATCTCCAAATTTATTTCACGAACCGGATTCCCCATGTCGAAATATAGAAATTTAGTATTTAAACTGTGAGTTCAACCTCGTCTGCAATATCGTTATCACTCAGAACGGGGTCAACATAATCGCTGATAAACTCTTCAACCTGGCTTACGCAGCGGCCGATAAAGTTTTCAGGCTTTAATATCTTGTCAATATCTTCATGTGTAAGATTAAACGCCGGGTCGGCAACAATTCTGTCGATTAAGTCATTCTCTCCGCCCTGCTCTTTAACTACGCGGCCTGCGTCCATCGAATGTTTGCGGATGAGCTCGTGAAGTTCCTGCCTGTCACCGCCGTTTTTAACAGCGTCCATCATAATGTTCTCAGTTGCCATAAACGGAAGCTCTGACATAATGCGCTTTTCGATAACCTTTGGATATACGACAAGACCTGAAGCCACGTTCATGTAAATATTAAGTATTGCGTCAACAGTCAGGAACGCCTCAGCGACACTGATACGCTTGTTTGCCGAGTCGTCAAGCGTTCTTTCAAACCACTGAGTAGAAGAGGTAATAGCCGGATTAACAGCGTCCACAATTACGTATCTTGCAAGTGAGCAAATACGCTCGCTGCGCATCGGATTACGTTTGTATGCCATAGCAGACGAGCCTATCTGCGACTTTTCAAACGGTTCTTCAATTTCCTTAAGATGCTGAAGAAGTCTTATATCATTAGCAAATTTATATGCGCTTTGCGCAACACTGCTGAGTACGGAAAGCATTTGATAGTCAATCTTTCTCGAATATGTCTGACCGGATACGGGATAGAACTTGTCATAACCCATCTTTTCGCAGATCTTTTTGTCGAGAAGCTTTACCTTTTCGATATCGTTATCAAACAGCTCCATAAAGCTTGCCTGTGTACCCGTTGTACCTTTGCAGCCGAGCAATGACTTGCGGCTCAGCTGGAAGTCTATGTTTTCGAGATCCATGATAAGCTCCCAAATCCATAGAGAAGCACGCTTTCCAACCGTTGTGAGCTGTGCGGCCTGAAAGTGTGTAAAGCCGAGAGTCGGCAGGTCTTTGTATTTAAATGCAAAATCCTTAAGCAGGGAAATGACCTTTAATACCTTTGTTCTGATAAGCTCAAGGGCTTCGTTCATAATTATCAGGTCAGTATTGTCGCCGACATAGCATGATGTAGCGCCGAGGTGTATGATACCCTTAGCCTTGGGACATTGCTGACCGTAAGCATAGACATGCGACATAACATCGTGGCGCACCTCTTTTTCGCGTGCCTGTGCAACTTCATAATTTATGTCGTCCATGTGTTCTTTAAGTTCATCGACTTGCTCCTGAGTTACATTGAGCCCGAGCTCCATTTCGGATTCTGCGAGAGCAACCCATAGCTTTCTCCATGTCTTGAATTTTTTATCAGGCGAGAAGATATATTTCATCTCATCACTTGAATATCTTGAATTTAACGGGCTTTCATAAACGTTTTTGCTCATATAATTTTTCCTTTCAATCTTTCTGCAAACAGAATTTATTGCATTATAATTAATAAAATTATTAGTCCTCGTTATCTATAAACTGGATTTCGGAACATTCGCCCTTCAAGTATTTTTCTATTCTGTCAAGACCTGTAGTAATGCTTTCAAGTGAAGTAGCGTAGGATAATCTGACGTATCCGTCGATGCCAAAGCCCTCACTCGGAACCATTGCAACGAGCGCTCTGTCAAGAATATCGGTGCAAAGCTCGCTTGCGGTATTTATCATCTTGCCGTAATGCTCCTTGCCAAGAACTTCTTTAACGTTCATAAAGATATAAAAAGCGCCGTGCGGATTAAGACAGCTGAGACCGTCGATTGAGTTAATACGCTTTACCATATAGTCACGGCGTGATTTGTATTCCTTCTTCATGTCGTCAATAATGCTCTGGTCGCCGTTTAATGCTTCAACAGAAGCAAACTGTGCGATTGAGCAAGGATTTGATGTGGAGTGGCTCTGGAGACTTGAAGCAGCTTTTGCAATCTGTGAGTTTGCGGCAATATATCCGATTCTCCAGCCTGTCATGCAGTAAGCCTTTGCCATACCGTTCACAATAATTGTCAGGTCTTTTATTTTGTCGCCGAGTGTTGCGATATTTACATGCTCACCTTCATACACGAGCTTCTCATAAATTTCATCAAAAATGACGTAAATATTATTCTCAACGCAAACTTCAGCTATTTCCTCAAGCTGTTGTCTTGTGTAAACCATACCTGTCGGGTTGCTGGGGGTGTTAAGAACCAATGCTCTTGTCTTTGGGGTTATGGCAGCCTTGAGCTGATCAATTGTGAATTTGAACTCATTTTCTTCGGTAGTGTTAATATAAACAGGAACACCGCCGGCAAGTTTGACCATCTCAGGATAGCTGACCCAATAGGGAGCAGGGATAATAACCTCGTCGCCGGGGTCGCAGATGCACATAAAGGTGTTTGTCAGCGAGTGCTTGCCGCCGTTACTGACCACAATATTTGCAGTAGTATATTCAATTCCCGTGTCACGCTTGATTTTATCGCAGATTGCCTGCTTTAAGTCAAGTGTTCCCGACGCAGGAGTATAACGTGTAAAATTCTCATTAATTGCCTGAATACCGGCATTTTTGACATTTTCAGGTGTGTTAAAATCAGGTTCGCCGGCACCGAATCCGACAACGGGTATACCGTCGTTTTTCATCTTCTTAAACTTGGAGTCAATTGCAAGTGTAGGTGACGGACTAACATTTTTAGCTTTTTCTGAAATAAATAATGACATAATCTACCTCCGCTGTATTCTTATAATAACTATTTTAATATATAGCATTGTAAAATGCAATGACATATTTCACAAATTTTTTGTAAAAAACATTGAAATTTCTCACATTTAAAATATTTGTGCGTTTTTGAGTATTTAAAACAACGCTGAGCGCGGCGCTATAATCCGCTCAAATCAAAGAAAGCGTTTTCTATATGATTTATCTCGGCAGTGACAGGATTACCGTCACTGTCGTTCTTATAGTACACTTCAACAACGTCAAATCGTATTTGATATTCATATGGATTTTCGAGCAGAAACTGCCTTGCGGTACGCACCAGACTTTTTAGCTTTGTTTTGCCGATACTCTCTGCCGCAAGCCCGAACTGCTTGCCGCTTCGTGTTTTGACTTCGGCAAATACAAGAGTATCGTTTTTTAAATCAAGAGCTATTATGTCAAGCTCACCGTGCGTTCCGTAATAATTTTGCGCTATTATTTCATAGTTTTTGTTTATTAAATACTTTGTGGCTTCGTTTTCACCGAATTTGCCTGTGGATTTTTTGCTTACACCCATTTTTACACTTCCGAGCTTATATTATTTGTTAATTCCGAGTACTTTATCGGTCATAAAGGTCTTTCTGTGAATAGGCTGAACGCCGAATTTCCTGATAGCCTCAATATGTTTTTTGGTACCGTAACCCTTGTGCGCGTCAAGACCGTATTCGGGATATTCTTTTGCAAGGCTCACCATATATCTGTCTCTTGTTACCTTTGCAAGTATTGAGGCTGCAGCAATAGTCTGTGAATTTGCGTCGCCCTTTTTTATGTACAGGCTATTTACATCGTCAAAGTCAATATTGTCATTGCCGTCTACAATTAAAATATCAGGCTTGACTGCAAGGTCGTTTACTGCGTTCTGCATTGCCAGATGAGTTGCCTGACGAATATTTATTTCATCGATTTTGTCCTGAAATATAAATTGAACAGAGTATGCCAAAGCTGCGTCTATTATATCATCATACAGCTTTTCACGCTTCTTTTCGGACAGTTTTTTCGAGTCATTAACTCCGTCGATTATAAGGCCGTTTGGCAGAATCACCGCCGCTGCGCAGACGGGACCTGCAATAGGTCCCCTGCCGGCCTCGTCAATACCGCAGATAAATTCATAACCGTCTGAGATTAAATCTTTTTCATATTTCAGCATATCAATGTTTTCTTTATTATTAGCTTTTGTCATAAAAAATACCCCACATTTCTTTAATCTGACTTTACGGCAGTTCCAGAGTTATTCTGCCGATTGAGGCGCTGCGGAAGTCGTTTAAGACAATGTTTGCAGCTCTGAAGGTGTCAATCTCGCCGCCTGAGATAACGCAGCCGCGTTTTCTGCCGATTGCCTCTAAAAGCTCATATTTATTTAATTCCCGTGCGTCATCGTTTAACTTGTATCCAGCAATTATTTCATCTGTATAGTTTTCCTTAAGCAGACCGAGCAGCTCATAGGCAAGGTCCTCGACGTCTAATATTTCATCTTTTATACCGCCGGTAAACGCAATTTTTCTGCCCACGTCTTCACTTTCAAACTTTGGCCAGAGTATGCCGGGAGTGTCCAGCAGCTCATACTTGCCGGCTATTCTGATCCACTGTTTTGTCTGTGTGATGCCGGGTCTGTCGCCTGTCTTTGCTGCCGCTCTTCCGGAGAGTCTGTTTATAAATGATGACTTGCCGACATTTGGTATGCCTATTACCATCATTTTGACAGCATGTCTTTGGATTCCGCGTGCTTCGTCACGTTTGAACTTATCGGCAAGTACAATGTTTATCGCTTTGTCAAGAGAATTCTTTAAGCCTTTTCCTGACTGACTGTCGGCGGCAATTGCGGTTATGCCGTTATTTTTGAAATAATTCAGCCATTTTGAAGTTGCATTACTGTCAGCGATGTCGGCTTTGTTAAGCACAACAATTCTCGGCTTACGTGATATGATTTTATCAACGTCCGGATTTCTTGATGACAGAGGAAGTCTTGCGTCAACGAGTTCAATTACAAGCTCAACGAGTTTCAGATTATCCTGAATCATACGCCTTGTTTTTGCCATATGTCCCGGGAACCATTGAAGCTGGTATCTGTTGTTTATATTATCCATTATATATATTTTGTCCTTTCTGAATTTTTGATTGCAAATTATTTAACTCCCTAAAAATAATCGGTATTGCATTCCTGCAATACCGATACTGTCATGTATTATGCGGCGATTCTGAAATTCATATTCTCATCTTCAATCAGATATGAAACATCATACGATACCGAACCGAAGTTGCTTAAAGGCCAGAACCTGAATACCGCGCCGCCGATAAGCTCGTCCTTGGGTATTTGACCGAGTACACGGCTGTCCTTGCTGTTATTGCGGTTATCACCCATAACAAAAATCTTACCCTTTTCAATTACAATAGGATTATCCTTGCTGTATTGTCCGTTTGCAATCAGATTGTTGATGTATTCGCCGGATCTTGTTGTCTTGTCCTTGATATAAGGCTCATCGATTATATTACCGTTAACATAGACATCACCGGTCTGAAAATCAATGAATACAGTGTCGCCCTCAGTGGCGATTACTCTCTTGATGTATGGTCTGTCAGGATCCGAAGCGGGACGGAAGATAACAACGTCTCCCTTCTGAGGTGAATAGAAAAATCTGTTTACATACAGCCTGTCTCCGTTTTGCAAAGTTGGCTGCATTGATTCACCCTGAACCTTAACAAGTGTAAATACAAAGTTTCTGATAAGCAGTGACACTACAACCGCTATAGCAATAGCTATAACCCATTCTCTGATTTCTTTCATAACATTAACTTCCTTTGGTTTTGAATTAACTGCTTTTTTATTGACAGTTCTTGAAGCATTGCGCTGCAACGATGAATTTACCGCCCTTTGTCCGGAACCGGATTTTGAAGCGGAAGTAGTCCTCGGTCTGACACCTTGTGCCGAATTGCGCTTAAATGCGCTTTCCTGCTCGGAAGCATGAGCTCTCTGAGCCTCTCTTGACCTTGCTGAACCGTTTGGTGTTCTTGACTGCGTGCTTCTTTGAGCATGAATCTTTGATTCGGAAATTTTAGGCATAACCTGTGTTTCTCCGGACTGAACAGACCGTCTCTGTCTCGGCCTTGGACTTTGTACGGACTGTTTCTGTTGAGAAGCACTTCTTCTCGGCTGCGGAGCTTCACTCTTTGACGGTGTACTTGAAAACTGTTCAAGTATATCCTGTGAATTGTGTGAAGCATTGCTGAACTTAATATCGGAAGTCGAAACCGACGGAACCGGTCTTGAACCTGCTGCTTCAGATGGTCTTGAACCTCCGTTGTTCATAGAAGCCTGTCTGAGCTTTGAATCAAGCTCTTCCTGAGCCTTAATTCTTGCCATGCGGCGCGCTTTAGCTTCAGCCTCGGCCTGAACCTGCTGCTCAAGCTCGCGTTGCCTTGCTGCTCGTCTTTGACGTCTTTCTTCAATTTCACGAAGCATTGAATCAGCCTGTGCGTTAATTTCGCTTTTTGCTTTATCAATTATTGGATTGCCCGAAGAGGAAGAGGATTTTGCAACGCTGCGTGTTCCCTCAAAAATTGAGTTTGTACTTTCGTTTAAAATTTTGTCGAGATCATTGCTGCTTTGCCGGCTCTTTCTGTCGGGTCTGTTAGTCTTCTCGTTCATTTTTACATCCCCTAAATGTTTTGAAATGCTAAAGAGTGGTGATTATAAATAACCACCACTTAGAATTCGGAATATTATTTAAGTCTTTCCTTAACTTTAGCAGCCTTACCGACTCTGTCGCGGAGATAGTAAAGCTTAGCACGTCTAACTTTACCGTGTCTTACAACTTCAATACGCTCAATCTTCGGAGAGTTCACAGGGAATGTTCTCTCAACTCCAACGCCGTATGAAATACGTCTTACGGTAAATGTCTCCTGAATACCGCCATGATTCTTCTTGATAACGGTACCTTCGAACATCTGTACTCTTTCTCTGTTACCTTCCTTTACCTTAACATAGATACGGGCGGTATCACCAATCTCAAGCTTAGGTAAGTCTGTTCTGATTTGCTCTTGTGTAATCTGTTGTAAAATATCCATTTTTACATCCTTTCTTTCCTTAGATATTCATGCCCGAGCAATATAGCGGCAGAGGACTATCCGTAATTTAACTACGTTATAATAACATAAAAGCAAATCCATTGCAAGTGTTTTTTTAAAATTTAATAATTTTGATAAATTTGCCCAATTTATGTCGTAAAATCTTTATATTTATGGCGAATTTAATCCTTGATACGGCTAATCCTCAAGGGGTTTTTCATCTTCCGGGTCGATTATTGCATTGACGAATTCTTTTGCGTCAAACGGCTGGATATCGTCTACGCCTTCGCCGACGCCGATGAACTTAACGGGAATATCATATTCGTTCTTAATCGCCAGAACAATTCCGCCCTTGGCAGTTCCGTCAAGCTTAGTGAGTATAATTCCGGTGATGTCGGCCGCCTCCTTGAACTGTGCGGCTTGCTGTACGGCATTTTGTCCGGTTGTTGCGTCAAGCACAAGCAAGACCTCCTTGCTCGAATCCGGAAGCTCTCTTTCGAGAATTTTGTAAATCTTTTTAAGCTCCGCCATAAGGTTTTTCTTGTTATGAAGTCTGCCGGCAGTATCGCAGAGAAGCACATCAATACCTCTTGACTTGGCGGCGTTTACAGCGTCAAATATTACTGCCGCAGGATCTGAGCCCTCTTGCTGCTTGATTATATCTACACCGGCACGGTCAGCCCAGACTTCAAGCTGCTCAATAGCTGCGGCACGAAAAGTGTCCGCTGCCGCGATCAGAACTGATTTGCCCTGGCTTTTATACATGTTTGCAATTTTACCGATAGAAGTAGTTTTGCCGACGCCGTTAACGCCTATAACCATAATGACGGCAGGTGTACCGCCGAGCTCAACCTCATTGTTTCCCTCTGACAGTATATCGGTCATAATTTGATTAAGCTCGCCCTTTAATTCATAACTGTCACGAAGCGTCTTTTCCTGAGCGGCGCTGCGCAGCTTTTCGATTATATCCATTGATGTGTTGACACCGAGATCTGACATAATCAGAATTTCTTCAAGTTCGTCAAACAAGTCATCGTCTATCTTCTTGAATGTTTTGATTACTGTATTAAATTTTTCGTTTATTGATTCTTTTGTCTTTGAAAGACTTTGCTTTAATTTGTCAAAAAGTCCCATTATTCCTGCACCTCGTCTATATTTAATGTTAATAATTTTGATACGCCTTTTTCCTGCATGGTGACGCCGTATAAGATATTTGCGGCTTCCATTGTGCCGCGTCTGTGAGTTACCACTATAAATTGAGTTTTTTCGCTGTATTGCTTAAGGTACTCAGCATAGCGGTAAACGTTTACGTCGTCAAGCGCCGCCTCGATTTCGTCAAGAATACAAAACGGCGTCGGTCTTACGTTGAGTATAGCAAACAGCAGAGCGATTGCCGTAAATGCACGTTCCCCGCCGGAGAGAAGAGTGAGGCTCTGAAGCTTTTTGCCGGGCGGCTGTGCCTCAATTTCTATACCGCTTTCAAGCACATTGTCGGGGTCAATAAGACTGAGCCTTGCATGACCGCCGCCGAACAGTTCAGAAAATACCTGGCTGAAGTTCTCATTGATTATTTTGAATTGCTCGCTGAATCTCGATTTCATGATTTCAAGCATTTCATCAATAATCTTAATAAGCTCTTTTTTTGACTTTTCAAGATCAGCCGTCTGTTCCCTGAGGAAGTCAACTCGTTCTTTGACGTTTTTGTATTCTTCGATTGAGTCAATATTGATATTTCCCAGACCTTTGATTTCCTTGCGGAGCTCGGCAATGCGTTTTGTGCTGCCAGAGTAGTCAAAATCACTTAAATCTCTTGTCTGAGCAATTTCACTGTATGTAAGCTCATATTCCTCCCACAAATGATTGATTATCGACTCAAGCTCCGCTTCAACGTTCTCGTATTTTGACTGAGCCTTTGCGTGAAGACCGGACAGCTTGAACATGTTTTCCTGAACGCCTTTCACAGACTGCTGCTGCGCTTTGATTTTATTTTCTGTTTCCTGTCGTTGTTTTATTAAATTGTCAAGCTCTGCTTTAGCAGCTGCTGTTTTTTCCTTGGCTATATCAACACTATCTTTGCTGCCTGCTCTTTCTGCTTCGGATTTTGTAATATACTTTTTTAATTCCTCAATCTCGTTTAATTTATCCTGCGTCCGGCTTATGAGCTGAGTTTTTTCCTCGTTCACTCTCCGGATATTTTCGTTTGTCTGTTCTATATCCTTTAAAATTGAATTCTTTCTTATGTTAAGGTCAAGCAGAGTGCTTGTCATTTCTTCGTTTTTGCCGGAGAGTTCAGCAAAAATTCTCTGCTCGCTTTCGGCTTTTTCTTCAAGCTTTTGAATTTCGGCTTCAAGCTCAGCCGCACTTGCGTTTTTGGCTTTAATATCTTTGTCAATACTCTCGAGCCTTTGCTTTATCTCTTTAAGCTCTGCGGTCAGCTGCTCTCTGTCGCTTCCGGCTGATTCAATAATCTCATGTGTATGCGACTTTTCGGAACACATTCTGATGTACTCATCATTGTGAGTTGAAAGTATCTGATTATTGCTTTTAATACTGTTCATCAGTTCTGTGGTTTCAGCGCTCAGCTTTTGTATTTTAGCATTATATTCACAAAGATCTTCTTCAATTTCTTTAATTTGCTTATCGAGGTTTTCAATCTCGTTTACACGTGAAAGTGAGCCTATGGACTTGGCAACGCTGCCGCCGGTCATTGCGCCTCCGGCTTGAATAACATCGCCGCCGAGAGTGACAATTCTGAATTTGTGCGAACATTTCTTTCCCATGCTAACCGCATTGTCGATATTGTCTGCGACAACAGTTGTGGACAAAGCGCTGCTGATTATATCCTGATATATTTCGTCACAGCGTACAAGCGAATCGGCTGTTCCTATATAGCCTGTGCAGGATTTAGCCACGGAATTATTGAAATTCTTAGGCTTAATGTTTGAAATAGGCAAAAACGTAGCCCTGCCTAAGTTGTTTTTCTTTAAGTAATTTATAGCGGCTTTCGCGTCTTCGGCTGTGCCCGTGACGATGTTTTGCGCTGTATTTCCGAGAGCTGTCTCAATCGCAGTAACATATTTGCTGTCAACTTTAATCAGCTGTGACAGCGGTCCGTGAATGTTCACGCCCTTCAGACTGTTCTGCCTTTTGGCTTTCATAACGTTTTTTACGCCGTAGCTATAGCCCTCCAGATCTCTTTCCATATCCGAAAGCGTTTTCTTTCTGGAGGTTATCTGACCGAGCGTGATATTGCTTTTGTTCTTTGCGGCAATCATTGCCTGAATTTCGCCGGTCTTTTTGCCGTATTGTTCTTCAAGTCTGTTTATTTCAGCTTTAAGATTTTCAATTTCTTTATTCTTTTTACTGATATCGCCGTCAAGAGTTGTCAGCTTTTCGCGAAGCAAGTTTATATCCGAATCCTTTGCGTTCAAATCCGACTCAATAATGTTTTGTCTTGATATAAAGCTATCTTTTAAGATATTAAAGTTATCGACTGCGTTTTTTGCATTTACGGAATCCGACTTCTTATTAATTATCTCCGTGCGTATTGCTTCAATTTCACGGCTCTTGTCAGACACATCAAGACCGAGCTTCTTTGCTGTTTCACTTATATCCTTTGAGCTTAAGCTAAGAGCCTCGTTCTGCAAATTCAGTGACGCCAGGCTGCTTGACAGTTTTTTAGATTCAGTATCAAGTTCCTCCGAACGTTTATCACTGCTTGTAACCTCGGACTGAAGCCGCTCAATAGTTGAATTAGCGTGGTTAATGTTGCTGCCGATAAGGTTGATATTATTGGTGAGCTCGTGAATGGTTTCGGTGAGTTCTCTGTCTCTGCTGCGAAGCTCTTCAATGTTCTTATCTATATTTTCTGCCTCGCTGTACATTGAGGAGACTTTTGCGTCATTCTTCTCAATTTCCTGCTGGAGGGATTCGATTTGATTTGAATATATGTCAATATCGCTTTTCAGCTTACCAAGACCTTCGCGCTTTTTATCAATATTTATTATTGAAACACCTATTTCAAGCTCCTTCATCTCTGATTGAAGAACCAAATACTTTTTTGCCTTTTCCGACTGGCGTTTAAGAGGTTCTACCTGAGTTTCAAGCTCGCCGAGAATATCTTCGACACGGGTGAGATTTTCTGTCGTCTGATTAAGCTTTTTCTCCGCCTCGTTTTTACGGTATTTATATTTAGATATACCCGAGGCTTCTTCAAATATCTGCCGTCTGTCCTCTGACTTTGTGCTAAGTATATTATCAATCTGTCCCTGTCCGATTATGGAATATCCGTCACGGCCGAGACCGGTATCCATAAACAGCTCATGAACGTCTTTAAGACGGCAGAGAGTTTTGTTTATATAGTATTCGCTTTCACCGCTTCTGTATATGCGGCGGGTAACAAGAACCTCCGGAAAGTCAATATCAAAATAATGACTGCTGTTGTCAAGGCACAGAGTAACCTCTGCAAAGCCAAGCGCCTTTCTTTTGGCTGTTCCGGCAAAGATAACGTCCTCCATTTTGCTTCCGCGCAGCGATTTGACGCTCTGCTCGCCCATAACCCAGCGGATTGCGTCGGAAATATTACTCTTGCCGGAGCCGTTTGGCCCGACAATAGCCGTTATTCCCGAATTAAAATCCAGATATATTTTGTCGGCAAACGACTTAAATCCCTGCATCTCAATACTCTTTAGTATCATAAAACTCTCTCCGTATAATCAAATTCGTAGTACAATAAATTATATTATAACATAAACATATTTTCTTGTCACGTATTTTTTTGTTTTGCTCAGCTCATACTTTGAAATGTTACATATATGTTTCAATTTTACTTTTGCGCTTGACAGCTCTAAAATTAGTGGTAAACTATATCTATGTCAATTTTTACTGAATGACCACAACATATAGTATCTGCATAAACGGAGGAGAAAAATGATAAAAACTATTATTAAAAGGGACGGAAGAGAAGCGGACTTTGACGTTGAAAAGATTTCGGACGCCATATATAAAGCTGCAAAAGCCATCGGGGGCAGTGACAGAACAATGGCTGATGAGCTTGCCGACAGGGTTGTTGAATATGTTGAGAACACTCTCGGTATTGAAAAGCCGGGCGTTGAACAGCTCCAGGACGCTGTTGAAAAGATCTTGGTTGACAGCGGACATACAAGGACGGCTAAGGAATATATCCTGTACAGGGCAAAGCGCAGCCGCGTCAGAGAGATGAATACAAAGCTCATGAAGGTGTATGAGGACTTGACGTTTAAGTCGGCAAAGGATAATAATGTCAAACGCGAAAACGCAAATATAGACGGCGATACCGCTATGGGAACCATGCTCAGATACGGAAGTGAGGGCGCAAAACGTTTTTATGATATGTTTATTCTTGACCCTGTACATGCCGAAGCGCATAAAAACGGAGATATACACATTCACGACCTGGATTTTCTGACGCTTACTACCACCTGTTGCCAGATTGACTTGCTTAAGCTGTTTAAAGGCGGATTTTCAACCGGTCACGGTTTCCTGCGTGAGCCGAATGATATTGCGAGTTATTCAGCTCTTGCGTGTATTGCGATACAGTCAAACCAAAACGACCAGCACGGCGGTCAGAGTGTGCCTAATTTTGATTACTGTATGGCTCCGGGTGTTGCAAAGACGTACAAGAAGAAGTATGCTGCCAATCTTGCAGCAGCGCTTGCAATGATTAGCGACGACGATACTGCGGCAGATGATGCTAAGACGATATTAAACGAGATTAATACCGAAAACAATATTGAGCCGAAGCTTTCAAACTCCAAAGAGTACGCAGAGCTTCTGAAGAATAAGCTAAAGGAAAGAATGTCAGAGGAAGAGGCTGACCGTGCAGTCAGACATATTGTGAAGAATTCCGAAAAGCAGACCGACAGAGCAACGTATCAGGCGATGGAAGCACTTATACATAATCTGAACACGATGCATTCAAGAGCCGGAGCGCAGATTCCGTTCAGCTCACTTAACTATGGAACGGATACTTCTGATGAGGGCAGAATGGTAATGAAAAATCTCCTGCTTGCAGAGGAGGAAGGACTCGGAAACGGCGAGACACCGATTTTCCCAATACATATCTTCAAAGTTAAAGAGGGGATTAATTATAATAAAGAGGATAAGAATTATGACTTGTTCAAGTTAGCCTGCCGTGTTTCGGCAAAGAGACTGTTCCCCAATTTCAGCTTTCTTGATGCTCCGTTTAACCTTCAGTATTATAAGGAGGGTCACCCTGAGACTGAGGCAACATACATGGGCTGCAGAACAAGAGTTGTAGGCAATTATTACGATAAGGAACGTGAGATTACCTACGGCAGAGGCAATTTGAGCTTCACTTCGATTAATTTGCCAAGGATTGCAATCAATGCAAACGGAAACATTGATTGGTTCTTTGACGAGCTTGACAGAAAGATTGACTTGGTCATTGCTCAGCTTCTTTCGAGATATAAGGTTCAGGCGGCAAAGACTGTTAAGAATTATCCATTTCTTATGGGTCAGGGCATCTGGATTGATTCTGATAAGCTAAAACCCGGCGATACTGTCGGAGAGGTGCTGAAGCACGGAACGCTCACAGCCGGATTTATCGGTCTTGCTGAGTGCTTAAAGGCTCTGACCGGCAAGCATCACGGCGAGTCGCAGAAGTCACAGAACCTTGGTATTGAGATTGTTGCACATATGCGCAAGAGAATGGACGAGGCTACCGAAAAGTACGGCATGAACTTCTCGCTTATTGCAACGCCTGCTGAAGGATTGTCGGGCAGGTTTGTCAATATTGACAAGAAGAAGTATGGTGTGATTGAGGGCGTAACTGACAGAGAGTATTATACCAACTCATTCCATATCCCGGTTTACTATCCGATAAGCGCATATGACAAAATCAAACTTGAAGCGCCGTATCACGCATATACAAACGGCGGTCATATTTCGTATATTGAGCTTGACGGCGACCCCACAACCAATCTCGATGCTTTTGAAAGCGTAATACGCTATATGAAGGAAAGCGGAATAGGTTACGGCAGCATCAACCATCCGGTTGACCGCGACCCTGTCTGCGGCTATACCGGTATAATAAACGACACTTGTCCTAAGTGCGGAAGGAATACACTTGAGAAAACCGAGGACGGCGAGTTTGTCGGCGTTGAGCGTATCAGACGTGTAACGGGTTATCTCGCGGGAACAATTGACAGGTTCAACGATGCAAAAAAAGCCGAGGTGAGGGACAGAGTAAAGCATATGAGTGTAAATAATACAGAAGAAATTGAGAAAATCTAATAATATATAAATTATATAAAAAAGGCTTCGCCCTCTGTGAGTGGTCGGAGCCTTTTTATATTGATAACTTAATAAATATAGTTTGCGGCAAGGATTAAGAACGGACCTACGCCCTTTGTATCATTTTCAATAATAATTTCATTGAAATAATAGTCAAGCGAACCGTCGCGAACCGGATTTGATTCGGGACCGAGACCAGCAACCGCGCAGCAGTTTGTGAGGTAAACCTTATCTCCGTCCGTGCGTATGAACTCGTTAAATATTCCGTCTACTGCCTTTTCAAGATACGGCTTATATTTTTTCTCATCAATATATCCCAAACGTATTGCTTTGTTCAGTGAATAAGCAAACATACAGGAGCAGGTGGCTTCTTTGTAATTATCAGACCGTCTGTTGTCGAGAACTTGATACCATACGCCGCTCTCATCCTGATACTTGACGATGTTTGAGATGGCCTTATTGAATATATCAATCAAGATCTTATGCCCCAGATGGCTTTCGGGGATAAAGTCGAGCGAGTCAAGGATAGCCATGCAGAACCAGCCGCAGGCACGTCCCCAGACATTCTTCGAACGCCCGGTAGTCTTATCAGCCCAGAACGCCTCGCGTGATTCGTCGCAGGCGTGTGCGTACAGTCCGCATCTCGGCTCATATGTAGACCTTTCGGCAATTACGAACTGATTTACTACATCATCAAAGTTTTCCGGATGACCGCATTCTTTTGCATATTGAGCGCTGAACGGCTCGCCCATGTACAGACCGTCGAGCCAAATTTGATTTGGATAAATCAGCTTATGGAAGTATGCGCCGGATTTGGTGCGCGGCTGACCGCTGAGCTGTTTTTTGAGAATTTCCACAGCTTTTATATATTTCTCCTCACCGGTTTCGTTGTACAGCCAGAAGCAGTTCTTTCCGTTATTGATATGGTCAATGTTATAAAGCGACTGGTCATATTTATTGATACTGCCGTCATCGTTTATAAAATAATCCATGCTTTTCTTGATATAATCAAAATATTTTTCATCGCCGGTAGTTTTGTAAACAGCGCCGATTCCAAGCAGAGCGAGACCGCAGTCATACTGCCACTTTTCACTGATAATAGGCAGCCTGTCATTCATTAGTGTGTCGGCCATTTTTATGGCGGTGTCCAATAGTTTTTGCTTATCCAATTTTCAAAACCTCCGAGTAATTGTATTGCTATAAATATATTTAAGATATTTTATATTATGTTGAAAAATTTAACAATAAAAATATTGAAACAAAGCGCAAAAAATGTTATAATGAGCAAAATATCTGTTTACTGCCGGCATATGAGGCAGTTATCATTACAAGTTATAAAAATATTATAAAACAGGAGAGTGTAAAAATGTTTAACAAGCTTAGTTTTGGAATGCGCGGTCACGATACAAAGGCAACGGATATAGAATCTCTCGCCGAAATCCTTGAAGGTGTCGGAGCAGAGCATGTTCAGCTTGCGCTCAAGAAGTCGTTTAAGGACGTTAAATGGAGAAACAGTGTTTTGACTCCCGAACTCGGAAGATATATCAAGAAAACGCTTGATGAGCATGGTATTCGAGTTTCTGTTCTGGGCTGCTACATTAATCCGGTTAACCCTGACGAAAGCAAAAGAAGAGAGGAGATAGAGTGGTTTAAGGCGCACCTTAAGTTTGCGAAATATCTCGGCTGTGACATGGTGGGAACTGAAACGGGATTTTATAACACAAAAGAAGAAACTCATACAGAGGAGAATTATCAGAGATTTCTGCGTTCTATGCGTGAAATAGTTGACTGCGCCGAAAAGCTCGGCAGCATTGTCGGCGTTGAAACCGTTACAAAGCATAGTATGTTTAACCCGAAAATGACAAAGCGTTTCCTGGACGAAATTAATTCGCCGAATGTAACGATAATCTATGACCCGGTCAATATCTCGGATATAAACGACAAAGAAGAACAGCATAAAATAGTAGACGAGGTATACAGCCTGTACGGCGACAGAATAGGAATTCTGCACTTTAAGGATTATGAGGTTATCGACGGTGTGAAGGAAGGACGTCTTGCGGGCGACGGAGTCTTTGATTTTGCGTATCTGTTCAAGTATGCAAAGAAGTACAGTCCGGTTATCAACTGTATACTTGAAACAAACAGCGAAGAAAATTTCGGCGCAACAAAGAGCAAGATAAAAGCCATCTGGGACAATACAGTTGTTGATTAGTTTTAAGTTTAAAACGGCATAGCTTGGTACTATTCCAAGCTATGCCGTTTTGTTTTAATTAATTATTAACTGTTTGAGTAATTGGCTGTATATTGCCAAAATTATAAGAGCAGTTTGATTTGTGATGATTATAGTTTATCGCGAACAAACCTTTTAAGAAAAGGTTTAAAATCTAAATTAATAAACCGCAATTAGGCGGTTTAATGCGAGCATCGGTAGGAGGACGAAGTCCGCGCGTTAGGCGAGCAGTCCCCTCGTCGAAGACGATTTAATATGATTACACATTCATA
>CAJKEB010000004.1 GCA_905198865.1 uncultured Eubacteriales bacterium
TAAATTCTGTAAAGGAGCAGCGTATTGTTCCATTTAATACCTCCGTTTTTATGTAAAGATTAAAGCTTTACAATATTTGCAATTTGTCTTTTAAACCGGAAAAACGTCTTTGAACATTATTATTGTTTATATACTGTGCCATAACGCTTTCGCTGCCAACTAAAACAACCAACGATTTTGCACGAGTTATAGCTGTGTAAAGCAAATTCCTTGTCATTAACAATCTATGAGTTTCAAACATTGGCATGATAACAACATCAAATTCGCTGCCCTGACTTTTGTGTACTGTCACTGCGTAAGCAAGCTCAATTTCATCGAGCAATAGGAAATCGTATATAACAGTTTTGTCATCATAGAGTACGGTTAGTTTTTGTGAGCGATTATCAATTTCTGTTATGAAGCCGACATCACCGTTAAATATTCCCAGACCCTTTTCGTCAGTTCCTACCCGCTTCCACTCAATCTGGTAATTATTCTTCGTCTGCATAACCTTATCTCCGGCTCTGAATATACATCTTCGGGTCATATGTTCCGGTTTTTCAGGTGATGGAGGATTTAAGCAGCTCTGGAGTATAGTATTGAGGTTCTGAACACCTATCAGAGACTTCCTTGTAGGAGTCAAGACCTGTATTTGTGATATACTGTCAAACCCATAATATTCAGGCAGTCTTCTTGTGCATAAATCTGCAATAGTGTTTGGCAGCTGCATAGGATCGTCTCTGTGCACAAAAAAGAAGTCGTTATCGCTGTCGTTAAGAAGCGGTTCTTCACCATTATTTATCTTATGTGCGTTTACCACAATCATACTTTCTTTTGCCTGTCTGAAAATCTCATCAAGCTTTATACATTCGATACTGTCACTTTCAATTATATCTTTAAGAACGTTTCCGGCGCCGACTGACGGAAGCTGATCACTGTCACCGACCATTATAAGCCTTGTTCCGGAGGACAATGCCTCAATAAGGTTTTTCATAAGCATAATATCAACCATAGACATCTCATCTATAATCAAAACATCACAGTCCAGAGGATTATCGGCATTTCTTGAAAAGGCGCTGCCGACTTCATCATCACCAGGTACAATTTCAAGCAGTCTGTGTATAGTTTTTGCCTCACAGTTACATACTTCGCTCATTCTTTTGGCAGCCCGGCCGGTTGGTGCCGCAAGCATTACTTTTCTTCGTTCAGCTTCCATAGCCCTGATTATAGTGTTTATAATAGTTGTCTTTCCGGTTCCCGGACCGCCTGTAATTACAAGTGCGGCAGTTTCAAATGCACGACGTATCGCGTCACGCTGGTTTTCAGCAAGAACTATATCTTCACTTTCCTCAACAGCTTCTATAATGCGGTCAACCTTATCAATATCGTAATCAAATACAATACCGGACATATGTATTAGCTTTTCGGCAACATACTTTTCGGCGTCATAATATGTCTTTAAATAAATTGCGTCATAATCACCGTGATTTTCTGAAATAAGCTCACCTTTAAGCAGGAGCTCAGAAAGTGCATCCTCGACGGGACCGATTTCAACGGACAAAGCGGAGGAGGCTTGCGCTATTACTGTAGGTCGCGGCAAAAATGTATGACCGCTCAGAAACGAAATTTGTTTCATGATACTTTTGATTCCGGATGAGAGACGAACAAAAGATTTTGCTTCAAACCCAAGTGACATAGCAATTTCGTCAGCTTTTTCAAATGTAATACCGTCAACATTGTCTGACAGAATATAAGGATTATTATGTATAAGCGGAATTGACCCTGAACCAAATATTTGGTATACTTTAACAGCGGAAGAGGGTGACATTTCAAACTTCTGAAAGAACAATACCAATTGTCTTACGCCGATTTGCTCCACAAACGCTTTATAAATGGTGTCAACTTTTGATTGAGTAAGTCCTTTGATTTCCAAAAGCTTTTCGTGTTCATTTTCGATAACGTCCAGAGCCGTTGCACCAAACTTCTCAACAATACGCTTGGCAGTAGTCTTACCAATATACGGGAAGAGACCTGAGGCGAGATATTTTTCAATTTCACTTTCGGTTGAAGGCATTATGCGTTCGATGTACTCAACTTTAAACTGGTCTCCGTATTCCAAGTGAGTAACCCATTCGCCGGATGCAATTATTTTTTCGCCCTCGACAATATTGGGCATTATACCAATCATTGTAACAAGTTCACCGACACAGGAAACGTCACAAACGGCGTAACCGTTTTCCTGATTATAAAATATAACTGATTCAACAGTACCTTCAATTTTAATCATGTGCGGTTACACCTCCGATACAATTTATTTTCTAAATAAATATTATAACTTAATATCTTTGTAATCGCAATAAATTTTACAAAAATATTTTTATGTAACATATTTTTAATATAAAAACTCTGGAAAAGAAATAAAAAAGAAGATATAATGATAAACACAGCTTATTGCACAAAATAAAAATTTTGTGCAATGTTGCAGAGGAAGCAAGCACGAAAAATAAGGAGCAGCAATCAATGGATAATATTAAATACGCGCCAGAACCGCTTAAATCGTTTCTGATTTATCTTGAAAGTATTCAGGGTAAGTCTGCTAAAACAGTTGATGAGTATTTTTATGATATCAGGAACTTTTACAGATTTCTGAATCTTAAATTTGGTTTCGTTGGTGAGAACACTGAATTTAATAAAATTGAAATTGATAACGTTGACATTGATATGCTTAAAAAAGTTGATTTAAATCTACTTTATGAATACGCCAATTTTTTAAATCGTAATTTGGGTAATAAGGCACGAACACGAGCCAGAAAAATTTCAGCTCTGAAATCATATTTTAAATATTTGCACAGCAAAGTCAAATTGATTGACGAAAATCCTACCATAGATTTAGACACTGTTAAAATCGAAAAACAACTGCCTAAGCACTTTACTCTTGAGGACAGCATTAATCTGCTTGAGGCTGTTGATGAGCGGAATTACGAACGCGACTATTGTATATTAACGTTATTTTTAAACTGCGGTATGCGACTTGCTGAGCTTGTAAGTATTAATATTACCGATATACAAGGCGACAAACTTGTTGTTGTAGGTAAGGGTAATAAAGAACGCACCATATACTTAAATCAGGCGTGTATTGATGCAATTGAGGCTTATATGCCGGTACGCAATAAAATGACTCCGGAATATAAAGACAAAAATGCGCTGTTTCTGTCCGAACGTAATAACCGTATCAGCAGACGTACTGTTCAGCACACTGTCGAAAAATATGTTAAGAAATTGGGCATGGACTCACATAAATACACAACTCACAAGCTGCGCCATACTGCTGCAACGCTTATGCATCAATCAGGCGTAGATATAAGAATTTTGCAGGAAATTTTGGGACATAAACAGCTCAGCACTACCGAGATATATACGCATATAAACAATGAAGAAATCAGAGCCGCTGTTTCAAAAAACCCTTTGAATACTCCGCAAAATAAGAAATAAAATTGCAATAAAAATACAAAAAATAGCATAAAGAAATCACTTTATGCTATTCGCTGTTTTGTAGTGAAAGTTCCTCCCATTCGCTGTAATATGCCTCAAGATTATTTGTATTTTCGTCAAGGAGAGATGTTTTTTCAGTCATGAGCTGATAATCAGAAAATACCTCCTCTGACCCCATTTCCTTCTCTAAATTTGAGATCGTTTCCTCAGTTTCAGCTATGAGCTTTTCAAGCTCGGAAATTCTCTGTTTACGCTGGGCGTCAGCCCTGCGCTGTTCTTTTGAACGATAACCGCCTGATGATTTAGAAGCGATTTTTTTCTCTATACTCGCATCAGCCTCTTTTGCTTTATTCTGATTTTTTAACCACTCTTTGCGTTCCTTATAATACTCAAAGTTTCCGTCATACATTATTATACCGTCTTTTGTCATTTCAGCGATTCTGTCAGGAACTTTGTTCAGCAAATATCTGTCATGTGTCACAAAAATCAAGGTACCTTGATAATCTGTCAGAGCTTGCTCAAGAACCTCTTTTGAAGGCAAGTCAAGATGGTTAGTAGGCTCGTCAAATAGAATTACATTTGATTTTTCAAGCATAATTATACAAAAGGCAAGTTTGGCGCGTTCGCCGCCGCTTATAACTTTTACCGGTTTATATACATCATCCTTAGTAAGACGAACACTTCCGAGAACCTTGCGGATTGTTGCTTCCGGAATTCTCGGAAATCTGTTCCAAAGCTCATCTATTGCAAGATTATCCGGATTCAGATTCAAGTTTTCCTGCTCATAATAGCTGATGCTTGTATTTTTGCCCCAAGTCACAGTTCCGGTTTTGTGCGGGATAATGCCCTGAATAGTTTTCAAAAACGATGATTTTCCGATTCCGTTGTCACCGATAAGCGCAATCTTTTCACCGCGTCTGACATGAAGATTAATATTGCTGCAAAGTGTTATAAGCTCGTCGCCTACGGAAACATCAAGCTTGTCTACAATCAATACGTCTTTATAAGGCTCTTTAATTATGTCGAACTTAAGTTTGATCTGTTTAATATCTGAGTCAGGTTTTTCGATTATTTCCATATTTTCAAGCGCTTTGACTCTTGACTTTGCGCTCGCAGAGGTTGACGCGCGTGCAATATTCTTTTCGATATATGTTTCCATCTGAGCTATTTCAAGCTGCTGTGCTTCATATTGCTTCTGCTGAAGTTCGCGTCTTTCTTCTCTTAAAACCAGATACTTACTGTAATTGCCGGAATAGCTTTCGAGTTTTCCATGCTGAAGCTCAAACATATTATCAACAGTTTTGTCAAGAAAATATCTGTCATGACTGACGATAAGCAGAGAACCCTTATAAGATTCCACAAGATAGTTTTCAAGCCAGTTAAGAGTTTTAAAATCAAGATGATTGGTCGGCTCGTCAAGTATTAACAGATTTGGCTCCTGCAGAAGCAGCGACGCTATGGCAAGACGGGTCTTTTCACCGCCTGACAGCGTGCTGATTTGGGTATCTAAGTCTTTATCCTGAAAGCCCATACCGTTTAATATAGTTTTAATTCTGACATCAATATTATATCCGTCACAGCTTTCAAAATACGCCTGCTTTTTTGAATACTCAGACATCAGGCCTTTATATTCCGAAGAATTGTGTTCCAGCACAGACTGCATTTTTTCTTCAAGCATTCTCAGGCTATCCTCAATCTTAAGAAGCTCGGAGAATACGTTTCGCATTTCCTCAATAATAGTAGAATTTCTATCAAGGCCGGTATTTTGCTTTAAGTACCCAATACTGAGATTAGATGTTTTATATATATCACCGCCGTCATAATCAAGCTCACCCATCAAGATACTCAGTAATGTAGACTTACCGGCTCCGTTAACGCCAATAAGACCATAGCGGGTATTATCCTCTATGGTCATATTTATATCTCGCAGTATTTGATTTTCACCAAAGCTCTTGTTAAGATTATTTGTAGAAATCAGCATTATTAATATTCGTATCCCGCTTTAATTAATTCGATATTTTTTTCGGCAAGCTGCATTTTTGCAGGCGGAATATGCGACTTTACACTTTCGTATAAAGCGTCTATAGAAAACGTTGGTTCTTTAGCTTTTATATATGCGCCTGCCATAACCATGTTTCCAAGCTGTGCATTGCCGTGTCTTTCGGCAATTTCCATTGCCGGTATGTATTTGACAGTCACATCATCTCTCTGAACTTTTGTATCAATGAGTGAACTGTCCATAACAATTAAGCCGCCGGGCTTAACTGTATCCACAAATTTTTCGAGTGAAGGCTTGTTCATAACAATAAGTGTATCCGGATTTGTTATAACCGGTGAACCGATTTTGTTATCTGAAATTATGACACTGCAGTTACAGGTACCGCCGCGCATTTCGGGACCATATGACGGAAGCCAGGATAGGTTTTTGCCGGTATCCATACCAAGATATGCCAGAGTCTTTCCGACAAACAATACACCTTGACCGCCAAATCCTGCTATCAGTATTTGTTCAAACACTATCTGACACCTCCCTCGGCTATACAGTCTTTATATACTCCAAGCGGGAATTCGGGCATCATTTCAGTGCGAATTCTTTCAAGCGCTTCAACCGGTGTCATTCCCCAGTTTGTTGGGCAAGTTGATAATACTTCAACGAGTGAAAAACCTTTTCCCGCAAGCTGACATTCGAACGCTTTTCTGATTGCAGCTTTTGTCTTTTTGATATTAGGTATTGAATCAACTGCAACCCTTTCAACATAGCATGCGCCTTTAATAGTTGCTATCATTTCCGAAACATGAACAGGGTAACCTTGATTTTCAACTTTTCTTCCGTACGGTGTTGTCTGTGTAACCTGATTAACCAGTGAAGTCGGAGCCATTTGTCCTCCGGTCATTCCGTAGATTGTATTGTTTATAAAAATAATTGTAATGTTTTCAGCGCGTGCAGCAGAATGTATTGTTTCAGCAGTACCTATTGCCGCCAGGTCACCGTCGCCCTGATATGTAAAAACAAGATTGTCAGGATGAACCCGTTTTATTCCGGTTGCAACAGCGGGCGCTCTGCCGTGTGCTGCTTCCTGCATATCAAATTCAAAAAAGTTATAAGCTGTAACACTGCATCCCACAGGTGCTATACCTATAGTCTTTCCCTCTAAGCCCATTTCATCAACGACTTCGGCAATAAGTCTGTTAACAACACCATGCGTACAACCGGGACAATAAGAAAGAACTACGTCACTGAGTGAATGCGGTCTGTCAAATATTTTTTCCATTTATTTATTCATCTCCTATTTACGCATTTTCCTTTATGTATTTTTCTACTTCAGCTAAAATTGCTGATTGTTCGGGAATCATACCGCCGGTTCTTCCGTAAAAGTATACCGGTCTCCTGCCGTTAACCGAAAGTCTGACATCCTCCACCATTTGACCCATGCTCATCTCAACACTCAGGAAGGCTTTTGCGGTTTCGGCACGTTTTTCAAAAACCTTTGCAGGGAACGGCCAAAGCGTGATTGGTCTGATTAAGCCCACCTTAAGTCCGCTTTTCCTTGCCTCTTCCACTGCTGACATCGCAATTCTAGCGATCGTACCGTATGCCACAATAATTAAGTCGGCGTCCTCGGTCTGAATTTCTTCATACAGAGCTTCTGTTTCCATAATTTTGTCATATCTCTTTTGCCGTTGAACACAGAGATGTTCGAGCTCTTCAGGCGTCAGATACAGAGAATTTATAATATTCTTTTTGCGTTTCATTTGAGTGCCGGTTGTAGCCCACGGCTTTTCTGGCAAATCTTTCAAATCAATATATTCTTTAAATTCTACGGGCTCCATCATTTGTCCAAGCATACCATCGCCCATTATCATTGCCGGCATTCTGTATTCATCTGCCTTATCAAATGCGAGCGAGGTCAAATCAGCAAGCTCCTGAACCGATGACGGCGCAAATACCAAAAGATGATAGTCGCCGTGACCTCCGCCTTTTGTAGCCTGAAAATAGTCAGACTGCGCCGGCTGAATTCCGCCGAGACCGGGGCCTCCTCTTACTATATTGACTATCAGACAAGGTAAATCAGCACCGGCTATGTATGATATACCTTCTTGTTTAAGGCTTATGCCCGGACTTGACGACGAAGTCATAACGCGGGCTCCGGCGCCCGAAGCACCGTAAACCATGTTTATTGCGGCAACTTCACTCTCTGCCTGAAGAAAAGTACCGCCGTTTTTTTGCATTTTCTTAGCCATATATGCTGCAAGCTCTGTCTGCGGTGTAATCGGATAACCGAAAAAATACCTGCATCCGCAGCGCATAGCAGCTTCGGCAAGGGCTTCATTGCCCTTCATTAATACCTTATTTCCCATTTATACCACTCCTTATTTTTCAATAGTTATAACACAATCAGGACAAATAGTTGCACAAAATGCACATCCTATACACTGAGACATGTCGCTTACGGCAGCCGGGTGATAGCCCTTGTCATTCAGTGTTTCGTTATCCATAATTACGATTTTCTTCGGACAAACAGAAACGCAAAGACCGCAACCCTTGCATCTGTCAAGCCTGAAACTTACTTTTGGCATTTAATTTCCCTTCTTTCAAAATTCGACTTATTCATAAAATTAATTGTTAAATCCGGGACCTACAAACAGATCCATAGGAAATAACTTATCATTGTATTGTTTGCTAATTTTTGACGAAGCTGATATGTCTTCATAAACAGATTTTGAGACTGTGATATAAGCTATCGGCAGATTAACTTTTTTTGAGAAGTTCTCAGCAAGCTCAATCCCTTTCTCCACAACTTCCAAGTCAGTAAATTGCATCAGATGTGTATTGCTTACAATCGCTGTCGGATTAAGCCTTGAAGCCTGTCTAATCTCTTGATAGATAACCTCAGCATCCTCAACGTTCTGCGTCAGCAAACGCCTCTCGTTTAATACGAAAAACATATCATAATCTTCTTGATTAAAACAATTATGATAAAAGCCAAGCGCAGTAGCGCCGTCCTCGTCACCTCCAACATCAAATACAACATATTTTGACTTATCATCAAATGCGCTGTATACCTCAGGCGGCAGAGACGGATTTTCAATATTCATATTCGCAAATTCGGGTGAAATAACTTCAATTCCATTTGCTTCAAGGAAGCTCTGTGCATCCTTTGTTCGGAAATACGGATTGACTATATCAAAATCAATTATTAAAACATCAAGATTGAGTTTTTTTAACTCAAGAGCATAATTGATTGCAAATTCAGTTTTCCCACTTCCGAAGTGTCCCGTGACACAAGTAATTCTTTTTATTATATCTTTGTTTAAAGCCATATTTCAAATCTCATATACTAATCATTTTCTGAATTAATATCGTTTATATCATAGTCTGACGTAACCTTATTCTTGATTATAAATTTACTGTCAACGTTTTTAAAAATCAGCTTTACAATCAAGAATCCTACAAGTAAAAATACTGCGGCTGAAATTAATGCCATAATATCACGTTTTGTAATCATATATCCGATGTAGGCACCGATTACCAAAAGAAGCGCCATAAAGCCATAACCAATTATTGCATATTTAATAACTTTGCGTGAATCTTCATAAAGAGTAATCATATCTCCTTTACGAAGTCCAATGTTGTCTTCAGCTTCTACAATAATGGCGTTTGCAGGGCATCCGCTGCAGCTGACACAATTTCCGCCGCAGGCGGATTCTCTGTTTACTCTTATTTTTGCAATACCATTTTTAGATTCTATAACATATCCGGTTTGTTCCATATACTTATCTCCAAATTAAATTCCTGCAATAAATTTATTATAATAAACTAAAATGAAATTGTCAATATGCCAACACAAACTTAACTTTTTAATCCAGATTTACACATTAATCGGCTTAAAAATCAGTTTATGCTTTGGCTTTTAAACTCTCGGCTTGTTCCAGCATCTCATTAGCTGCTTTCAGAGTGGTTTCAGTCACGGACACACCGCCGATTATTCGTGAAAGCTCGCTCTTTCGTTCTTCTTTTGTCAGCAGGCGAACGTTTGTACTGGTATGTTCATCACTGCTATTTTTTTCGATTAAATACTGTCTGTCTGCCATAGAGGCAATCTGAGCCAGATGCGTTATGCAAAGAACCTGCTTTGAACGCGAAATCTTGCATATCTTTTCAGAAATCTTCTGAGCCGCACGGCCGCTTACACCGGTGTCTATTTCATCAAATATCATTGTGTCTACTATATCATTTTCAGATAATATTGATTTAATCGCAAGCATAATACGTGACATTTCACCGCCGGAAGCAATTTTGCTCAGCGGTTTCAAGGCTTCTCCGGGATTTGTTGAAATCAGGAACTCAATGTCATCACAGCCTGATTTTCCGTATTCACATTCTTTGATATTTACCGAAAATACAACCTTGCTCATGTCAAGTTCTGATAATTCCCGCATTATTGCTTCTGAGAGCGATTTTCCGGCATTTACTCGGCTTTCCGTAAGATTTTTGGCAGATGAAACCATTTCTGACTTTGCATCATCAATTTTTTGTTTAAGTTCAATCAAATTGCTGTCAAGGTTTTCGATACTTTCAATTTCAGCTTTACATTTCTCGCTGTATTCAACGAGTTCATGTATACTTGTGCAATTATACTTTCTTTTTAAATCAGAAATCAAAACCAGACGTCCCTCTACCATATCAAGTTCGCCAGCTTCGTAATCAACACTGTCAAGATATGATTTTAATTCACGTGTTACATCGTCTATGTCAGCTAAAGCAGATGAAATTGTTTCATAATATCCACTTAGATTTTCATCATATTCCGAAGCGCTTTCAAGACATCTTGAAGCGTTTTCAATCAAATCATAAGCCGATTTTGTCATTTCATCTCCGTACAGTGAGGAATACGCCTCGCCTACATTTGACATAATACTCTCTATATTTGTAAGGAACTCGCGACGCTGCTCAAGCTCCTCCTCTTCGCCTGTCTTGAGTTTAGACTTATCAATTTCATCACTGCTGTAGCGAAGCAGCTCCAAACGCCGTTCCTTATCAAACTCTGCATTATTTAAAGCGTCATATTGTGCGCACAAATTTGTATAGACTTCATATTTTGCTCTGTAATTGGAAAGAACACCGGCATTTTTGGCGTAATCGTCCACAAATTCCCTATGAGCAGAGGATTTCAAGAGCGAACGGTTATCCTGCTGACCGTGTATTGTCAATAACAACTCACTTATTTCTCTGACAACGGCAAGAGGTGCAGTTATTCCGTTAATCTTGCATGTACTTTTTCCCTCTGAAGTAATCTTTCGACTGATAATCAGAGTATCATCTTCTGCTTCTATGTCAAGCTCTTCAAGTTTTTCGCGTATCTTCGGACTAACATCAAACACAGCCTGCGCATACGCATAATCCGAGCCGCTTCTGACTAAATCTCTGCTGGTTCTGCCGCCGAGAGCCATATTTATCGAGTCGATTAATATAGATTTTCCTGCGCCCGTTTCTCCCGTAAGCACATTGAATCCCTTGCCGAACTCTATATCAACACTGTCGATAATTGCAACGTTTTTAATCTGTAATTCATTTAGCATTATCTCACCTCATAGCCAATCGGCTGCATAAGTCATAAATTTAATCTGACAATTTATTTCTCAAAACGTCAAAAAAGTTTGTATTCTCTTGCTTCACAAGAAGTGTAGTGTACTTTGAACGTTTAATCTGAACTCTCTCTTTGCAGCTGCAAAACTTATATATTATCTTTCCGTCAGCTCTGACAACCGCTTCTGTTCTGTACGGCGGTTCCTGGAATATTTCGACCACACTTTCGCCGGGAATGACGGTGCTCCTTGCTTTAAGCGTATGGGGACATATAGGAGTAATTATCATAGCGTCAACCTCAGGATGCATAACAGCGCCTCCTGCCGAGAGTGAATACGCCGTTGAGCCTATTGCGCTTGCAACAATAAGTCCGTCCGCCGAATACCGACCCATGCTTGTCCCGTTTACGTTGGCTGAAACAGTGACCATTTTATATTCATCACCTGATATGATTACATCATTCAGTGCAAGTGATTTTGCTTTTATTTCATTATTTTCGTCAAGTATAGCGATGTCAAGCATCATACATTCGGTTATGCTATAGTTATTGTTTAACACATCGCGTATTGCAGAATAGTCGCCTTTCTCTGTCTGTGTTAAAAATCCCAGCGTTCCAACGTTTATTCCGATGATAGGTATGGAGTACCTTGCCGCATCAACAGCCACTTCGATTATAGTGCCGTCTCCGCCGAGTGTTATCAAAAAGTCAACAGCAGAAAACAAATCTTTTCGTGCAATAAATTTGTAATTGCCGAGATATTTTTGACAGATCATGTCAAGATCTGACTCATAATCATTTTCGAAATAAACAAAGCAGTCAAATTTGCTTAAATATTTAATTATTTTTTTAGTTTCACAAAAATCAACATCACGTATCGGATTTGGTATAACAGCTATTTTTTTCATAATATCTCCATGCTATTAAAGCTTAAAGTGAGTCATGTGATTTTTCAACCACTTCATCTATATTTATGTCAGCGTTATCACCGCTTTTGGTAATATACATAAGGTATTCAATATTACCTTCAGGACCTTTTATCGGTGAATAATCAAGTCCTCTGACCTTGAAGCCTGTTTCTTTGGTAAATTCCAGAACGTTTGAAATAACTTCTTTGTGTATATTAATATCACGGACTACTCCTTTTTTGCCGACATTCTCTTTTCCTGCTTCAAACTGCGGCTTAATCAAACAGACAGCGCTGCCGTTTTCCTTTAGTAAATCAAAAGCGGGCGGCAGAATAAGCTTAAGCGATATAAAAGATACATCAACCGAGAAGAAATCTATAGCATCTGTAACCTGCTCATTTGTTACATGCCTGAAATTGGTTCGTTCCAGGTTTACAACCCTTTCGTCAGTGCGAAGCTTCCATGCAAGCTGACCGTAGCCAACATCAATCGAATAAACTTTTACGGCTCCGTTTTGAAGCATACAATCCGTAAACCCTCCGGTTGACGCGCCGATATCCATACAAATCTTTCCGCTGAGTGATATAGGAAATTTCTTTATTGCTTTTTCAAGTTTAAGACCGCCGCGGCTGACGTATTTCAATCCTTTGCTTCTGACTTCTATTTTTTCGGTTCCCTTAATCTGTTCACCGGCTTTGGACGCTTTTTGATTGTCAATATATACTTCGCCTGCCATGATTAATGACTGAGCTTTGCTCCGCGTTTCAACAAAACCGTTTTCAACCAAATAATTATCTAATCTTTGTTTAGCCATAACAATTACTATCCTGTATTACTCTGTAACTTATTTTCGTATCATTCATCTGTTTCTTCAATTTCGTGCAGTTTTATTTTAATTCTTTCAGCAATGCTTTCTGAGTCCATACCGTATTTCTTTTCGATTTCAGGTATACTTCCGGATACAACGGGAACATCGGCGTATGCAAATCTCAAAATATCTCTGCCAAGGAGAGCTTCAAGCTGCTGACCAAAGCCGCCTGTATCAACGTTGTTTTCTATAGTCACAATAATTTTTGCATTGTCACACTCACGTCTTATGATATTAATATCAATAGGTTTAATAACAACTGTGTCAATAAGGCACGTGGTAATTCCACTTGAATTTAAAATATCACATACCCCAACAGCATTTTTTAGCATAACGCCTGTAGAAATAATAGCTGCATCGCATTTATTATTTCCGGGTTTAATTACCCTTGACTTCAGACAATCAGCATCATTTAATAATTTTATATTAACTCCACTAAACTCATCGGCGCTGAGCGCAGCTCCCCGGGGATATCTTATTGCAACAGGTCCGGAGATATGATTTACAGCATACTCAAGCATAGCGCTTAAGTCGCTGTCAATTGCGGGTGATAATATAGTCATGTTTGGTATATGAGACAAATATGAAATGTCATATACACCCTGATGTGTTTCTCCATCCTCACCTACAGGACCCGAACGGTCAACAGCAAATATAACATGAAGATTTTGCAGAGCAACATCATGCAGTATTTGGTCATATGCACGCTGTAAAAATGTCGAGTAAACCGCAAAAACAGGAATATAACCTGTCTTTGCCAAGCCGGCGGAAAATGTAACCGCATGCTGCTCGGCAATACCAACATCAAAGAAGCGGTTTGGATACATATCTGCAAACTTATATAGACCGGTGCCGTCCGGCATCGCCGCAGTAACAGCGACAACTTTGCCGCTGCGTTTGCCAAGCTCCAGCATACAATTACCGAAGTGCTCCGACCAGCTTATATTTTGCTGCTTTTTCAGTATCTTACCGGTCTTAGGGTCAAAACTGCCTACTCCGTGAAAGAGCCACGGGAATTTTTCCGCAGGCGGATAACCTTTGCCTTTTTTGGTATAAATATGTATAAATATAGGTCTGTCAAATTTTTTTGTATGATTAAGAACGGTCAGCAATTCTTCAAAATTATGACCGTCAACAGGACCCATATATTTATAACCGATACCTTCAAAAAAGCTGTCGTTTTCGATTACAATCTTTTTAATATCATTTTTTACACGGGATAAACCCTTTTTTGTTGGCACACCGACAACAGGGATATTATCCAGTGCGAGCTTTACATCGTTTTTTAATTTTAAATACTTGTTGGCATTCCTGAGATGCTTAAGAGCCTTTGACATTCCGCCGACATTTTTTGAAATTGACATATCATTGTCGTTTAATATAACAATTAAATTCTTTGTATTATGTCCGGCATGATTAAGCGCTTCAAAAGCCATACCGCCGGTCATTGCGCCGTCGCCGATAACAGCAATAGTCTTTCCGTTTATTCCGCTCAGCTCCTTACCCTTGGCAATTCCTGCTGCGGCAGATACCGACGTTGAACTGTGACCGGTATTGAATGAATCGGATTCATCCTCCTCTGTTTTTGGGAAACCGCTTATACCGTCCATCTTTCTGAGGGTTGAAAACTTGTCTTTTCGCCCTGTTAAAATCTTATGTGTATAGCATTGATGCCCGACGTCCCAGATGACGGAATCGTTTTCGCTCAAATCAAACACTTTGTGAAGAGCCAAAGTTAACTCCACAACCCCTAAGTTGGAAGCAAGATGACCGCCGGTTTTGGAAATACTCTGAACCAAAAAAGACCTGATTTCACTCGCAAGTAATTCAAGCTGATTATTATTCAATTTTTTTAAGTCGTTATCGTTTGTTATATTATCAAGCAGCACTTCAAATTCCCCAAATTATAGACTTCATTTATCACAATCACATTTTAAAGTATTCATTTTTATATTAATTAAACCAGCTATATTTTAACTGATATAAAAATGAATAATCTTGCGTTATATAATATTCTCAAAATTCACAAAGAGGTTTATCGGAAATCGTTATAGGCGAAAACCGATAAACCCTATGTATGTTTTGAAAAATTATTACAGCGGTGAAGGTCTGTTAATTAAATGCAGAACATTGCCGTCCGGATCTTCAAAGAACATTGTTCCGATTCCTTTGGCGCTTACAGCAGCGTCAACAAGAACCTTTACACCAGCGTCCTTGAGCTTCTTAACCATACCGTCAAAATCCGAAACAGAAATTGCGATATGACGAATTCCTGTAGCCTTCATATCAGGCTTTCCGCCGTCGATTTCCGTCTTGCAGAACTCAATCATTCCCCCATCGTCCGCTTTAAGGAAAAACGTTCCCTTGCCGTTGTCATATACTACCTTCCAACCAAACATTTCGATATACCAATCTTTGAGTGCGGCAGTATCATTTGAAAAAATACCAACATGTTCAATTCCAACCATTTTTACATTTCCTCCTTTGTTTAAAATTAAATATATTATTTATATCTTTTTTGCAGCTCAACAAAAATATCGTCCCAAGTAAGACCTTGCTCCACAAGAACAACTGAAAGGTGATACAATAAATCAGCAGTCTCATACTGAACCTCTGACTTAACGTAGTTTTTCGACGCAATAATAACCTCAGAGGCTTCCTCTCCTACTTTTTTGAGCATTTTGTCTATACCTTTTTCAAAAAGATAATTGGTATAGGAACCCTCTTTCGGATTTTTAACGCGGTCAACTATTACATTATATACATCATATAAGATTCCCGGCTTTGCGCTAATTCCGGTAGGTATTTCAACAAGCTTTCCGTCAACAATCTGTCTGAAAAAGCAGGAGTGATTATTGGTATGACAAGCATTACCTGTCTGTCTGACCTTAACAACAATTGCATCCTGGTCGCAGTCAACATACATACTTACGACATCCTGATAGTTGCCGCTTGTTGCTCCTTTTTCCCAAAGCTCGTTGCGGCTGCGGCTGTAGTATGTAGCGTGTCCGGTCTCTATCGTAGCTCTTATACTTTCCTCGTTCATATAAGCGAGCATAAGAACTTCGCCGCTGACTGAATCCTGAGCAACAGCAGGTATTAAACCTTTTTCGTCAAATTTTAAGTCTTTTAGAAATTCCATGATTATTATCTTCCTTTCAAAATCGCTTCTTTTAAGTCAATATTGTTTGTGTACAGCGCTTTGCCTATTATTGCACCGTGGGCGCCGATTTCGGCAAGCTTCTCGACGTCGTCTAAGCTTGTGACTCCGCCGGAGGCAATTATGTCAACATTTACGTGGTCAATCATTTGCTTCATTGCCGAAATATTTGGTCCCATAAGCATACCATCAGTAGCAATATCAGTATAAATTATGTATTTAACGCCCATTTGTTCCATTTGCTTAGCAAAATCAAGTGCGGAAACATTACTTACGTCTTCCCAGCCGCTTACCGCAACCATTCCATCCTTTGCGTCAATACCGACAGCTATTCTGCTTCCGTACTTTTCCACAGCCTCGTTGACAAGTTCGGGGCATCTGAGTGCTGAAGTTCCGAGAATAACTCTCTCTATCCCGGCTCCTAAATACTTGTCGATACAATTCATATCGCGTATTCCGCCGCCCACTTCAATCGGAACAGATACTGAAGATGCAATGTTTGAAATCAGCTCAAAATTCGGCATATCACCGGACTTTGCGCCGTCCAGATCTACAACATGGATAAATTCACAGCCAAGGCTTTCCCATTTCTTCGCAACATCAACAGGATTTTCGGCATATGTCGTTTTTTGGGAATAATCACCTTTTACCAATCTCACACATTTTCCGCCAATAATGTCAATAGCAGGGTAAATTCTCATATTAAATTTCCCCTTTCATCTTTTCGATAATATTGATAATCTTGTCACGCTTGAGCTTCATACTTACACGGTTTACGACAAGTCTTGCGCTGAGCTCACATATATCTTCAAGCACATCAAGACCGTTTTCTTTGAGAGTTTTTCCGCTCTCGACTATATCAACTATTACTTCCGACAAACCGACAAGCGGGCCCAACTCAACCGAGCCGTTAAGCTTGATAATATCAACGGTCTGTCCCTTTACCTTATGGAAATATTCGCGTGCTATACGCGGGTATTTGCTTGCAACTCGCATGATATTCTGACCGTCAAGTTTATCCTTCATTTCTATAGGACCGGCAACTGCCATTTTGCATTTTCCAAAACCCAAATCCAGAACTTCATACAGATTTTTGTTGCTTTCCATCAAAGTATCCTTACCTACTATTCCAATATCCGCAGCGCCGTATTCAACATATGTAGGAACGTCAGATGCCTTTACAAGAATAAACTTGATTTTATTCTTTTCATCTGTGAATATTAGCCTTCTTGTTTTGGTCTTCAGAGCGGCAACATCATAACCAGTCTTTTCGAAAATATCGACAGAGAGTTCGGCAAGTCTGCCCTTTGCCAGTGCAACGGTTACATATTCGCTGTTTTGAGAATTTTTTTCCTGATCGCTCTTTTCATCGCTTAAAGCAGACAACACTCTTTCAACGCCGATAGCAACACCGGTTGCGGGCAAGTCACGACCGAATTTTGCAAGAAGATTATCATATCTTCCTCCGCTGCATACGGGAAATGCAACACCGTATGTAAAACCGCGGATAATAATACCGGTATAATAATCAATATTCTGTATCATGCCCAAATCAAAAGAAATGTGCTTATCAAGATTTTTCTCAACTAATTTTGCATATACATCCTTAAGATTTCTGAGAGCGTCCTTTGAACGAGCATTCAGATTTTCGTCCTGCATGGTATCTTCGATAATTTCTATACCGCCGAACATGGTCGGCAGACTAAGAAACATATTCTTTGTGTATTCATCAATATTCAGTCCGTCAAGCACGGATTGAACAGCAATAAAATCTTTGTCATTTATATGAGTACGAACAGCATCAATTTCTTCTTCGGATAAACCGGCCTGTTCCGCCAATCCTTTAAAAAACTCAACCTGTCCCAAATCAATTTTAAAGTTTTTAAGTCCGGACTTGCGCAATACATCAATAGCAATTTCGATTATTTCAACATCTGCATCGGAGCTTTTGTCTCCAATAAGCTCAACTCCGACCTGCGTAAATTCACGCTGCCGCGTCTGGCTGAAATTCTCTTCATTTCTGAAAGCGCTTCCGCAGTACGCAATTCTTGCAGGCAAATCCTTGTCCGAAGACTTTGTCGCTGCCATACGCGCAACTGAAGTTGTGAGATCAGGACGCAGAGCAAGCATTCTTCCGTTTGTATCAAAGAACTTAAACATATGTTCAGCTTGTGTAGGAGTAGAAACACTGTATACGTCAAAATATTCAAACGTAGGCGTTTGAACCATTCTGTATCCGTGTTCCCTGAATACCTGACGAGCAGTAGACTCAACAAAATATTTTGTTTCACATTCATCACACAAAACATCTGTCAAACCATCGGGCGTATGCGTAATCCTTCCCAAATTCAAATAAATCACATCCATAACTTTCTTAACATTTACAAATTTAATAAAATTGCATGACAAATATTATACCACTAATATAACACACAAGTCAATAATTTTTACCTAAATAATTACAATAAAATTATATTACGCTATAGCCCAAATCTTGAATTACATTTTTGAAAATCTCTTCATTGGTATGTTCTTCGTCATATTCAACCGTTGCTGTCGCTTTTTCGAGGCTGACATCAACGCTCATTACGCCGTCAAGCGCAGTTAAAGCCTTTTGGACAGATGCGGTGCAATGATTGCAACTCATTCCGTCAATTTTAATTTCATACTTTTGCATAAAAAACCTCTTTCATATAACAAAATAAGGACAAGAAACCTCGCCCTTATTTTGTGAAAACAGCTGATTTTTATACATTAAGCAAATATTACTGTATGCTAATCTTCGAGAAGACCTTCCAAAACGCTATATATCTCAGGGTGTCTCTTTTTCAGGTTTATAGGTTTGAAATCCTTGTCTGTAAAACCGTGAGTTGTATATCCCACGGCAAGTAAAACATTATCTTCACAGCGTACTACGTTATATTCAAATCTGCATTTTGCAACGCCGAGCTGTTTTAAAGAGACTTCAATCCAGATATCGTCCTGATATCTTGCGCCTTTAATAAACTTTGAATAGCAATCAAGAAGCGGCAGTAAAACGCCTTTTTCCTCAACCTCCCGATATGACATACCCGTGGTTTTGAAGAATTCGGTACGGCCGACTTCAAACCACGGAAAGTATCTTGAATGATGTACAACGCCCATACTGTCAGTTTCCGAATACCGTACGGTCAGTTTAGTTCTGAACAAAGCAGTTCACCTCTTTTGCATGATTCTTAAAGCGCTGCAATTCAACGATTTAAGCGGAATACTGATTCTTAATCAGTTATATAATTTTAGCAACGCCCGAATAAACCTGACCGCGTGAACCGTCAATGGTAACTGTTGTGCCGTTTTTCAGGATCTTGGTTGCATTCTCAACTCCTACGATTACAGGAATATCAAGAGTCATACCGACAATAGCCGCATGTGATGTTGAGCCTGAAGTCTCAGTGATAATAGCCGACGCCTTCTTGAGCAGTGATATAATCGAGTTTGAAGTTTCAGGGATAACGAGAATATCTCCGTCTTCAAAGTATCTAAGAGCCTCATTGTTGTTGGAAGCAACACAAATCTTACCGCTGATAGACTTATTCGAAAAGCTTTGACCAGAAGCGAGTACATCACCGACAAGCTGTACTTTCAGAATATTGGTAGTTCCGCTTACGCCGACCGGCGCTCCGCCGGTTAATACAACAACATCTCCCTTATTGACTATTTCTGTTTCTTCAAGAGCACGGCTGACTGCATGCTCGAACAATTCATCACTTGTTTCCTTAACATCTGTCATTATAGGAGTTACGCCCCACGAAAGATTAAGCTGGCGGCAGACCTTCTTGTTTAATGCCCCTGCAATAATAGGACATTTAGGTCTGTAAGCCGAAATCTGCCTCGGTGTGTAACCCGATTGGGTAACAGTGATTATAGCTGCGGCTCCAATATCATGTGCGGTTGTACATGACGAGTGACTGATAGCATTCGATACGCTTGTTGTCTGGTTAAGATGCAGATTTTCAAAGCGTTTGACATAATCAATGTTTTCTTCTGTTTTTGTACATATCTGAGCCATAGTCTTAAGCGCCAGAACAGGATACTCACCGACAGCGGTTTCTCCGGACAGCATTACCGCTGATGTGCCATCGTATACCGCATTTGCAACGTCAGAAATTTCGGCACGCGTCGGACGCGGATTGTGAGTTATGCTTTCAAGCATCTGCGTTGCAGTGATAACCTTCTTGCCTTCGGTATAACACTGTTTAATAAGCTTTTTTTGTATAGCCGGAAGTTCATCAAAAGAAATTTCAACGCCCATGTCGCCTCTGGCAACCATTATGCCTTCGCTGACTTTCAAAATGGCTTCAATATTGTCAACGCCCTGGCGGTTTTCTATCTTTGAAATAATCTGTATCTTTTCTCCGCCGTTCTGTTCAAGAACGCGTTTAATATCCAAAACGTCAAAAGCTGTACGTACAAACGAAGCAGCAATAAAGTCAACATCGTTTTTAATGCCGAATTTTATATCGTCAATGTCCTTTTGACTCATATAATCCATACTTAGTTCAATTCCGGGGACATTTATACTCTTATGGTTGCTGACCGGACCGCCGTTTAAAACTTCACAAACAACATCGCGTCCCTCAACACCGGTAACCTTCATTTCGATAAGACCGTCATCAATCAATATTCTTGTGCCAATATAGACATCTTTCGCCAAGTCCTTATATGTAATTGACGTTTTTGTCTTATCTCCAACAATATTTTTGGGTGTAAGCGTGAAGGTTTGACCTGTTTCAAGCTCAACTTTGCCATCTTCAAAATCCCCCGTTCTGATTTCAGGACCTTTTGTATCAAGAAGTATAGCAACCGGCAGATTTAACTCATCTCTCATTTTCTTGACCGCGTTTATACGAACAAGATGGTCTTTATGCGTGCCGTGAGAAAAGTTAAGTCTGGCACAGTTCATTCCGTTAAGCATAAGCTGCTTTAAAACTTCAGGGTCATCGGTTGAAGGACCGAGCGTACAGATAATCTTAGTCTTTCTGTTCATAATTGTTTCCTCCGTATTGGCTTAAAGTCTGTAAGTAGAAATTAAAATACTACTCTCCGGTAGTTATTATACCCATTTTTGTATATAATTTCGCTTTTCCTCTTATTTTTATTGCAGATGTATTTTCGGTAAATTGTGCAATATATGCTTCGCCCTTGTCGAGCTTTTCGGTATGGTGAAATCTCGTGTCCTTTCCTCTGGTTAGACCTATTATCACAACGCCGTCTTCTTCCGCAACAATAGTTACATAATCACCGTTTGCTGCTGCTTCCATATATATTCCTCCAATTAAAATAGTTTTACAATTATCGTTTACATATAGCATTATATAATAACTCCGAAGAAAAATCAAGGAAAATATAAACAGTTTACATAAATAAATCAAGATTTAAATCCGGATTAAATTTGACTTAAATTCAGTTTAAATCCACATATGTCCCCGGTACGTCTCCGGCAATTATGGATTCGGCTATAGGTATTTCTGTTTCTATTGAGTCACCGCTGTTCCTGATAGGTACGTTTATGCCTATATCTATAATTATTCTTACTTTAATCAGGTGTTTGGTTTGGTTGATACCTTCTGTAACAAATTCATCGTAAAAATCGACTTTAACGTTCTCATCTGTAAGTACGCGTACTGTAATAGGTATTCCTATGCCTGAATAAAACTTGTTTGATACAAACGCCATAAGCGGTATACTTATATCCACAGAATTAATTTGATCAATCCGGGTCTGAATTTCGTTGGTAAGCTCCGACTTCATAACATTAAGTTTGGCATAATCAACAGATAATGACTTGACGCTCCCGTCCTGATTTGATGATTTATTTATTAAAGAATTATAACTGACATCATAGTCGCAGATCATTTCACTCACTGCTGTATTACACTCTCTGAGCACAATACTGTTTAAATTTGAAAGAGCCATGTCGTTAATGAGCGGGTTAATCCTTTTTTCAATATCGGTAATCAGATATGTTATTCCCAGAATCAAAACAACACATACAGAAATATACTTTGCCCTTTTAAAAAAAGTTTTTCTTTTATATCTTTTCAGACCGCTTGACGTAGTACGCTTTCTCTTGTGTCCGGATAAACCTAATCTGTATTTTAGTTTTCTGTACCAGACAAACATAAAAATCACCTAAATTATATTACGCATGTTTTTAAATTGTGTTACAAAAAGGAAAAATAGAAACAAACTTAAAAATCGGTTAGTGACAAAAATGTCAATATGTGATATAATTATAATAAGTTTTAACAAAAAGATGATTGGGAGGCATGAAGAAATGTGGTATGACGAAAGTGTAATTTATCAAATATATCCTTTGGGATTTTGCGGAGCTCCGGCTGAAAATGACGGTATTACTGTAACCCGGATTGATAAAGTGAGAGATTGGATTCCGCATATTAAAGAAGTTGGTTGCAACGCTATATATTTTTCGCCTGTTTTTGAATCTGACAAGCACGGATATGATACGCGCGATTATAGAAAAATCGACTGTCGTCTTGGTACAAACAATGATTTCAAAAGGGTTTGCGATGAGCTTCACGAAAATGGTATTAAAGTAATTCTTGACGGTGTATTTAATCATGTCGGCAGAGGATTTTGGGCATTTAAAGATGTGCTTGAGAAAAAATGGGATTCGGAATATAAGGATTGGTTTCATATCAATTTTGACGGAAACAGTAATTACAATGACGGTTTTTGGTACGAAGGCTGGGAAGGACATTTTGAGCTTGTTAAACTGAATCTTTACAACCCGAATGTTGTAAGCTATTTGTTTGACTGTATTGATTACTGGATAGATGAATTTGGGATCGACGGACTGAGATTGGATGTTGCATATTGCCTTTCGCAAGACTTTTTAAAACAGCTTCGCTATCACTGTGACAGTAAAAAGATGGATTTTCTGTTGTTGGGCGAACTTCTGCACGGTGACTATAACCTGTTCGTTTCGGACGACAAACTAAACAGCTGTACTAACTATGAGTGTTATAAAGGATTATATTCAAGCTTTAACTCTGAAAATATGTTTGAGATTACCCATTCGTTAATCAGACAGTTCGGCTCTGAGCCATGGTGCTTATATACTGGCAAGAATCTCATGTGCTTTGTCGACAATCATGATGTAACCCGTATTGCAAGCATGCTTACAAATAAAAAGCATATTCCTCTTATATACGGTCTGCTGTTTGGTATGCCCGGAATTCCATGTATTTATTACGGAAGTGAATGGGGGGCAGAGGGACTTAAGCAAAACGGTGACAATACTTTGAGAGCTTGTTTTGATGAACCTATCTGTAATGACTTGACAGAGCTTATTTCAAGAATGGCTGAAGCACACAAAAATTCAAGAGCATTATGCCATGGCGATTTTAAATCTGTTGTTTTGACAAATAAGCAGGTAATATTCCAGCGTCAATTTGAGGACGACAGAATTATGGTCGCAGTCAATATCGACTCGGAACCGTATGTTGCACATTTTGATGCAGGCTGCGGTCTGGCAGTTGATTTGATTTCGGGAAATCAGCACGATTTCGGCGGAGGCAGTGAGCTTCCTCCATACAGTGTTCAATACTGGAAGATGGAACGCTGATAAATAAAACGGACAGGGGATAGCCTCTGTCCGTTTATTTCAATACAGAATTATAAGTTATGACATTCCTCAGGGATGCCGATATCGACGCAAACTACTCGGCCGCAGTACAAGAAAGTATCTGATGATATGTGAGCATTTTTCATGCTGTCAATTGCTACTGTATAGTCCGCCTTGAACGTTCCGTCTGCTACCGTGCAGCTGTCAGCGTTAATTCCGCTGGGAATATCTATGGCATACTTGACGGCGTCGCTTCCGTTAATAATATCAAACAGTTCTTTAATCTGCGGCTTCAGTTTGCCGTGAAATCCGGTTCCGTAAACCGCATCGACAATAATATCGCTGCCTAAAATCAAGGATTTACTCATAGATGAATCGAATTCAATTACTTCAATGCCTTCGCTTAGTGCAATATCAAAATTCTTTTTGGCGTCAGCGGTGACAGGAGAACCATCAGCCAATAAAATAAGCGGATGACCTCCGAATTCTTTTATCCTTTTTGCAGCAACAAATCCATCTCCGCCGTTATTCCCCTTTCCGGCACAAATAAGCACTATTTTTGTTTCAAAATCTTTCGTATTATTAAATATGATTTTTGCAGCTTCAGTGCCGGCGTTTTCCATCATTTGAAAGTAACTAAGACCGGACTTATCGGCTCTTCTTTCAATTTCTTTCATTTCATTAATTGTAACAATTCTCATAATACCTGCCCCTTTTTTGAACCGTTGAGCTATTCAAAACAAATTGAATTAAAATATTCCGCCTCAGAGACTTCGAGGCAATCTTTGTTGTTTGTATATAACAAAGCCAGAATATCATTCTTTTCCACAAATTCGCCGGTTTTCTTTTTAACAATAATGCCGGCTGAATAGTCGATATTATCGTTAAGCTTACGCCGTCCGGCGCCGAGCTCGCAAGCTGTCATACCGATTTGCTCAGTATTCATAGAACAAATCCTGCCGGACATCTTAGATTTGACTTCTTTAATATATCTTGGCTTTTTAAATAAACCGGTATCATCTATAAAGTTTATATTACCGCCCTGCGACTCAATAATCTGACGGAGCTTATTGAGCGCAGCACCGGAGCAGATACTGTCTTTTGCCATTTCAGCACATTTATCATACGGCTGTCCGATGGATATTTCAAGCATGGATGCCGAAATATCGATACACAGGTCATAAAAATCTTTCGGTCCGTGCCCTTTAAGGGTTTGAATTGCTTCAATAACTTCAAGCGAATTACCGACCGCTTCACCCAAGGGTACATTCATATCAGTGATTAATGCTTTCATTTTCTTACCGTTATGCTGTCCGATACTTATCATTAAATCGGCAAGATGCTGTGCCTGTTCTTTTGTTTTCATAAAAGCGCCGCTGCCGTATTTTACATCAAGAACAACGGCGTCAGCGCCGGAAGCCAGTTTTTTACTCATAATACTTGAGGCAATCAAAGGCAAGCAGTCAACCGTACCGGTTACATCTCTTAACGCATATATCTTTTTATCGGCAGGCGCAAGATTTTTTGTCTGAGAAACAATCGCTGCACCGTTAGAATTAACCAGATCAATAAATTCTTCAAAAGGTAATGCTGTATTGAACCCTTCTATTGATTCAAGTTTATCTATGGTACCGCCTGTGTGTCCAAGACCGCGGCCGGACATTTTTGCAACCATTCCGCCGCATGCAGCTACTATAGGAACAACTGCGAGCGTTGTTTTGTCGCCTACGCCTCCGGTCGAATGTTTATCAACAACTATGCCGTCTATTCCGGATAAGTCGAGTATGTCGCCGGACTCAGCCATGCACTTTGTCATATATCCCGTCTGATAATCATTAAAACCCGTAAAACACAAAGCCATCAAAAATGCCGACATCTGGTAATCGGGAATATTACCGTTTGTGTATCCGTATATCACAAATTTAATCTCATCATTCGACAGCGCTTCACCGTTTTTCTGCTTGCTTATAATCTCAATCATATTCATATAAGTCATCTCACTATTTCAAAAATAAAGATATCGCGTTGATTTTTTACTCTTCAACCTCAATACTCGAAAGCTTTAATATTGCTCTTGGCAATGCGTCTTTTGAGTTTTTCCACGGTTCATCCTTAAACCTATAATCAAATTTTTGAATGAACCAGTCCACATCCTCCTGAAGCTTATCAAGGTTTTTCATCTGAACTTCGGATACAGATTTTAAAAAGTCGGTATACTTGTCACCTGATAAACGCTTTTTTGCTTCATCAATCAGCATTTTGAAATGTGAAATACAGAATCCTTTTGAACTTAAGATTTTATTCTTAAACTCGTTCTCTCTTTTCCAAAGATAGAAAAATGTGTCAACATAGCTGTCCATTCGCGACTTCATTCTTTTGCATGCATAGCACGAATTTTCAATGTTGTCCAGATAATCAACGGATTTGGGAGTGTCTGAAGGTTTCTTAAACAATCCTTTCTTTCCGCTGCTTTCCGCTTCATCAGCCTTGAGCAAAGTCTCAAGCTCAGCGCGCAGATTTTTCAAATGGGTATCAATCATTAAGGCGACGCCGAGTCTGTTTTGTGCCTCGTGCATCTGTCTGTAATGCTCGCGGCAAAATCCGATTTTATCTGTTTCGCCTCTTATATCTTCTTCCATGTATGACGGTCCGAGGATATAATTCAAAATATCATTTTCAAGTTTTTTGTTTAAAGTACAAAACAAACATTCGCCGTCTTTTTCAATAGCTTCATTTACGGGAATGGTATACAATTCTTCTTTCATAATCGCTTATCACTTCTTTGCTGTAAATTATTATTGCTAAAAATTAATTATTCCTAAACCGTTAAGAAGAATTTTAACGCCTATTAATATAAGTATAATTCCTCCGGAAACCTCTGCATTTCTTTTAAAGCGTACTCCGAATTTGTTGCCGATTATAACGCCGACAACTGATAACACAAATGTTATTATACCGATACATATTACTGAAGGCACAATATTAATATCGAGAAACGCGAACGAAATTCCTACAGCAAGTGCGTCAATACTGGTCGCAACAGCAAGCATGGTAATTTCCTTTAAATCATATTTGATTTCAGAAGAACTGTCGTCTTCGTTACCTAATGCTTCGTAAATCATCTTTCCGCCTATGAATACAAGCAATACAAATGCTATCCAATGATCAATACTTGTAATATATGCCTCAAACTGTTTGCCTGCAATCCAGCCGATTAACGGCATAATCGCCTGAAAAAAACCGAAGAAAAACGCAATGATAAACGCATACTTATAGTCGATTTTTTCAGTCATCTTAAGTCCTTTGCATACAGAAACAGCAAAAGCATCCATTGCCAAACCAATGGCAATTAATATAATTTCAAACATAACCGTCCTCCCCAATATATTTGCTATTATGAATTATAACATGTCATATTAATAATTGCAATATTTTTCCACGCCTATTTAATTTATTTATTGTCATATTTTATCGTATTATTTTATGCGGAAATCTTTAATATAAATAGCTTATAAAATTTGTATATATTTACTATTGCCATTTACTGGTAAATAGTGTATTATAATAACTGTAGATTTCATAATATATAGCAGCCTCCCCGCTGCAGCAAGAGTCGCAGTTATAATACTGCGGCTCTTGCTTTTGGTGTTTGCTGTATATAATGCAATACGTATCAAACTTGACAGGATATAAAAACAATGTTATAATTTTGGTGCATATAAATAAGCATATTATAATAGCTTAATCTATTTGTAAGGAGAATGAATTATGACAAAAAAAGCATTGTGCAGCGTCTTATTGGTGTTCACTCTGATATTTGGAATGTCTGCGGCTTATGCATCATCATTTTATGATGTTGATGATGACTTCTGGGCTTCGCCGTATATTGAAAATTTAACTTCACGCGGAATTATCTCCGGATATGGTGATGGAACCTTTTTGCCTAACGATTATGTACAGAGGTCGGAATATTCAAAGATGCTTGTGAATTCTGCGGGTATACCGCTCTCGGGCGTGCGAACAAGTCCGTATGCAGATGTAAGCGCCAATGAATGGTACTTTCCGTACGTTAACTCTGTCACAAGATATTTAAACGGATATCAAAGCTCGACACCCGGTGACGAAAGAATATACTTTAAGCCTCTTGATTATGCGACGCGCGAGGATGTAACAGTTGCGCTCATGAAGGCTATGGGTTATACTTATGAACAGCTTTTGCAGAAATACACTGATACGCAGTATCTTTTGTCGGATGTTTTCTATGATTATGAATCAATCGCAAGACAGGACAGACCGTTTATTGCTGAGGCAGTAAACCTTGGTTATATAACCGGAACGCAAAGCGGAACCTTCCAGCCGGCTGATCCGATTACCCGATGTGAGGTTTGTGCGGTACTGTGGCGCGCTTTTCCTGAAGAGAATATAGGATTTGTTGATTTCACAGATAATTATAATGATACAACAGATTTTAACGCAAACATAATCGGCAATAACAGCTTTGAAAATGTAAACACTATTTCTGAAGTGCCAAGCGTCTGTTCGCTTGGCATTTCTGATTTGTATCTGAATGTATTTTACCTTAACGTAGGTCAGGGTGACTGTGAATTTATTGAACTGCCGGGAGGACAAACTATGTTGATTGACGCTTCAACATATGAGTACGGTCAAGTTATAACTGATTTTATCAAGTCAAGAGGTCATGAAAGAATAGACTATCTTATCGCTACACATCCGCATGCAGACCATATCGGCGGAATGACAACAATACTTGATAATTTTGATGTCGGAGACATATTCATGCCCAACGCTTTAACAAACACTAAGACATACGAAAATCTTTTGTCAAAAATTCTTGAAAAAGAAATTCCGGTCACTGAAGCGAAAGCCGGCTTAAATATTTTGTATAACAATATCCTTTCTGTTTCAATGCTTGCACCAAACAGCGAGGACTACAGTGATTTAAACAATTATTCCGCTGTTGTCAGAATAGTATATAATGATACATCTTTTCTGTTTATGGGAGATGCAGAAGTAAAATCCGAAAACGAGATCTTAAAGTCGTTCTCAATATCCGACATAAGCTCAAACATAATAAAGATTGGTCATCACGGCTCCTCAACTTCAACATCAAGTGAGTTTATACAATCTGTTTCACCGCAATATGCGGTTATCTCATGCGGCATAAACAACGAATACAGTCATCCTCACGAACAGACTATAAACAGATTATTAAATCTTGGCATAGAAGTATTAAGAACAGACATTAGCGGGACAATTCAGTTTGTAAGCGACGGAAATACTATATATAAACAAACTGACAAATAAAATAATATAAACAAAATCAGAAGGTGTTAACAAATGAAAGTGATTATAGACAGATTTGAAAACGGATATGCAGTAGTTGAATTGAACAACGGGAAAGAGTTTTTTAACCTACCGCAGGAACTGGTTCCGAATGAAGCAAAGGAAGGCGATGTGCTTAATGCTGTTCTTGATAACGACGGCAATATTATCGGAACAAGTATTGACCTCAAAGAAACACAAGCACGCGAATCACGTATAAAAAGTCTTATGTCCCAGATTTTTAAGAATAAAACACAAGAATAGCATGTATATGTATTGAAAAACAAGAAATACTAAATCCATGATTTTGAGATATATTATTTATGGATTAATTGGTATGAATATGGAAATATTTTGGACGGGTCTGTCGGGTATACGATATAACTCCAGAAACCTGATTGGGCATACATCGGTATGGATGTTTTTCGTTTACGGACTTGCGGTTATTGTTCTCGAACCGGTGCATAATCTCATTTCGGATCAGAACTGGTTTTTTCGCGGCTGCGTTTATACCATGCTTATATTCGGAATTGAGTTTTCCACAGGGTATATACTCAGAATTTTTGGCATAGAGGCGTGGAATTACACTACTCCATTATCCTTTCAGGGGCTTATACGCTTGGATTATGCACCGGCTTGGTTTATCGTAGGACTGATTTTTGAACAGCTTCACAATTTCCTGATAAAATACAATATTGGCAGTTTTAAATGACTATCCGTTTATCATTCGGTTCATATCGCGTCTGAGGCGTCCGATAATTCTTTTTTCAAGTCTTGAAATATACGACTGAGAAATACCAAGCATGTCTGCTACCTCTTTTTGGGTTTTCTCCTCACCTGTATTGTTAATTCCAAATCTCAGTTCAACAATATTGCGCTCACGTCCCGATAACTTATTCATTGCTATTTTCAGCAGCTTTTTATCTGTTTCCTCTTCAAGATTTTTCTGTGTAATGTCTCCGTCTGTTCCCAATATATCCGAAAGCAGTAGTTCATTTCCGTCCCAGTCAACGTTAAGTGGCTCATCAATCGAAACTTCGTTTTTGCCGTTTCCGTTCTTTCTTAAATACATAAGTATCTCATTTTCTATACATCTTGAGGCATATGTTGCGAGCTTGATATTCTTTTCGGGTTTGAATGTATTGATTGCTTTAATCAGTCCTATAGTACCGATAGAGATCAAATCTTCAATACCTACACCTGTACTGTCAAATTTTTTAGCTATATAGACAACAAGTCTCAGATTATGCTCAGTCAGCTTTCTTCCGGCATTATTTGAATTAGCCGGATTGCTGAGTTCATTTATCCAATATCTTTCCTCTTCTTTTGTGAACGGCGCCGGAAGCGTATCCGCTCCGCCGATGTAATACGCATTACTTTTTCTTAGCTTTGAATATAGTTTAAGTAAAGCCGTAACAAATTTGTCAAATAAATTATTAATCTTATGTATAATGCCGTTTTCACCGCAGAAATTCTTTTTTAACTTTCGTATCATCTTTATCGCTCTCCTCCAAAAATTTATTTTTGCTATTTTTTCTTTAAATACATCCGGATTTGCAACCCCGTTATACAGTCCGTCACTCGAAAACACTTTATTTACAAACCCGACATAACATCTTTTTGCGTCAGCCTGTACATCGGCAAAACGAATATTGACATCATCCGGTTTATACAGGCGTATCGGTTCATGATTATCATCGGATATAGTTGATGCAGTGACATATCTGTTAGATTTTTTGTCTGTGTCAGGAAACGGACTTATTGTTGAATTATTTATACTATTTTCGCTGCCAATCAAAATGACGGGTTTCCCCGATAAAGGTTCGACAAGCTCGCAGCCTGTATCGCACAGGATTTTTGAGCAAAACGCTCTGCCGTCTATAATAATTTCGGCATCATATATTATCCTTTTACGGCTCATGTTTCTGTCGGCAATTTTAATATATAAAAACGCCGACAAATATGATAATGCAGAAGTGAACAGCAGCGTCTTAATGTTAATATCGGCATACGGAACACCATTTGAAAAAAGCCAGTCAGCCGCTTTGACTCCGTCCATAATTCTCCATGATGAATAGATATAAATAAATCCAAAAAAAATAAGCGATGTGATTACAAATGCCGCGACAGCTTTTACTAAATCAATAGGCTTATATTTTTTAAAGTATACCATCACAAACAGAACAGTAAATATAATGCGTCCGCTCACAGTGTACAAAATATGTACAGCAGGGAAAAACATTAATACGGAATACATAGCAGATATTATGCTGCCAACCGCAATTCTTATAATTGACGCTCTGAATCTTAACATAAAGCCTGTGCAGATTATAAGCAAAGAGTTTATAATAAAATTCACAAAGAACAGAACATCTATGTAAACCGTAAATGTCATATGTATCACCTTAAACATTATAAAACAATCATGCTGAAAAACACGTCGAATTACTTATTTAATAACAAATTGAATGCACAAAAAAAGACCGAAAACGCAATGCGAATTCGGTCAAAATTATTTTGCAATTAATTAGCTCAATTTTTTAAAATATCTTTGATTTATACTTATTAAGCAGCGGAATAAATATAGCCGACGCTGCAACGCTCATAAGCCACTGTATGGGCGATGAAATAAAGACAACAGCGGCAGTCTCAAGACCAAACATAGGAATTTCAGCAATAAAATACCCTAAAGTTACGATTAACAACGCTGCTGCAGCTGCAATAATAAATCTAATCAAGCTGAAGTTTTCGTAGAGGATTTTTCCGATTACAAATCCCATAATTCCTTTGATAATAAATGTAGCTATTGCGAATATAACATAACCGCTCAACAAATCAGCCAAAGAATGTCCGATTGCTCCGACAAACGCTCCGGCAATCGGTCCCATAAATGCGGCAGTCACATATATAATGCTGTCGCCGAAATGTACATATCCTCCCGTTCCCGTAGGGATTTGCGGAACCATCGTAAGCACACATGCAAGAGCCGTCAGCATTCCGATTCTGACAAAGTCTTTAGTAGTCATTTTTGTTTTTTTCATTAAGTAATAACATCTCCGTTTTTAATATCTGTCTTAAATCTTACCACATATGTTGTTTTATGTCAAATAAATTATTGTGACATTAATAGAATTGTCGTCCATGTCAGATAATCAACTTTGCCGGTTACAGGTATACCCGAAATGTTCTGCACGTCTCTGACCGCCTCGGCTGTCTCGGGTCCAAATATACTGTCAGGGTTTATCAAAGGTATATTATGATTTAACGATATCCGTCGCAGCATAGACTGAAGTTCAAATATATTATTTCTGATGTCATATATTGATGTCATGCTGATCCCTCCTCAGACATTACATATCCCGGAAATTGTCCTTCTGATTTCATGCCGCCGTTTACTAAATCTGCATATAATCTCGCAATACTGTTCCAAGTTTCCGGACCGACCACTCCTCTGGCTTCCAGTCCAAAGAGATTTTGATAAGCCAAAACCGCTTCCTCAGTATCATTGCCGAAATATCCCGTTACCGCAACCTTGGGAATTTCATTATACACATCGGATATTGTCGATAAATATGTTTGAAGCGTTCTTACACTTTCACCGGATGAACCTCTATATAATACTTCACCCGGATACGGAGTTATGCTCATTCCAAGATAATCCGGCGGGAGCGTATTCAGAATAGAAAAATACAGTTCATACATGCTGTCCCATGTCTCCCTGTTTACCGTGCCCGTAATAGGCAATCCGTATGCCTGCTGATATGCACGGACGGCATTTTCAGTGCCGGGGCCGAATACTCCATCAATCTGAATGCTCGGAATAAAATCGTTAAATGTAGCTATAAAGTCAAGGTAAAACTGTATTACTCTGATATTGGGGCCGACGTCGCCAAGCTGCGCATAATTTGTATATTGTTTGGTAATAAATTCAATATCAATCGCCTCAGCATCAAGTTCGGACAATTTCTTTACAGCAGTATATATTCTGAACATCTTGTACCAAGTTGCCTTTCCAACGATTCCGTCAGCAGTCAGATTAAAAATCCTCTGGAAGGCTTTAACTGCGTCTTCGGTTATAACGTCAAAATAACCGTCGGGAAAAGCAATCTTAGGTATTGCGGGATAGTTTCTTGAAATGATATTAAGCATAATCTGGAATCGTTTGACATCAAATCCTGAATCCCCAATTTTGAGCGGAGTTCCGGGATAAATATCTCGGTATTCGCCGTATGTCAAGCCGTCAACAATAACTATGTCATCACCGTAGTAGTATCTTAAAATCTCAATCGGCGAGTAGCCCTGATTAGCCAGATCTACTGTTCCCCACTGTGAAAGTCCGCCCGGACAGAGAGAGGTTGTTCCGTTGCAATATCTTGGATAAATAGGATTTTGCTGACCTTCTCTGGTAATATATCCGTTAAAAATTTCATCAACTATCTGGCTTATATTTTCAAAGAAATCTCTTCCGTTAACAAACGCCTGATCATATGCTTCAAGGTTAGTAATATCAAAATTATATCCCTGAGCGCGGTAATGAAACGTATAAAGCCTGTTAAGTATAAAAGTTATTTGTGCGTATATGTTTGCAATCAACGCATTTCTTGGCCATGTCGGGTAAATCTCGCTTGAAGCAACATTCTTTATATAATCTGTAAACTGAACAGTAACATTTTGTGCGCTTGAATCACTGGGTGCACCGAGATGTACAACAACTGTATTAGGTATAGGTACCATTGTCTCCAAAAAAATCACCTCCGTGTTAAAGGCTGATACTATAGCTATTCTTGATTTTCACGATTTGGTATAAGCGAAATATTTTGAATTGATTCGATCTTATCAAATACCATTGCGGTTTGGGGACGACTGCTTGACGTATACCCCTCTATCTCACTGAGAATGTTATATACCGCATATGGTCTGAATGTGCTCTGAGGCTGCTGAGAAAAAAATAGAGACGGAGCCGGCAAAAATACAGGCTCGGTTCTGCCGCTTGAATTGGTGTATCTTACCTCGTTAATGCTTTCGGTTTGAGGTTCATTTGATGTAATTGTAATTTTGACATTTTCTATCGGCAGAGCTTGATCAGCCGTAAACGCCTGTATAATCAGACTGCCTTGACCGGTAAACGGCTTTTGTTTGGTTTGCTCTCCGCCGTCTGTTGTTGGAGTAAACAGTTCATACTGATCATTATTGCTGCTGACGTTATTATTGCCGCTGTTGTAGTTATTATAAACATTTACATTTCTGTCGGAACCGGTTTGCAGACCTTCGGCTAATTCTTTGTTAAAAGTTTCAGCCATTATGTTATTCTTATTTATATTGTCATGAATTTCTTTATGCGCCGAACTTTGATTATTTAAATTTAAACTATTATCAGACTCCTGTGATTTATTATCATTAACAGGATATAACGGATTGTTTGAAGATGTGTTCTCATTGCTTTGATTGTTGTTTTCAGATAAATTATTTGCTTCTGTACTGTTATTCTGTCGGTTATTTGTCATACTTCGGTTACGGTTGATTACCGGGATTTGTTCTGCCGGACGAGAGGTGTTAGTTTTAGAATCCTCTTCCGGCACGCCGGACATAAAACCGCTGAAATACTTGTTCATATATATCACACTCCTGCAATATATTATGCAGAGGTAAAAAATATGTGTTTGACTATTAAAGTATAATTAAATCTTTGGTTAAATTTGTGAGATTTTCGATTCCATCCTCCTTTACGCAGACAAGATCCTCTATTCTCACTCCGCAAAAACCATAAATGTAAATACCCGGTTCACATGATACAACCATATTTTCCTCAAGTATTATATCGGATTTGGGCGATAAATTCGGCAATTCATGAATTAAAAGACCGACTCCGTGACCGAGTGAATGACCAAAAAACTCACCGTAACCTTTATCTTCAATATATTTTCTTGCCGCATCGTCCGGAACTTTGCCCGGTATACCGCTCTTTAACGTATCTAAGCCTATCTGCTGCGCCTGCTTTACGGTTTCGTATATTTCCTTTTGTTGTTTAACCGGCTCTCCGACTGCAACGGTTCTGGTCATATCAGAGCAATAGCCCTTGTATTTGCATCCAAAATCCATTAATACAAAATCACCGCTTTCAAATCTGCGTTCGCCCGGCATACCATGCGGAAGTGCGGTTCTCTCAGCCGAAAGCACTATTGTGTCAAAAGATGTGCCGTCCGCTCCCTGCTTTTTCATATAGTATTCAAGCTCTGCGGCAATATCACGCTCAGCCACACCTGCTTTGATATATTTAAGCACATGATTAAAGGCGTCAACACCGATTTGTTCTGCATGCCGTATAAGCTCAAGCTCATCATCTGTTTTAATCATTCTGAGGCGTTCGATTTCGCCTGATTTCGGAATAAATTCAAATTTATTCAAAGTGTTGGTATAGTTCTTATAGGCCGATACAGTAGTATATTCATCCTCAAACAGAATATATTTTATATTGCTGAGTTCAAGCTTTTCGCAGATTATTTTTAGAAGAGGCATCTTTATATTATATTCTATAACTTCAAATCCCGGCAAAGCCTCTTCCTTTGCAATGCCGGTATATCTTGAATCAACAAAAATATAAGCTGTCTTATCACAAATCAGAACAACGCCTTCGCCGCCGGAAAAACCGCTGAAATACCGCATATTATGCGGTGATGTCAGCATCACTGCGGTATCACCCGATAAATTCAGTTTTTCAAAAATATTCCTCATACCATAAATCCCCTTTAGATTCTGCTTAAAAATTCTCTGTACATGTTTTGCATATAAACAGCGTCAGCAGTTTGTGTGCCGGCAGATTCGCAGATAATTCTCGGAGTCAGATTTCTCTCTGCTATAAGCTCCGCAATCGGCTCAAAGTCCGGCTCGTACTCCTTTTCTGCCATTGTATGGTGTTTCTTTTCGCCGGCTCTTGTGTATTCAATTCTTGAATAGTGTGCATGAAAATTCTTAGCACGGTATTCGCCGAGCTTATTATAAATTTTGTCAAATATTTCTGCTATTGCGTCTTTTGTATTATACTTTCCAAGTGACATGGCATTAACATGACCGAAGTCAATAGTCGGAATTATTCTCTCATCGATAAGACAAAGCTTTATAACTTCGTCTATGTTTCCAAGCTGCTTTACTTTTCCCATGGTTTCAGGACATAAATGTATATTTCCGTATCCTTTTTGGTCAGCCGCTTTAACTGCGCGTTTTAAAGTATCTGTTGCCAGAGCCAAGGCTTCTGCTCTGGTGATTTTGCCGCAGGAGCCGGAATGAATTACTATACGGTCAGCGCCCATATGCTTTGCGGCGTTTAACGTTGAAAGAATATAGTTTATACTGTTGTCTCTTTTTTCTTCCTCAGTAGATGAAAGGCTTATATAATACGGCGCGTGAACAGAGAGCCTTATATTCTTTTCTTTTGCGAGCTTTCCGAAATCCTGAGCCGAATCGTCCGAAATCTTCACACCTCGTCCACATTGGTACTCAAATGCAGAAAGATTGTTTTTTTCAAGCCAATCAGGAACCTGATATACGCTGCGGTTGCCCGCTTCGTAAAAGTCCTCGGAATTTCCGGCAGGGCCGAACAGAGCGAATTCTTCTATATTATTTTTCATGTTCATTTATATACACCTCTTAAGTATTATTCTTTCAAGATAACGCTTTAAGTGAACAAACCAATCCTCTTTATCAGAAATAGCTTTCACAAACACAGTATACATTTTCATTCGCTTTCCGCCGTAAATATCGGTAAAAAGCTGGTCACCAACAAGAGCAGTGTTTTCCGGCTTGACCTTCATCATATTACACGCCTCGGTAAGATAACGTTTTCTTGGTTTCAGAGCCTTTGCAAAGTAAGGCTCGTCCAAAGACTCCGCAAATTTCTTAACACGATCTTGATTATTATTTGACACCAAAAAAGTTTTTAATCCCTGTTGGTGAAGCAAATCAAACCATTTAATTGTGTGTTCGGGAGCAACAGCGTCATCGTATGTAACCAGAGTATTGTCAATATCAAATATTAAAGCCTTTATACCGAGTGATTTAATCATATCCAAATCAAGATTATATATATCGTCAATAAATATATCGGGCTTGAACATATCTTCAAGTATACTCATAAAACAGCCTCCGTAAAATAAAAGGGCCGAGAAAACCTCGACCCCAAATTTTAAATTAACATTCAAAATTAGTATAATATAATTATGTTTATACAAAGTCTAAACATCAGCTTTTCGCAGCCTGCTAACACTCAAGCCGGATATTTAAGCAAATAATTAAGACAAGGAATGTCAATAACAGAAAGCAAATTAATACTTACGCTTTCTGGCAGCCTCGGATTTCTTCTTGCGTCTTACGCTGGGCTTTTCGTAATGTTCTCTCTTTCTAACCTCAGATAAAACACCGGCCTTAGCACAAGAACGCTTAAAGCGACGAAGCGCACTGTCAAGCGACTCATTTTCCTTAACTCTGATTTCTGCCATTTTTACTTCCCTCCCTCCGAGTATTATACAACACTTAGAAGTCAAAAAAATTCTACTCGAACAATTATACTCGTAATATTACTTCCTGTCAAGTGCTTTATGCAGATTTTTTAATTTTTTGTTGAATAAGTCATTCAGATAGATTCACAAGTCTAAAATCAAAAATTATTTTTTTAAATCTTTACTTGCATGATTTAATGTGTTATAATAAAACAATTAGATTTTGGAGGTGAAATAATGCCGATTAAAGTTACAGACAATCTACCCGCAATAGAAACTTTAAACAGCGAGAACATTTTCGTAATGACAGAAACACGAGCTATTACGCAGGAAATAAGACCTCTTGAGATATTAATATTAAATCTGATGCCAAAAAAGATTGAGACTGAAACCCAACTTTTAAGAGTTCTCGGTAACACTCCTCTTCAGATAAATGTAAGCTTTATGCACACCAAGAGTTATGAGTCAAAAAATACATCAAAAAGCCATATAGAAACTTTTTATGATACGTTTGACAGTTATAAAAACAGAAAGTTTGACGGTTTGATTATTACCGGCGCGCCGGTTGAACATATGGAATTTGAAGATGTCAGCTACTGGGAAGAACTGTGCGAAATTATGGAATGGTCAAAAACAAACGTTACCTCTACATTTCACATATGCTGGGGAGCCCAGGCCGGACTATACTATCACTACGGAATTCCGAAGCATTTTATGGATAAAAAGGTATTCGGCGTTTTCAAGCATTACGTTGTTCCGGAGAAAAAGCATAAGATACTGCTCCGCGGGTTTGACGATACGTTTTGGGCGCCCCATTCACGACATACCGAAACTCGCGAAGAGGATATTATCAAGGTTCCGGAGCTTGAAATACTGGCAAAATCAGACCAAGCCGGCGTATATATAATCACAGCAAAGAGCGAACGTCAGTTCTTTATTACCGGTCATTCTGAATATGACAACGTCACGCTTGCAAACGAATATTTTCGTGACAGGGAAAAGGGTCTTGATATTGAGATTCCGGAGAATTATTTTCCCGGCAACGACCCGACTCAAGAACCTCCGGTCACGTGGCGTTCACATGCGAACCTGCTGTATTCGAACTGGCTGAATTATTTTGTTTACCAGACCACGCCGTATGATATTAACAAAATCAATAAGCAATAAACTATTTTAATTGCATCTGTTTAATTCTTCTTTAAGCAGATGCAATTAGTTTTTATAATAAAAAATCAGTAATTTTATTTTAATATTAAAATCGGTGTTTGAAAATAACCGATATAAATTTTTATATATTCAATAATGGACTATCTGTTTTAGCCCATCAGATTAAAATTGTGGATAACTTTGAAAAAATGTAAAAAATACACTTATCAACAATATTTATTGGTGGATAATGTGAATAACTCGGTTGATAACTGTATATTAGGGACTTTTTAAAGTGGAGAACAAGCTTTTGACAGAAATATTTTTGTATTCATTCAGTAATGTTTTTGAAATATCATTCGCAGTAAATACAATTACGAAATGATAAATTCACAAAAATTGAATTTTCAAATTACTGAAATTTTGTCACTGCAATTATTTATCATCCAGCTTTTTCTTTATTCTCTGCAAGGCGTTATCTATTGATTTTTCAGGCTTGTCAATTATTTCGGCTATTTCGCGGTATGACATACCTTCAAGATGAAGAATAAGCACGCTTTTTTCGAGTTTACTGAGTTTGGTTTCGATTTCTTTTTCTATATCGCTCAGCTTCTCTCTCATAATATATAATTTTTCAGGGTCAACAGAGTGACGTTCGGAAACAGTTTCAATTAAAGTACGTTCACTGTCATCGTCGTATACAGGAGTATTTAAGGAAATATAGGTATTAAGCGGCTGATGCTTTTGCCTGTCTGCTGTCTTTATAGCAGTGAAAATCTGGCGCTTAATACATAACTCGGCAAAGCTGTGAAACGAGACGTCTTTATCAATGTCAAAATCACGGATTGCCTTAAAAAGACCGATCATTCCTTCTTGCACCAAATCGTCATTATCGCCGCCGACTAAAAAATACGCTTTAGCTCTTGCTCTGACAAGATTTTTATATTTGTTAAGCAGATACTCCTCTGCTTCTCTGCCATCGTTTTTATGTGCAAGAAAAACGAGTTCCTCATCTGTTAGATTTTCAAATTTATTATTCACAGTCACATATCTCCAATTCAAAATACACAGTATTAATCACTCATTAAATAAGATAAAAGGCTGTCTCACAAAAGCAAGACAGCCTGAAAATCTTTGTTAACTATTTAGCCGACCAACGCCAAAGTTTCTCTAGCAATAGCAAGTTCTTCGTTAGTAGGAATAACCATAACCTTAACCTTGCTGTCAGGTGTTGAGATATAAGTTTCTGTTCCTCTGACACCGTTTTTCTCTTCATCGATTGTTATTCCAAGGAATCCGAGATATTCGCATATCTTCTTTCTTGTATCGCAGTCATTTTCGCCGATACCGCCGGTAAATGTTATTGCGTCAACGCCGTTCATTGCAGCTGTATAAGAGCCTATGTATTTTGCAACACGATAAATAAACGCGTCAAGAGCTATCTGAGCTCTTTCGTTGCCATCGGCAGCAGCTGCCGATAAATCGCGGAAGTCGCTGGACACACCGGAAATACCAAGAACACCGGACTTTTTGTTAAGCACATTAAGAACTTCGTCCACAGTCATGTTTTCGTTATTTGCAATGAACTGTACAACAGCAGGATCAAGATCACCGCTTCTTGTACCCATAATCAGACCTTCAAGAGGCGTCAGACCCATACTTGTATCAACGCACTTTCCGCCGATTGAAGCAGAAACACTTGCGCCGTTGCCAAGGTGGCATACGATTACCTTGCAGTTATCCTTGTCAAGGTCGGCAAACTCTATTGTTCTGCCCGATACAAACTTATGGCTTGTGCCGTGGAAGCCGTACTTTCTGATACTGTACTTCTCATAGTATTCATAAGGAATTGCGTACATGTACGCCTTTGAAGTCATGCTTTGACCAAAAGCGGTATCAAACACTGCAACCTGCGGCGTGCCGGGCATAGCATCTTCACACGCTTCAATGCCGATAAGGTTTGCGGGATTATGAAGAGGTCCGAGCGGGAAGCAGTCTTTTACAACTTTCTTTACATCGTCGGTTACTATAACCGAGTCGCTGTAATACTGTCCTGCGTGAAGAACTCTGTGACCTACTGCTGCAATATCATTGATGTCAGAAATCACACCGTGCTCGCTGTCTACAAGTGCGTCAAGAACCATCTTTACAGCCGTCTTATGAGTAGGCATAGGCTTTTCTTCAACATATTTCTCCTTGCCTTCAGGTGAGTGTGTAAGCTTTGAGCCTTCTATACCTATTCTCTCACAAAGACCTTTAGCCAATACTTCCTCAGTATCTGTTTCAATGAGCTGATATTTGAGTGATGAACTGCCGGCATTAATTACCAAAACTTTCATTATGTTTTACCCTCCGAATTAATATAAATTTAAAAATAAAGCGATATCCTATTCCTGATTCTGTGCCTGAACGCAAGTAATAGCAACAACGCCTGCTATATCCTCAGCACTGCATCCTCTTGACAAGTCGTTAACCGGCTTAGCCATACCCTGTGTCATCGGACCGTAAGCCTCAGCTTTTGCAAGACGCTGAACCAGCTTATAACCGATATTACCGGCGTCAAGGTTCGGGAAAATAAGTACGTTAGCCTGACCTGCAACATCGCTGTCAGGAGCCTTAAGAGCGGCAACGCTCGGTACAATAGCAGCATCAAGCTGAAGTTCGCCGTCAAGCTTAATATCCGGTGCGATTTCCTTTGCTTTCTCGGCTGCGTTTCTGACCAAATCAACCTGCTCAGATTTTGCACTGCCGTATGTAGAATATGAGAGCATAGCAACCTTCGGCTCTCCGCCAACAAGGCTCTTATACGATTTTGACGAAGAAACTGCTATTTCAGCCAATTTGTCTGAGTCGGGATATTCATTAAGACCGCAGTCAGAAAATACGAAAGTACCGTTATTGCCGTATTCACAATCAGGAACCATCATCAGGAAGAATGCAGAAACAACTTTTGTTCCCGGTGCTGTCTTAATTGTTTGCAAAGACGCACGCATAACATCGGCGGTAGCATGTACAGCTCCGGCAACCATGCCGTCGGCTCTGCCTGTTTTAACAAGCATACATCCAAAGTAAAGCACGTCCTTAACCTTCTTAAGCGCTTCATCAGGAACCATGCCCTTCTTTTTTCTGAGTTCATACAGACCGTTTCCGAGTTCAGCAGTAAGCTCGCTTGTTTCGGGATTAATAATCGTAGCGCCGGAAATATCAACACCGTCTGCAACCGACTTGATTTTATCTTCATTACCAAGAAGTATGATGTTTGCATAGCCTTCCTTAAGAATTTGAGCGGCAGCATCAATAGTTCTGCGCTCTTCGCCCTCTGCCAGTACAATAGTTTTCTTATCAGCAGCGGCAAGTTCCTTAATTTTGTCCATAAATTTTGACATTATGTTTACCTCGCTTAATATATGTAATATAATTATTTTTTCAAAGCAATTTTATAACCGAAATTTATTCAATTCAAAACACAAAAAAATATACATAAAAAGCTTATGTTTTTAGTTTTTTTGATACTTAACGATAATATTATACACCTAAGACATAATGATTTCAAGTATAATTTCCCAATATTTTAAAAATTTTTTTAATAAAATATTAAATGATTTTTAATACAAAATTAAATCAAATTAAAAGTTTGACACATTATATAAAACATAATATAATAATATAAATTGAATTGATAGGAATTATAATAGGGGCGATAAGAATGAATATCTGCGGTATTGTTTGCGAGTATAATCCGTTTCACAACGGACACTTGTATCAAATAGAAACTTTAAAAAAAGAATTAGGCTTTGACGCTGTTGTCGGCATAATGAGCGGTAACTGGGTTCAGCGAGGCGACGCTGCGATATTTGATAAGCACGTCCGTGCAAAAGCTGCAATAATGAACGGTATGGATCTTGTTATTGAGCTGCCGGCAGTACACGCAATGCAATCTGCTGAAATCTTTGCAAGAAACGCAGTATATATTCTGAACTCTCTCGGCAACATCAGCTCAATAGCTTTCGGCTCAGAAACAGATAATATCAATATGCTGATAGAAATCGCAAAGCTTCTTATCAAAGAACCGATAATGTTCAAAAACATCATTCGGAGTGAAATGAAGCAAGGAGTGCCTTATTTCATGGCACGTTCTGATGCAATAGGAAATTTGCTTGGAAGAAAACACAAAGAAGCCGCAGCTTTGCCGAATAATATACTTGGAATTGAGTATATTAAGGCATTGATTAATTTAAACAGTCCAATAAGCCCAATTGCAATTAAGCGTCACGGCGCAGGACATGATGAATACAATATTCTTAATAATATAACAAGCGCTACGTCTGTAAGAAATATGATAAGGAAAAAAAGCAATGATTTCCGCACATGCGTTCCCGATAATTGCTTGAATCTGTACAATAAAGCTGCTGTGCATGATATATCAAAGCTTGATATTGCTGTTTTGTCGCATTTTATTAAGGCATCGCCCTCTGAGATAAAAAACACTCCCGATGTCTCTGAGGGACTTGAAAATAAAATTATAAGGTCGGCAAAAGCAACAAAAAGCATAGCAGAGCTTTGTGATACTATAAAGTCAAAAAGATATGCGCATAGCCGAATACGCAGAATTGTGCTGAATTCTTTCCTCGGAATCACTAAAAACGACTTAACGACTACGCCAAAATATGTAAAGGTGTTAAACTTTACAGAGGTCGGTCAAAAAGTGCTGCATAAGTCTAAAACAACGTGTTTACTGCCTATTGGCAAAAGCAGAAATATTGTAAAGGGAAATCACTTTGCAGAACGTATCTGGGACAGAGAACTTGCTTTTGACAAAATATACGAACTTTCAGAGCTTTAAATTAATCAATCTTTATATACACGCCGTTTTTTGTGATTGTATATGTTTTTGTATCAACGGACTTTTCGCCGTGTGCGGATATTGTCAGTGTATGAACACCGTCAGGTATTAAATTTGAATATATGTTTGTCTTAAATGGTATTTGCGTTTGTGTATCAATAACAGCTCCGTCTAAGATATATTCTACAAAATCCGTATATTCTTCCGGCTGATATACATATCCGTATATCGGAATAATCGTATTTGAACTGTATAGTCTTCCGTCGTCTGCTTTAACAAAAGCGAATTTCGGTGTTTCATTATAGTTAAGCAGATACTGTCCGTTTTGCATTGCTTCTTCCATTATTGCTTGATAATTTGGCTTTGGCGCCAGATCAAAGCCGATTACCTCTGTTTCCATATCGTGATTAAAGTACACTATGCTTTTAAGCTGCGGATAACGCATTGCAGAATACCAGTACATATTTCTCAATCTTGTTTCGCCCCATCTGTCATCAAATCCCGATGTCTGGTACGATACTCTTGAAACCACGCCTCCTTCGCTGATAGCGAGTGGCTTGTTAATATTATTTTCAGACATAAAGTTTGTGATATATTTAAGTGAATTTGTTGTATAACCAAACTCTCCTAAAGTAAAGTATATCTGGGCTTCTCGCGATGTTACAACTTCCGGATTGTCTTGAAATAAAAGGCTGCCTAAAAAGTCTTTTTTTGAAAAAGATGACACACCGATCCAGTCAACATATTCATCGCCCGGATAATAATACCAGAACGGTCTGTCAAGCGAGCCGTTATCATTCGGCGACCACATAATCGCAAAGTTCGGATAATCACTGTGAATTATATCTGCAATTTTACGGAACGCTTTAACATATGCAGCCGGTGAATCGCCCAAATTTCCTATATTCATTTCTGCACCAAACCTAATAATTGTTGGCTTGCTGTACTTTGCAATATTGTCAAGCGTTTCTTTTATATACTCATTATTTTCATCATCAAGAACCAGATTAATATCCACAACGTTCCAAGGAACCTGGTTTAAGCAATCTTTTTCCGGAATTATATAGCTGCTTGGTTTGTTTAAATCTGTTTGAAATTCATCAAATTCAAGATAAGAAGAATATACACCAAAATCATGATGAAATACTTCAGGCTTGCCAATCTCAGGATCTCCGTTTCCATCGCTCACGATACCGCTGTATACTCCGCTGCGCGGTTCGAACTTAGCGCCGTAATAAACAGCTTCCTCCGGCTCCCCCTCTGTATATATGTCTATTTCTGTACTGTTTACGACAGCTTCCATTTCGTTGAGCAAAGCCGCCCAGTCGTTTACACAAAATCTAAAGTTATTTATTTCAAATGTATTTGTTTCAGTGTTGTAGCCGCCGTTCATATTGTAATCCGACCAACCCCACCAAACATTATATTCATCTGTTAAAGCAACAAGCTCATCTATACTTATGCACGCATAACCGTCAAGAGAGTAAGCGTCAATTTTTATACCGTTTATTCTTGTATCTAATGCTGACATAACAGCCTTATAATCTGTACACCCAATACGCTGCGGAGACGGTGTGCCTTCAATATATGATGTCGACCTTAGGTTTAACACATTATTTTCGGTGTCGTAATTCATTTCAAAACCGTAACGGGTCATATCGTCCATTGAGATGAGTATTTTATCATCACAAAAATAACCCTGCATATAATATCCGTCAAAAATAATCGGCATATATGATAGAGAATATGTACCGTTATAATCAGATTTCGCTTTCACATTGTTATCGGAGGAATAAAGAACAAGCGTTAAAGCTAAAGATACGCAAACTACAAATACTGAACTTATAAAAATTAAATGGCTTGATTTTATTGCTCTCTTTTTTCTGTAATCCATATATATCCTCCATTCATTTTTTACGATTAATGAATTAGACAGCAAAATAAAGCAAAAAGTTCCATAATTATCAGCTTTTTGGGAAAAATTTACTTACTATGTTTAAAAAGAGTGCCTACCGACTGTCCGTTTATTATTCTATACAAATTTTCAGGTTTTGAGCCGTTTGTCAAAATCATATCGATACCGTTATCATTAACGAATTTCGCAGCTTTAAGTTTCGTTTTCATGCCACCAGTTCCACGGCTTGTTCCTTCAGCACCTGCACACGCTTTAAGCTCATCTGTAATTTCGTTCACAATAGGAATTACCTTTGCCTCTTTATTAATTCTCGGATCTGAGTCATAAAAACCGTCAATATCCGATAATATTACAAGCAAATCTGCTCTGACCAGCTCCGCAACATATGCAGAAAGAGTATCGTTATCACCAAATTCAATCTCATATGTTGAGATTACATCGTTTTCATTAACAATCGGTATTACGCCGAGTGAAATCATAGCGTCAAAAGCACGTCTTGCACAGTTATAGCGTGTTTCCTCGTCAAGTATGAATTTCGTGAGAAGTACCTGGCCCGTACTGTAACCATATTCCTTAAAGATTTTATCATATATAGATACAAGACTCGCCTGACCTATTGCGGCAAGAGCCTGCTGCATACGAACAGATTCAGGCTTTTCTTTTAGTCCGAGTTTTCCGACTCCGACTCCGATTGCACCGCTTGATACAAGAACAATCTCATGTCCCATATTCTTAATATCAGATATAACCCGAACAAGCTTTTCAATGCGTTCAAGATTGAGCTTGCCGCTGCCGTGTGTCAGTGTTGATGTACCTACCTTTACGACATAGCGCTTTGTACGTTTATTACTCAGTATACTCATTGTGTTCATTTCCTTTATCAATAATAGTCAAAATTTTAACTAATACATTATAGCATAAAATCCAATTTTGTCAATCCTGTACTAATTTCAAAAATAATATTGGCAATTGAACAAAAATAGTGTATAATCTAATCTATTACAGGAGAATTATTATGAGTTTAAGAATTGGAAATAAGATATTAAAGAATAATATTATACTCGCACCAATGGCAGGTGTTACAGATAAGGCATTCAGGCTGATTACAAAGCCGTTCGGACCGTCGCTTATGTATACTGAAATGGTATCCGGCAAAGGATTGTTGTATAAAAACAAAAAGACGCAGGTATTGCTCGAAGTTCTTGACGAAGAAAAGCCTACAGCAGCTCAGATTTTCGGTCATGAACCTGATGTCATGGCACGAATAGCCGAGGGAGCTCTTTCATACGGCGCTGAATTCATTGATATTAACATGGGTTGTCCCGCGCCGAAAATTGTAAACAACGGCGACGGCAGCGCGCTTATGAAAAACCCTGAACTTGCATCAAAAATAATCAAAGCTGTAAAAAATGCGGTAGATGTTCCCGTAACCGTAAAGTTCAGAGCAGGCTGGGACAGCAATACAATCAATGCTATTGAGTTTGCAAAAATGGCAGAAAGCAGCGGCGCTGATGCTGTAACTGTTCACGGACGTACAAGAGAACAGTTTTATTCCGGAAAAGCTGACCTTGAAATCATAAAACAGGTTAAACAGTCTGTAAATATTCCCGTTATCGGCAACGGTGATATAAACAGTGGAGCTTCTGCAAAGAAAATGCTTGAGTATACATCTTGTGACGGTATCATGATTGGCAGAGCGGCACAGGGTAATCCGTGGATTTTTAAAGAAATTACTGAGTATATAGAAAACGGACGTGTTCTTCCTTTGCCTTCACTGCATGAACGCTGCTCAGTAGCTGAAAAACATCTGAAAATGCTTGTAGAATTCAAAGGTGAGCACCGAGGTATACTTGAAGGCCGCAAGCATATGGCTTGGTATTTCAAAGGAATAAGCGGCGGCGCTAAGCTGCGCAATAAAATAAATCAGTGCTGTACCTTAGATGAAATGTTAAACACAATCTCGTACGAGCATCTGTCAGTATATGATAATACAGATTAGTATTACAAAATGCTGATAATAAACCCAAGGACAATAATCCCCGGCACGCCAAGTACGCCTACAGTCAGCGCATTAAACGGGTTAATTGGAAAATGAAATCCAGTTTTTATTAAAATGAGGTTCAGTACAAACAAAGCCAGTCCGCCTATAACACAGCTGATAATCAAGCGTATTATCCAAGCTAAAGGTTTATGAAATATCTTGAAAAGCGCTATCGGTATAAGCAGACATATTATATACAGTAAAATAGTTTTAATATCAAAAGACATATTTATCAACTCCGTAGTGTTTTGCTGTTATAATAATATATGTCCTTCGATTGCGGCATATGACTTAATTTCAAAAATGCCCCGGACAATTCCGGGGCATTTTACTGTTATCTTTGCTTGTATAAGTTATTCCCGTCAGAATCAATAATTACAACTGCCGGAAAGTCTTTTACGGTCAAACGTCTCACCGCTTCTGTTCCGAGGTCGTCATACGCTATAACCTCGGCAGATGTAATGCTCTTTGCAATCAAAGCGCCGGCGCCGCCGATAGCTCCGAAGTATATAGCTCCGCACTCTGTCATAGCATTAACAACATCGTCTGTGCGCTCGCCCTTGCCAATCATTCCAGTAAGTCCCAGACGTATAAGGGTTGGTGCGTATGCGTCCATTCTCCCGCTTGTTGTAGGACCGCATGAACCAATGACTTGTCCGGGCTTTGCCGGAGTCGGGCCTGCATAATATATAATCTTATCTTTAATCTCAAACGGAAGAGCTTCGCCTTTTTGGAGCTGCTCAATCATTCGTTTGTGCGCAGCGTCTCTGGCTGTGTAAATCTCTCCTGATATAAGTACACTGTCGCCGCATTTTAAGCTTTTAACTTTATCTAAAGTGAGCGGTGTTTCAATCTTTATTGGCATTTCACTTTCTCCTGTAAACTTTTTTAGTTATTCATCATTCCGGTAATATCATCAAAAATATAATCCGCATTCATGCTAAGAAAATACTTTTCAGCGGATATTCTGTCAACTCCGGTCAGAACGCCGATAAACGGCATTTTTGCAGCTTTCGCCGCCATTATATCACTCGGTGCGTCACCAACGACTGCAATTTGCTTTACTAAGTTCTTATCATACTTATTTTGAACGATATCGCTGTTGCTCAAAGTTCCGCCAAAAGCTGACTTCAAAAATACAAACGGATCAGGCTTTGCGAGAGGCTTATCAGGCTGAACCTCTTTTTCAGCCTCCAAAACCTCGTCATATGTAACAATCATGTCCGGTTCAAAATACTCGCTAAGACCCCATGCGTTTATCGGGAACATAATTTCATCTTTTGGTCTGCCGGTGCCTATGCCAAGCTTTAGTCCGCAGTCTTTAAGATATTCAAGAGTTTGCTTAATCTTATCTATGCTTAGTATTGGTTCTTCAAGCTCGTTGAGACCTTTGATTTCGCCATCGCCGTGGAACCATTTCTGGAAGCAGTCATGAAGTCTGTCCCATACCTCGCTGTTTCCCCTTTTAAAGTATTCAGCGTCATGACCTGTCGCAACAGCTGCAAGTCCGCCGACCAGATCATATACCTCAGGTGACTTTGCCTCAATGTTTTCAATAAACATTCTGACAGATTCAAAGTGCCACTCATCAAGAGAGTTAAGCTCCGGGTCAATATATCGTGAGACACAGAAAACAATATACGCCAAATCCCAGTTTGTATTGACACCAAGATTTTTGACTGCCTTTATTGTCTTATCGCCGGAAAAAATAATTCTGTGAAGCTCTTTATAATTATCTCTGCACCATTCTCTATCAATTTCCGAGCGACCAAACTGCTTGTAGCTAAGCAGCAGCTCATATACAGTCAGCGCCGCTGTATCCCAATAAATATATTCTCCGGTTATAACGCCGTCCATATCAAATATTATTTTATCAAACTTACTCGGCTGAAATTTCATATACAACCTTTCCCGCAACACCTGAGGTAAGACCTTCGCGAGTTTTATCAACGCTTAAGGCTTGTCCGAGTGCGATTCCTACAGCTCTGTAAACAGCTTCCCATATGTGGTGTCCGTTTTCGCCGCGCCGTAAATTGACCTGCAAAGTACATCTTGCTCCCTGTGCAAATCCGTCCAGAAATGTGAGCAGTTCTTCTGACGGCATGCCTTCAACAGTTTCTGCGTACTTAACAGAGGTATCAAACACAAACAAAGATCTGTCCTCAAAAGAGATTACTGCATCAGCTGCTGCTTCGTCAATAATCCCTGTTGCAAAGCCGTAGCCTGAAGGTGTGTTTAATCTTACATACTCACCGACAGCCTTTCCGAGCGTCATAGCAACATCTTCACACACCAGGTGACAAAGCTCGAACTCATCAAAGCTCAGTTCAATATCAATGTTGAGCGAAGCGCGCCATGCAATGTGTTCAATCATGTGATTGAGAAAAGGTAACGGTGTGCGTATTTTCTTTCTGTAGTCAGGCGCAAGCTCGCCTTTGTTTATACTGACCTTTATTTCAGTTTCGCTTGTTTTTCGTCTTACGGTTATTTTATTATTCATTAAATGTCACCCTAATAAAAAGATTTTATATTATTTTCTTTCTTTAACAGCAAGACCGTGCGTGTCAAAGCCTTCAACCTTTGCAAAACGATAAGCATATTCTCTCACCATTTCAAAACCGGCTTTGCTTGCATAGCCCACAGATGAACGCTTAAGAAAATCCATTACCGATACACTTGAATATGTTTTTGCAAACTGTCCGGTCGGAAGTATTGCATTAGGACCGAGAACAAAGTTACAAAGTGTAACCGGAGTGTATTCGCCCAAAAGAATTTCACCGGCGTTCTTTATCTTAGGCAAAACCGTGAACGGCTCATCTGTCATGACCTCCATGTGCTCCGGAGCATAGTCGTTCACAAAGTCAATGCTTTCCTGGAGGCTGTTTGTGATAATCGCGCCGCCGTAGGTGTTAAAGTTTGTTGTAACAAATTCACGGCGCTTATCTGAAATTTTTTCGAGCTGTCTTTCGACGATTTTTGCGGCTTTATTTACAAGGTCTTCGCTGTTTGTAACCAAAAGCGCCGCTGAGTCTGGACCGTGTTCAGCCTCAATCATCCAGTCAAGAGCAACCTTTTCGGGATCTGCATTTTCATCAGCGAGGATAATACATTCGCTCGGACCGGCAGGCAGACCTGAATCAATATAGTTTGCCAATACACGCTTTGCAGCAGTTGCATATGTATTTCCGGGGCCTATTATTTTGTGGCACTTCGGAATAGTTTCTGTTCCGTAAGCAACAGAGGCAACCGCCTGAATACCGCCGACTTTATAGATTTCCGAAACACCGATTATCTTAGCGGCGGCAAGAATTGCATCATCAACATTACCCTGCTCATTCGGAGGAGTTACAACAACTATCTTTTTAACTCCGGCAACAACAGCAGGTGTTGCAAGCATACACAATACCGACGGAAAGCTGCCTTTGCCGCGCGGAACATAAAGACAAACATCAACGATAGGCGTGGTCTTTTCACCAACAAGCAATCCCTTGTCAACTTCGGTAAACCACATCTCTTCAGGCATCTGTTTTGAGTGGAAGTTTCGTATATTCTTAACCGCATATTCAATAGCTTCGCGCGTTTCTGAATCAAGGTTGTTATATCCTGCTTCGATTTCTTCAGGTTTAACCTTCATTTGGTCTGCTGTCAGAGTTACATGGTCAAACTTTGCAGTGTATTCAAGTACTGCTTCATCGCCGCGTTTTCTGATATCATCAGATACCTCGCGGGCAATCTTCATCTGCTCGGAAATGTCGGTCTCAGCGCGCTTCATGATAAACTCTCTCTTTTCAGGCGTCAACTCGGATAACTTATAAATATTCATAACTTGCTCCTTTATATGTAAGTTTTATTATAAACTAAATTATACATTTCAAATTATTATATAATAAAATCAGATAAAGTTCAAGCCTTTTACAGAAATTTTTTACAGTTGGAACACCTAAATTAAAGGACTGCCGTTTAAGACAGTCCTTTGTACTAAATTATTTCAACAAAAATATTATTTTCTTTTACGCCGACTTTTACTTTATCACCATGCCTGATTTCATTCTTAATTATCATCTGTGCAAGTTTATCTTCGATTTGCTTTTCGATGTAACGGCGCATTGGTCTTGCTCCGTAGGCTTTGTTATACGAGTTTTCAAGAACATATTCCTTTGCTTCCCGGGTGACTTCCATAGTGATTTCCTTTTCTCTAAGTCCGTCGTTTAAATCATTAAGCATAAGATCAACAATTTGAATAAGCTCGTCTTTCTTAAGTTCTTTGAAAATCACGGTTTCATCAACTCTGTTCAAGAATTCCGGTCTGAATAATTCTTTTAAAGCTCTGTCAATTTTAATCGCCGAGGCTTCATCTTCTTCGTTAAAGCCTACAACATTGGATTTTTTATCGCTTCCGGCATTTGACGTCATGATAATAATAGTGTTTTCAAACGAGACAACTCTGCCATGACTGTCAGTAATACGTCCGTCATCGAGGATTTGAAGAAGCATATTGAATACATCCTGATGTGCTTTTTCGATTTCGTCAAGCAATATAACACTATACGGCTTTCTGCGTATCTTTTCAGTAAGCTGTCCGGCTTCATCATAACCGACATATCCCGGAGGTGAACCAATAAGCTTTGAAACCGAATGCTTTTCCATATACTCAGACATATCAAGCCTGATTAATGCATCCTCGCCGTCAAAGACTTCACGTGCAATTTGCTTTGCAAGTTCGGTCTTACCAACGCCTGTCGGGCCGACAAAAATAAGTGATACAGGTCTGCGCTTTAAGCTTATGCCGGCACGCTTTCTGCGGATTGCTGCCGAAGCAGCGTCAACTGCCTCATTCTGACCTATTACACCCTTGTGCAGGCGTTCTTCCAAATCGACTAATCTTTCGCTTTCGTATTCCGATATATGTTTAACCGGGATTTTTGTCCAGTTTTCTATAACAGCCGCAACATCATCGGCCTCTAAATACTTAATGCTTGATTTTTTTAACTCATCAAGCTGAGATGTCAGCTTGATTTCCTGAACTTTAAGGTCGGCTGCTTTCTGATAATCATCAGATGAAGCAGCTTCTTCTTTTTCAGCGCGGATTTTTTCAAGCTCCTGCTCGATATTGGCAAGCTCTATTAATTCTTTATTTTCCAGATTAACTTTTGACGCAGCTTCATCAATAACGTCTATCGCCTTATCGGGTAAAAACCTGTCCTGAATATAGCGCTCAGCAAGAACTGAGGCGGTTCTTATGATATCATCTGTTATCTTAACCTTGTGATAATCCTCATAATACGACTTGATGCCTTTAAGTATTTCGATGGTCTCTTCAACAGTAGGTTCATCAACCATTACCGTTTGAAATCTGCGTTCAAGAGCCGAATCCTTCTCAATATACTTTCTGTATTCATCAATCGTTGTAGCGCCGATAACCTGAATTTCACCTTTGGAAAGCGCAGGTTTTAATATATTTCCGGCATTCATGCCGCCTTCTGCATCGCCTGCTGAAGCGATGGTATGAATTTCGTCAATGACGAGGATAATATTCCCGGCTTTTTTGACCTCTTCAATTATGTTTCTGAGCCTTGACTCAAATTGCCCGCGGAACTGCGTTCCGGCAATAACCGAAGTCATATCAAGAAGGTATATTTCGTATTTCATAAGCTTGCTTGGGACTTCGCCGTTTATTATTTTTAAAGCAAGGCCTTCGGCTATAGCAGTCTTGCCGACACCCGGCTCACCTATCAGGCAGGGATTGTTTTTTGTGCGTCTGTTAAGTATCTGTATTGTACGCTCTATCTCTTTATCTCTACCAATAACTGCATCAATTTCCCCGTTGCGAGCTTTTGTAGTTAAGTTAATTCCGTACGTGTCAAGCATTTTCTTCTTTTGGCGTTTCTTATTCTCTTTTGTACGTCTTGGGCCGGCTTTTGCCGCTTCATCATTATCGTTATTCATAAACCGGTTCATAAATTCAAACGGATTTCTCTGTCTGCTTCTGCTCATATTTTCCTCTTTAATAACATCGGAATCCGAATCGCCTGACGGCATAACAGATGAAGTACCGGTGTCGTCTGCCGGCTCATCTTCTTCGTATTCCTCAGCTTCTGAAATGTCGCCGTCAAACAGCATATCGTTTACATCGCCCAACTCAGAACGGAGCATGTTTATGCTCTCACCTAAATCAAAGTCATCGCCCATTTCGTCGAGCATACCTTTCATCTCTCTGTTAAGTCTGTCCATTTCCTCGGGCTCTATTCCCATTTTTTCAAGAATTGAATCGACAGGAGCAAGGTTTAACTCTCTTGCACATGATAAACAATATCCTTCGTTCTTTTGACTACCGTCGGGTTCAAGTTTTGAAATATATACAACAGCTAAATTTTTATTACATCTACAGCATAGCATAGCATTACCTCCAATAATAGTTTCGGTATCAGCATACTAAAATTATTTTAAGTACGTCTATGTATTATAACACATCATATTTCATTTAGCAATACTATAATTTTATCAAGAATAACATCGTTTGTTTTTTAAAGATTGATTAAAATTACTGTCAAATCGTTGACAAAACTAAATTATTATATTATGATTAAAAAAATATCAATAAGTTTGGTGATAAGTAATGGAAAAAATTATAGAGCTGTATAAAAAAAATAAAGAAAAGTATAAAGAAATAATTTTGTATCTTGTGTTTGGAGTTCTTACAACTATTGTTTCGGTTGGTCTTTTTTGGCTTCTGCGCGTCTTGTTTGAGTTCATAAGTCACAGCTTTGGCTTTGGCGACTCATTGACTATTCAGAATAATGTGATTATAAACATGTCCTGCGTTGTATTTAAGAATATAATCGCAATTTTGTTTGCTTATTTCACAAACAGGAAATTTGTTTTTAAGAGCAAGGTTACAGGCTTTAAGCCTGTTCTTGTTGAAATGATTAACTTCTTCCTTGCGCGACTTTCAACATTGGTGTTTGAAGTTATATTTATGGCGATTACCGTTAACATATTTAACTTAAATGACATGATTATGAACATAATCGCTCAATTTGTGATTGTTGTTCTCAACTACATATTCAGCAAGCTCTGGATATTTAAAAAGAAAAATTAAAGTTCATAAAAATATTACTTTTAAGAATAGGATGATTTTATGAAGAATTCATATAAAATAATTATTGCACTTAGTATTGTTCTGGTAATTGGTGTCGGATTGCTCGGAATTTATCAGTATAATTCAAATAACAAAAGCAGCGATGACATAGGTCAGGTATCAACTGAGAATACTGAAACTCAGAATAGCGAGGATCAGGAAAACAGCGGGCAGGAATCTGATGAAGGAATTATACCGCTTGCTCATATTTTTGAATTCGATAATGTTTTATACGTTACAGAGACTGTTTCCGAACACGCTGACGTGATTGACGCCAAAACGCTGCCTGTTGAATCTGAACGCTTTGCTGTAATTGACGGTAATGTCTATTATATAACCGTTGGCAATGAAGAATTTGCACCTGAACTCAGAGTGTGTGACTTAGACGGTAATGATGATAAATCAATAACCGAATTTGTTTCACCGCTCGGTTCTCCCGCTGTGGTCGGAAATTATCTGTATTCCGCATATTACGGCGTTGATAGCAATGATGAAAATGCTGGTATATTCAGAGTTGATTTAACCAAATCCGATGATGATATGATTTATGAGAAGATAGCTGACGGAGAGTATTATATATACGGATATGATAATGAATATATATACTATGCCGCAAATGATGCAAGCACCGGAACTGTTTTGTACAGAATGACTTTAAACGGAGAAAACGGCACAGAAATACTCAATTTTAAATCAAAGTCTGACAATATCGTCATTGATAAGAAATATGTGTTTTTCTCGGCATATGACGATATCAGCCACAGCTATAAAATCTATCGCTCACCGAAAGACGGCAGGGGAAATATTGACGCATATTCATTTGAATGCCTAAACGGTCAGTTTGACGTAATTGATAACCGTTTGTACTATCAGGCGGATTCTTCAATTTATTCTTCGGAGTTAAACGGTAATGATGAAACAAAAGTTATTTCTCTCGAAGAAAACAGTCTGTACGCATACAATTTTCTGAAGTTCGGCGACATATTGTATTTCTATGAAAAACAAAACGAATCGTACAGCGATATCGATGTCATGTTCAGACTTGATATGACAACTGCCGAGAAAAGTAATATTTCAAGATAGTAACATATAATAAGTTAAACAGACTGCGGAATTTTATACCGCAGTCTGTTTTTGTGCTTAATTCGCCTGCTTAATTATTCCTTCCCGATATGCACAGAGGAGCGCTTCCAGGTCTCTAATCTGTTCTTTAATCAACTGTCCCTGATCGGTATCATATACCATTTTCCGTTTTCCGGCTTTTTCAAGAACAACGGTTTTAGAGTGAATGTCAAGCTCTTCCCGTACTGCTTTTTCCTTAGACTCAAACGGCTCATGCGATGCGAGAATCAACCCGTGCGAGTTGAACAATAATGTATAACCGGCAATTCCGGTTTTAGGCTGATACCCCTTCGAAAGTCCGCCGTCGATAACAAACAGTTTGCCTCCGGCCTTTATTGGACTTTGACCTTTCTTTATCTCTACGGGTACATGACCGTTTATAATATGTGACATTGCCGGTTTAAGTCCGAATTCCTTAAGAATTTTGATACAAATATCACGTTTCTCCACATTTTTATAATACGGATTCTTAACTTCAATATGTAATTTCGGGTCATCAATAAAATACTGTTCAAACGTAGTAATTTTATCTTTTCCGAACAGCGGCGAATTTGGACCGCACCATAAATACCACATCAAATCCTCAGCCGCTTTATGCTCCTGAGTTCCGTTTTTGGTTTTTATTCCCTGACGAACTCTGCGGTCAATATCATCAAGAAGCTTTTTGCCTTTGAGCTTTTTGCCAAACAATTCGACCGAGGCAAACTCACCGTCTTCGTTCATCGGTATACAACCATGAAACATAAGGTTTGAATTGTATTTGTTGTATATTCCGCCTCTTTCGCACAAAAAATTCATGTGGGTTTTAAGCCGTTCACTTGACATAAACGCGGTTCTCAGTCTTTCCATAACCTCCTGCTCTTCAGCAGTAAGTTTGTATGGGTCAGAGGGGTCGATTGTCGGAAAGTTTTTATCGCGTAATTCGTATTCTTTACCGTCGATTGTTATAACACCGCGGTCATAGTCGATTTTATCAAGCAGCAGCCGATCCTCCATGTTGTATTCCGGATGGCGTTTTATAACCTGACCCTCAACTTTGAACTGAATTACAGTAATTGCCTTATGTATTTTTGAAATAAGCTTTTCGTCGTGCTTACTGTACTTCGTCATATCTATATGACGGGGAATAAATATTTCGCACGGGTCATTTTCATACGCCTGATGTGCAAAAATAGCAAGCGGTCTGATGCTTATACCATACTGACCTTCTATGGTATTCATGTTATCATATCTTGAGCTTAGGCGTATTACGTTTGCTATGCAGGCAAAACTGCCGCAATATGCCCCCATCCACTCAATGTCATGGTTTCCCCACTGAATATCAACACTGTGATATTTCATCAATGTGTCCATTATTATTGCCGCTCCCGGACCTCTGTCATAAATATCGCCAATAATATGAAGACGTGCTATTGCAAGCCTCTGTATCAAATTGGACATTGCAATTATAAAGGCGTCGGCACGGCCGATTTTTATTATAGTTGCAATAATTTGCTTATAATATTCATTTTTGTCCATCTCATAATCCTGCGAATGAAGAAGCTCATCTATAATATAATCAAAGCCCTCTGGAAGAGCCTTTCGAACAACAGAACGAGTATATTTAGAGGCACTGACCTTGCAAACCTCAATAAGTCTGTGAAGTGTTAAGGTATACCATTCGTCTAAATCTTCTACTGTTTGTTTTATTATATCCAGCTTTTCTTCAGGATAGTATATAAGCGTTGCAAGCGACTTCCTCTCCGAGTCCGGCAAAGTATTCTCAAATACCATGTCAATCTTTGACTTTATGACGCCCGAGGCATTTTTTAAAATATGGGTGAAAGACTCATATTCACCGTGTAAATCACTCATAAAGTGTTCAGTACCCTTGGGCAGATTAAGGATTGCATTTAAGTTAATTATTTCTTCAGAAGCTTTTCGAATTGAGCCATATCGCATATGAAGCAAATTTAAATATCTTATATCATGTTCAAATCCGTATTTCTTCTGGAACTCCGTATATTCAGACATTTTCATTCCCTCGCTTTTTATATCAAACTACTCAGCATAATCAGCCTTTCTTTTCTCCTCTATAACCTGTTTCAGCATCATATCTTTAACCTTCATAAGCCGAATCTGAGTCGAACGCTCATTTTCATCAAGCTTCATAGTAATATACTTGATTTGCCGCTGATACTCTGGTATCATTACATGCTCAAGCGCATTAACGCGGCGTCTTGTCCTCTCAATTTCTGTTGCCAAAAGCCGGCATGACTTTTCACATTCAGCAAGCTTTAACATATCGGGCATTATTTCGTTTAACGACTCAACAGCGTCATCAAGATCTCCGGAGGTAAATGCCAAACCATATGAGAATATATCATATTTGTTCGGCGTTTTGGTTGTATAGTTAAAAACAGGTATGTCAACACTCATAATATTTTTAGTTGAAACACCAACACTCACTGATTGTTTCGGGGCAAGCAGGGCGGTTTTTAAAGCAGGTTCATCCATAACCGCCGCTGCCAAAACAAACTTTTCGTTGGCCTCTTTTATTCCGTTTTCAACCTTTTCGCGCAGCTCTTTGTTGGTGCGTATCAAATCAAGAAACTGACGCATAAGCTCATCTCGCTTATCTTTTAACAGTTTATGACCTCTTACTGCGGTCATCAGCTTTTTCTTTAACCTGGTGAGTTCCATACGAGTTGGATTGACCTGTGACATCGCCATAAAAAAGCCCCCTTTTTACTATTAATCTTATTTATCGTCTATTGAGTGATAGTATTCGTCAAGATATTCATCTTTAATTCTTTTCAGCTCACTTCTCGGCAGAATTGACAGCAAATCCCAGCCAATAGATAAAGTCTCTTCTATTTCACGATTAGTCTGATAGCCCTGAGAAACATACCGGTTTTCAAACTCATCGGCAAATTTGGCATACTTTTTATCAATCTCCGTGAGCGCAGCCTCTCCTAAGATGACCATCAGCTCTTTAGCCTCTTTTCCCCTTGCATATGCCGCAAAAAGCTGATTCATAGTATCTGCATGGTCAGCTCTTGTCTTGTTTTCGCCAATACCCTTATCCTTAAGACGTGAAAGAGAAGGCAGCACATCAATAGGCGGCATAACATTTTTTCTGTAAAGCTCGCGTGACAGAATAATCTGGCCTTCAGTAATATATCCTGTCAAGTCAGGAATAGGATGCGTTTTGTCGTCTTCAGGCATAGTTAAGATAGGTATCATGGTTATTGAACCCTTTTTGCCTCTTTGACGGCCGGCTCTTTCGTACAGTGTCGCTAAGTCGGTATACATATATCCCGGATAACCACGGCGGCCGGGAACCTCTTTGCGGGCGGCACTTACCTCACGCAGAGCGTCCGCATAGTTTGTAATATCAGTCAATATTACAAGCACGTGCATATCCTTTTCAAAAGCAAGGTATTCAGCGGCGGTAAGCGCCATTCTCGGCGTCGCGATACGCTCAACGGCAGGGTCGTTTGCAAGATTTACAAACATTACGGTTCTGTCTATCGCACCGGTCTCACGGAAACTCTCAACAAAAAAGTTCGACTCTTCAAAAGTGATACCCATTGCCGCAAATACAACCGCAAATTTTTCATCAGTTCCTCTTACTTTCGCCTGTCGTGCGATTTGCGCGGCAAGCTGTGCATGAGGAAGTCCGCTTGCGGAGAAAATAGGCAGCTTTTGACCGCGTACAAGTGTGTTAAGTCCGTCAATAGCAGAAATTCCTGTCTGAATAAATTCTTCGGGATAGCTTCTTGCTGCGGGATTCATAGGAAGTCCGTTAATATCAATTCGTTTATCCGGCAAAATATCAGGGCCGTCATCGATTGGCCTGCCTAAACCATCAAAGACTCTGCCAAGCATATCAGACGAAACGCCAAGCTCCATGCTTCGTCCGAGAAATCTGACTTTACTCGTTGAAAGATTAATACCAGTGGACGGCTCAAACAGCTGTACCATTGCATTGCTTCCGTCAATCTCAAGAACTTTGCAGCGGCGCTTTTCACCATTAGACAGAATAATCTCACCAAGGTCATTGTAGTTTACACCCTCAACGCCTCTGACAAGCATCAGCGGTCCGGCTACTTCTTCAATGGTTCTGTATTCCTTTGGCATATTATTCCTCCTCCCTCTTGCTTGAAATAATTTCTGAAATTTCAGTATTTAATCTTTCAGAAATCTTTGAATATTCTGAGTGTAAATCATTGCCGTTATAATATTTAAACCTGCCAATCTGTTCGCGAACAGATAGTGCAAGCAAATCATCTGCACCGCAGCCTCGGTCAAGAGCTTCAATGCTGCTGTCATAGAATTCCATCAAAAGCTTCATCATTAAGAACTGCTTCTCAAGCGGCGTATACGTGTCAATTTCATGAAAGGCATTCTGATGCAAAAAGTCTTCACGTACCGAACGTGCAGCCTCGAGCTTAATTCTGTCGGCCGGTGAGAGTGCGTCCATTCCGACCATTTTAACAATCTCATCAAGCTCGGCTTCCTCCTGAAGAAGCTTCATCAGTCTGCCTCTTAAATTCATCCACTCATTGTCTACGTTTTCATTGAACCATTTCTCCATCGTATCTGTGTAAAGCGAATAACTTGTCAGCCAGTTGATTGCTGGAAAGTGGCGTTTATAGGCAAGATTGGCATCAAGACCCCAGAATACCTTTACAATACGCAAGGTTGCCTGAGATACCGGTTCGGAAATATCTCCGCCGGGAGGTGATACAGCGCCGATAACCGAAAGCGCACCTTCTTTATCCTCGTTTCCGAGTGTGATAATCCTGCCTGCTCTTTCATAAAACTGAGCAAGACGGCTGCCAAGATACGCAGGATAGCCTTCCTCTCCCGGCATTTCCTCAAGTCTGCCGGACATTTCACGAAGCGCTTCAGCCCATCTTGAGGTGGAGTCAGCCATAAGAGCCACCGAATATCCCATATCGCGAAAATACTCAGCTATAGTTATACCTGTATATATTGACGCTTCACGTGCAGCAACCGGCATATCAGAAGTATTTGCTATTAAAACAGTTCTCTCCATCAGGGATTTCCCGGTTTTGGGATCGATAAGCTCAGGAAATTCATTGAGAACATCCGTCATCTCATTTCCACGCTCACCACAGCCTATATATACCACAATATCAGCATCAGCCCACTTAGCAAGCTGGTGCTGTACAACAGTTTTTCCGCTGCCGAACGGACCGGGAACCGATGCAACTCCGCCTTTCGCTATCGGAAACAGAGTATCAATAACTCTCTGACCTGTCACGAGCGGCATATCGGGCGATAGTTTTTTCTTATATGGTCTGCCTCGGCGAACCGGCCACTTTTGCATGAGCGAAACACTTATTTCAGTACCGTCATCGCTTTTTATAACTGCAACTACTTCATCAACATGATAGTTTCCGCTGTTTATTTTTGTTATAGTGCCGCTTATGCCGGGCGCAACCATTATCTTTTGAGTTACAACATCGGTTTCTTTAACGGTGCCGATGACATCTCCGCCGGTTACCTTATCTCCTGTCTTGGCTGACGCTTCAAATTTCCATTTCTTATCACGCTTAAGAGACGGAACTTCAACGCCTCTTTTGAGGTTATTTCCGGCTAATTTCATAATATCATCAAGAGGTCTTTGGATACCGTCAAATATACTGCCGATAAGACCGGGGCCAAGCTCAACACTGAGCGGCATGCCGGTAGTAACCACAGGTGTTCCCGGGCCGAGACCTGATGTTTCTTCATATACCTGAACGGACGCTCTGTCGCCGTGCATCTCAATAATTTCACCAATCAGGTGTTCTTCGCCTACGCGAACAACGTCAAACATATTACATTCTTTCATTCCCTCTGCAATAACCAAAGGACCGGCAACTTTTTTAATAGTACCGCTCTGCATAAACATCACTTCCTAATCAAATTATAACTGAATTTATAATTAATCATTAAATATAATATCTGAACCTACGGCTTTTTCAACCGAATTTTTTAACTCTCTCATACCTGCCCCTGTATTTCCGGAAATGCCCGGAATAAGTATTACTGCAGGTATAGGGCTTTCATCATACTTTGCTATATCTTCGCTTATCATTGAAGCGGTTTTTTCTGTAATATAAATCACAGCAGTTGCGGCGTCAGCCAGCTGTTTAAAAACAGTTTTCGCCGACTGTTCATCATCTGTAAAATACGTATTAAACCCAAGAGCGCCAAAACCTGCAATACTGTCTTTATCACCCATAACGGCAATATTATACATATAAATCACGAATCCTTTCACGTATAAACTCGTTATCAAGCTCGTTTTTCTTGCCTGCAAGCACGATTTGCACAGCCTTCAGTTCGTTTTGCTTTGCCAATATATAAGCGAATAAAGGCTGTATTGTAAACGGATTTGACTTTTGATTTTTAATAAGGTTTATAATAAGATTATCCGACCACTTTTCAAATTCAGACATCGAAATCTTGAGTTTCTCTACTGCTTCATGATAATCCGAATGTTCAAGGTATTTATAAATCTCATCTACTCCTTTAGCCGCAACACTTCCAAGAGAATCAATATCAATGCTTCTGCAATTTACCAGTGCGTCATCAAAAAATTGCTTGTGCTTCATCATTTTCGCGCCTCTGACTGCAATTTTGATGTTGCATAAAGCGACATACAGCTCGGTATAATCCCGAATTATATCAACCTTTGAATCGGCTCCGTCCCGAATCATTCTTTCAAGACACGCCTTATCAATATAAATATCGCTTTCTTGCCCATCGGTTGTCTTAGCAAATTTATTTACCGCAATTTCGGCAGGTTCCCTTAAAAACTCCGGAAGCTCGGTGAAAGATTTATGTTTCACAGCTTCAAGTATGACCTCCGGTTCGACTGTACCTCCGCTGCGGAAATAATCTGTTGTGGTTTCAGAGGTAAAAACCATTTTAACAGCGGCCTTCAGATTATGATAATCTATAGGGCGAAAAATTGTCTCAAACGGTTTTGTATCAGGAACAAGCTCGTGTATCAAATTCCACATTTTTTCTGTTTCGTCCTCTCTCAGCTCATCGAAGTCAGAATATATGCGGTCATTTCCATAGCCACGCTCGGTTAAATACTTAATCGCAGCATCAAAATCCGGACATGTAATCAATTGTTCAATATCATTCTTTGAAAGTAAATCACTTTCTCTTGCATGAATTCGTGATACTGCATAAGTATATAATTCAGCCATTACTATTCCTCCGTTTCATTTACATGTGTCAAATTAAGCAGACGACCGGCTGACAGGCATAAAGTTAAACGAACAGGATTTTGCTTACATTTGTCTTAATATTATCGAGTTCTGCTTCAACAACCGCATCTATTGTACAATTATCCTCTATACCGCCGTACTTAATCTTAAAACCGGCATCAATCGTATTGTCTGAATCAATTGTTATATTGGGATAGCTATTTTTAAGCATATTCTCAAAATCAGCAGTCATGCGCTTTATATCATGCTCATTCATATAAAGTGTTCCATCACTTTTCGTATCTGCTGCATATTTAGCAATTAATGATTTCATTAATTCAAAATATTTTTTGTCATCAAACTTTTTTATTTTATTAATTCCATCAGTAATTGACATGTTCAAAATTTTCTGCTTTTCAGCAAGGATTTTCTGATTTTCATCGTGCTTCAAAGCATTCTTTTGGTGCTCAACGGTTTCACTGAACAACACATCCGCTTTATTAACAGCCTCATTCTTCATACTTGCCGCAGTTTTTTCGGCGGATTTGATAATAGTCTCCGCTTTAGATTTTGCTTCTAATAAAATACGGCTAACATTTTTTTCGGATTCGCTGTTAATACAGCTCAGGATTGTGTCAAGTCCTCCAACAGTCGTAGTCATGTTATCCTCTCCTTAAATATGAAGTCCGCCTATACCGTTAATCGAAAGGATAGATATAAGCAATGCAAGGATTGCATATGTCTCTACCATTGCGGCAAAAATCATAGATTTTCCCATCTGATCAGGACGCTTCGCAACAAGCTGTATACCTGAAACCGCAGCTCTTGCCTGACGGATTGCTGACCAGAGACCAACAAAAGCCATAGGCATACATGCCGCAAAATACAAAAGGCCTTTAGCCAAAGATATGTCTGCACTTCCGCCGAGTATACCAATCTGCGTTAAAGTGATAAACGCAATAAGCAAACCGTATATTCCCTGCGTACCGGGCAGAAGCTGAAGGATAAGCACCTTACCAAACTTATTTGGATCCTCAGTAACAACTCCGGCAGCTGCTTCTCCGGACATACCTACGCCTATTGCAGAACCGATACCTGCCATTAATGCTGCAAGAGCCGCACCGGCAAGTGCAAAAACAATACCTAAACTTTCCATAAAACTATTCCTCCTTAAACTTAAAATATTTTGTATTAGCAGAAAACGGCTTAAATTTTTCGCCTCCGCCTTCATAAAACTTACCGAAGAATTCAACAAACTGTAGTCTGTTGGTGTGAACATAAGCCCCCAAAAGGTTTATGCCCATGTTAAGCGTATGACCTATTATAAACACTATAAAAAACAATATCATACCGACAATTCCGCTGCCAAACATACTGCCCATTTGGTTAAAGACCTGTGCAATAACCCCGGTCGCAAGACCGAGCGCCAGAAGTCTGGAATATGAAAGTATGTCGCTTAAATAGCCGGTAATTCCGTACAGCTCATAAAGTCCCTTGGCAAATCGTTTTGCCGGATTACGCGAAGACCGTCCTCCGAACAGCACTATACCAACCGCGCCTATGACGGCGCATATTGCAGCTGCATTTCCAACTCCGGCCGATAACTTGAATTTTAACCCCGCCATATCAACAAACATCTGTGTGCTCATTAAATACACAACCGCGCCGCCAACAAGCAGGTACCAAAATACAACGTCATATATTGCGCCTTTAATATCGCCAAGCTTTACCGATTGATAGAACTTTATGCCAAGTCCCGCAAATATATGAACTATGCCGACCGCGAACGAGAACATTAACATTCTCATAGGATCTTTTATCGGTTCAAACCATAGAGGCGGAATTCCAATCGTTTTTCCGAAAAATGTAGACGATATTACCTGAATTGCATCACCAAAATATCCGCCGAACATAACGCCCCAGAAAAACGTCGATATACCGCAGTAAAAAAACATCTTGAGTGACTTTTTAAGCCCCGGATTCATGTTCGGATATTTAATAACGCAAAATCCGCAGACAATTATCATTATAAGCCCATATCCGGCGTCAGACAGCATGAGTCCGAACAGAAAATAATAAAACAACGACATAATAAACGTCGGGTCAATTTCAAATTTATTCGGCATGCTGTATGTTTCAAGCACTGTTTCAACCGGCTCGGAAAACGGATTGTTTTTCAAAAGTACAGGCGGCTGCTCATCATCAGAAATATCATATATTTCAACAGCAGCATTATATTTTCGTATAAGCTCATCAAAGATCTTTTCAGTGTATTTTTCGGGGATATAGCCCTCTAATACAAAGAACTTGCTGCGCTGATTTAAGTCGCCGAGAACTCTATATTTTTCAGCTCTCATAGAATAATAATCAATCATAAACTTCAACAAATCCCGGCGCTTTGACTGAACTTCTATTCTTTTGGTATTGTCCCCGATTACCTCACGATTTTGTGAAATTCTGTTATTCAGAACCAAAATTTCGTCACGCGGAAGTTTGGACGAAACATACGACGGACGCGAAAAGCCCATATTACGTAAGACAGATTCCACCTCAGTCCTTGTTTCACGCATAGAAAACACAGCCAGATAGGTTATTCCCGGTTCTGAATGTAAAATTTTAAACTCAGCAGCCATCATGGGATTATCTATACATCCATTTTCCAAAAGCAATGAATTATATTTTTCTAAAAGCTCCGAAAGCTCAAACTTATCAGGTATTGTTCCGATATGAACTACCGTTTTCTTGGTTCCCTTAAAATTCAGCGGTATATCTAAATTTTGCCACGGCTTAAGTGACAATATTTCATTTTCAAGCTTGGCTATATCAGCAATAAGCTCTGCGTTGTTTTTATCAAGTGTGATTATTTCACGCGCTATATATAATGCTCTGTCTGAATTTTCTATAGTCTCGTAATACTGCTTCACAGTCATCATATTTTTACCGCTGAACATTGAGAGTATAGGAACATTTTCCGGCGAGTATTTTTGTAATGTGTCAAGCGCCTCGCTTAATACGTTTTCGGCCTTAACAAAGGCAGCAGCAGACGAAGCCGTGTCCATCTTGGAAAAACCTTTTTCTGACAAATCCGTACTGACGGGTTCAACGACACCAAAGCGTTGCAGCGCTTCAAGAATCGATTTCCTGTGCGACTTAAGCCCAAACACTTCAATACGCTTCATTGGCAGCTTTGACATACTTGCACTTCCTTTCTTTCAGCATTAATAATTTCTGAGCTAAACCACTCTTACGCCAGAGCTTTTAAAATTTCATTCAGGACTTGCCCCGAATTACTTTCGGCAGACCTTCTTAATTCTTCAATCTCCTGTTTTATTCTGCCGGCACGCTCTGTTTTAAGGCTTTCAGCGCAGTCGCGGGCTTTAATCTCGGAAGATGAAAGTATATTTTCACATTCAAGCTCTGCTTCTTTTATAATCTCCTCAGCGCGCAGCTCTGCATTTTTTATTATAGCTTCTGCTTCAGCATGAGCCGATTTTTCTCTTTCTTCTGACTGATTTTCGGCTTCTGTGAGCTTATTAATTATTTCGCTTGGCATG